>JAZRNV010000089.1:0-86720 GCA_045648425.1 Acutalibacteraceae bacterium | reverse complement strand
CGTTCCCTATGGTGAAAATGGATGGGGCGGTTACACCTACGGCTCTTACTGCATCGATAAGGATACCACCGTTGTTGGTCTTGCCACAGCTTGGACAGCTCCCCGTTACATTTGCATAGCCCGCGACGGCGGAAAAAGCATCGAGCGCACCAACATGCAGATTAAGGGCTCCGAGATTGGTATGGGTGTTGTAGGCGACGAAAACATTGTGTTCATCGGCGAATGGCGCTCTGCTGATAAGGGCAAAACCTGGGAGGATATGAGCCAGGGCCACGGTGACGGCTGCACAGGCGTATACTTCTGCGACAGCACAACGGGCCGACTCTGGGGCGTAGGTGCCAACAGATATTATGTTGTTTACTCTGACGACAAGGGCAAAACCTGGAAGAAGCTTGGTGTTGTAGGCGACGGCATAGACGATATTGCCGTTAACACCAAAACCGGCGTGCTTTATGTAGCAGGCGGCAAGCTCTATTCTGCCGATATCAAAGCGGGCGAAACCAAGCTTAAGCTGGTTAATTCAGCCGCAGTAATCGGCGGCGTAAACGGTGTTGCCATCGACCCCAACAATCAGGACGTAATGTATCTTTGCAACGCCTCTCACAGCCAGTCGGTATATCGCTCGGTTGACGGCGGCAAGACCTGGACAGGACTTGTGCGTGTAAAGGGCGACGACAGAGGTGACGTTACCACCAATACCCGTCACGTTAACGCTGTCGGTGTTAACCCCAAAACAAGCGAGCTCTTCTGCTTTACCGGTTGCTACGGCGTGTGGAAGCATACTGCTCCCCCTAAAAACTGACATTGATAAAGGCCATTCATCCTTTTGAATGGCCTGAAATGCGTTATATAGATAAAAATCCGGAGGAATTATTATGTCTGTTAAAACAAGTCAATTCGAGACCGACCGTTGGATTCCCGTTCCAATGATTGACGATGAACACTACGCACAGGGCTACATTGGCGGCGAGGCCTGCCAGCAGGTGCTTTGCCCCGTTCTTGACCCCATCGAGGGTAAGCACGGCCTTTTCGGTACCGACGTTGCAGGACTTTATCGCTCTGATGACGGTGGCCGCACTTGGGTGATTTCTACCCTTGGATTTGACGCCGCAGGCGCCACGGGCTGCGCTTTTGACCCCAACAACACTGCAAGATGTATGGTGGTCGGTGCTAACTCTGCTGCTCAAGACGTTAACGGATTGTTCCTTTCAACCGACTACGGCAACAGTTGGACCCCCGTACTTCGCGCTCGCACCTACGGCTATCGCGACTTCCGCACCCAGATTGCCTATGACGAGTCAAGCTATGATGAAAAAATTGGCGGTAGCGCAATTATTTATTGGTCACGTGAAGATGAGGATAAATGCCGCTATGCCATGAATGACCCTTCACTTTACAAATCTGTTGACGGCGGTGTCAGCTGGACTCAGCTTCCTAACACTGCCGATCAGGCAGGCTCTTATATAGCCGTACATAAAGAAAAGGGCTGGTTGCTTACTGCAAGCCCCAAGGGCATCTATCGTTCAAAGGATGGCGCCGCCACCTTTGAAAAGGTGCTGGATAAAGTGGTATTCTCAATGGATACCGTTCGCACCCATCCCAATATGGTTTGGGCTACCGCCTGCGAAGGCCTTTATATCTCTGAAGACTACGGTGATACTTGGACTTGCATCAAGGGTGAAAATTATCCCGATTTCCACCCCGACCGTATCCGTGTCAGCCCCCTCAACCTTAACCACATGGTGCTTGAGGATGACTACACCACTATGGAGAATAATCGCTACGGCCACATTCACGCTTTCTCCCGTGATGGCGGCAAAACTTGGGGCGAATCTATCCGTCAAACCAAAAAGAACAATCCTCTGTGGGTGCCCTCCAACTCAGCACGCAGCGCCTACTGTTGGGACCCCAAGGATGAAAACCGCGTTATCTGCAACTGGAACTATATCTGCGCCTCAGACGATGCAGGCGAGAATTTCTGGTATTCAAACACCGGCTTTAACGGCATTGCAACGGGTACCATTGTAAAGGTCAACGTTAACAATCCTGACCTTATACTGTTGCCCAGCCAGGATTACAACGGCGGATTTTCGATTAACGGCGGTGTAACATATAAGTACGTTAACTGGGCAGGCCACGAATGGGGCGGCCATACCTATGGCGGCTACTGCATGAGTGACAAGATTTCTTACGTTTCCCGTTCAGAATCTTGGAATGGCGGCCGTTTGCTCACCATCACCCGTGACGGCGGCGAAACCATCGACCGCACCGATAAGGTAATTAAGGGCTACACCGTCGGTATGGGCGTACCCGGCAGACCTGAGGTTGGCTTTATGGGCGAATGGCGCACAGATGACTGGGCCGATACTTGGACCGAAATGGACGGCTGTATGGGTGTATTTGCCTGTGATTACGAGACGGGTATGGTCTTTGGTTACGATTTTCAGGTTAACGATGATGAAACCAAGAGTCATTATCTTGTAGTCAGCCGTGATGCAGGTGTTACTTGGCAGCGTATAGTTCAGGTATCTGCAGGCATTACCGACATTGCCTACAATCGTGATCAAGGCTCGATTTATTACTGCGCAGGCGATCAGTTCTGGCACACCGAGCTTAATGACGAAAATCCCAAGCAGCGTCTTGTTGGCGGCTTTACCTACAACAAGCTTGTTAAAAACGTTGCCATTGACCCCAAATATCCCAACCTGATGTACGTTAGCTGTATGTCAAATCAACATTACCATAACCGCAACGTATGGCGTTCTCTTGACGGCGGCAAATCTTGGATTTGCCTTACCCGTGAAAAGGGTGACGGCCGTACCGATCCCGATGGCGGCAGACGTCCAACCTGCCTTGTCGTTGGCGGTAAAGAGCGCAATCTGTTTGTGTTTGCGGGCTGCAAGGGCGTTTGGAAGATGGCTTGTCCTCCTGAAGACGCTTGTAAATGATGAAACGTAAGCTTTACCAAAAAACCGCAAAACGAAAATAATAAGAAAAAAGCCCTAAAATCAGCATTTTTATACTGTTTTGGGGCTTTTTTTAAAATAAAAAACAAAAAAATATTTACCTAAAGCAGAAAAAAGTTATAATGATAAAAACAAAACCAAAGCAGCTCCTTCATTGTGTTGGGGTTGGCTTTGAGTATGAAAGGTGTTTGCAGTATGAAAAAACATATTGTTATCAAGCTTTTATGCCTGTTGGCTGCGTCTGTTATGCTTTTTACCTCTTTTGTCGGATGCGGAAAGGATGCAGCAAATTCAACCTCTTCAAACCCGACATCATCAAGCAATGGTGATGACGGAGCATTTAAGGGCATCTATTTTGACACTGATATATGGGTGGCTGTGCCCCTTATAAGTCAGGAACTTATTGATGCCGGCTATGAAAACAGTGAGGCCTGTCAGGTCAGCCCTTATTGCGTTCTTGACCCGGTTGACGGAAAATTGGGCTTTTACGGCACTGACGTTGGCGGAATGTTCCGCACTACCGACGGTGGCAAAAGCTGGCACCCCAGTACTATTGGATTTGAGGCCTGCGGTTCAACGGGTATGATATTTGACCCCAATAATATCAACCGTGTTATTGCCATCGGCTGCAACTCCGGCCCTCACAAAACAAACGGAATATATCTTTCTACCGATGCAGGACTCAGCTGGGCGGCAAAATATACCGCAAACACCGAAGGGTTCGAGGGTACTATAGGTGACGATTATGACCATCGCGTGCAGATTGCTTTTGATCCCTCCAGCAAGGATAAGAAACTCAACGGCAGTAAGATAGTTTATTGGTCTCGCGAGAATTTTACACAAAATCAAGCAAATCATCCTGCAATTTACAAGTCTACCGATGGCGGCAACACCTGGAAGGAGCTTAGCGGCACCGAGAGTATGGCAGGCGGTGACATATTTGTAAATAAAGACGGTAAGGTTATCGTCAGCAATAAGTCGGGCGTGTGGACCTCTGACGATAAGGGCAAGAGCTTTAAAAAGGTCAGCGACCTTGCCATCAACGCCCTTTTCACCGTGCCCAATAAGCCCAACAACGTTTATGCCGTAACCGTTGACGGCTTCTATACCTCTGACGATTTCGGTGCAACCTTTAAAAAAGCAGATGTTTCGGGATTCCCCACCGACAGCAAACAGCTGCGCAACTTGCGTGTGGCTCCCTCCAACACCAACCATATGATTTTCTTCCGCCTTGGCAAAACCTATGAGTTCGACTATTCCTCATACTATACCAAGGATGGGGGTAAAACCTGGCATCAAGCCAAAAACCATAAAGAAGGCATATGGATTCCCATGTCTGAGTGGCGCGCCAACTTCTGGTATTCACCCGTGGATGAAAATTATATTATTTCCACCGAATACCGTTCCGAGGACGGTGGCGAAAATTTCTACGTTTCCACCAAGGGCTACAACGTTTCTGCTACCAGTAGTCTGTCTGTCAATATCAATAACGAAAAACTGATAGCCGCAAGCAATCAGGATTTTAACGGCGGATTCTCTGCAGACGGCGGCAAAACATGGACTTATGTAAACTGGTCAGGCAGAAATTGGGGCGGATTTACCTACGGCGCCTACGCTCTTACCGACAAAATAGTTTGCACCACCAATGCCGAAAGCTGGGCAGGCGGCGGTGAAATAGTATACACCACCGACGGCGGCAAAACCGTTCAGCACACCGGCAAAAACATTAACGGCTTGCAGGTGGGCTACGGTGCGCTGGGCAAAGAAAATATTGCCTTCCTTGGCAACTATCGCACCGATGACTATTGCAAAACCTGGACAGAGATGGAGGACTGCAAGGGCGTGCTGGCTCATGACCCCGAAACAGGCCGACTTTTCGGTGCAGACACCTGCTACGTCGTCTATTCCGATGATGACGGAAAAACCTGGCAAAGACTTACTCTTGCCGAAAACTTTATCTCTGATTTAGCTTACAGTGAAAAGGATAAAAAGCTTTACGTTACTTCCGATAAAAAGCTTTATTATTACGATTTTAACGGTGACAGCTCTGCCCTTAAGCAGGTGTACGGTGTTTCGGCAGGCGGCGTTTGTGTTGACCCCGAAAACCCCAATATTATCTATGTTTCCTACAGTACCTACACCAACTACAACGTTGCTTCGGTCTGCCGTTCACTTGATGGCGGTAAAACCTGGACCAACCTTTGCCGCACAGTAGGTGACGGTCGTGACAACTGTCCCGACGGCGGACGCAACGCTACCTCAATCAGCTTTATCCAATCAACCCGAGAAATCATAGTTACGGCCGCCTGTCGAGGTATATGGAAGATGAAGGCCTGTGATGCATCAAAAGGTCAAAAGTTCGAAAAATGATACTGAAATAAACAAATAGCGATATCAAAATATACAAATTCATTATCGTTTAATCTATTTACCCAACAGCAATGGTTGTTTTATTATAAACTCAACCATTGCTGTTTTTGTAAAGGAGAAAAAGAATGAAAAACAATAATGTCAAGATTTTATCTTTGATACTTTGCTTGGGTGTGCTTTTTTCATTTGTGGGTTGTGGCGGTGATTCTGCCTCTCAAAGCGGAAAAGCGCCCTCATCATCAGCTGCTGATAATCCTGTTGCAGCTGAGAAGGGCACCCTTTTAGATACCGATGTGTGGCAGGCAGTGCCTTTTATCTCAAAGCAACTGCGAGACCTTGGCTTCGCAGGGGGCGAGGGATGTCAAGCCATGCCTTCCATCGTTTATGATCCCATAGACGGCACCACTATGTTTTTTGGCACAGACGTTGCCGCCATTTACAAAAGCACTGACAGCGGAAAAACATGGACTCCTTGCACCTTCGGCTTTGAGGCCTGCGGTGCCAACAGCATACTTATTGACCCCAATAATAAAAACCGTGTAATTGCTGTGGGCGGCAACTCGGGGTACCACGTTGCCAACGGCATTTACCTTTCTGAAAACTGCGGCGAGCTGTGGCAATATGTCTTTAAAGCCAAAACCGATTTTGAGGGATGCATAGGCATTCAAAATGACTATCGCCGTCAACTTGCCTTTGATAAAAGCAGCTACAGTGAAAAAATAAAGGGCAGTGCCGTTGTGTACTGGTCTCGTGAGGATCATAAGAAAAGTGACAAAGCAAGTGAGTATAATCATCCTGCTGTTTACAAAAGTGAGGATGGCGGCAAAACGTGGAAAGAGCTTGCAGGCACAGAAGATATAGCAGGCGGCGAAATCACCGTTGATAACAAGACGGGTAATGTTATTGCCGGCAGTGATAAGGGCATCTTTATTTCAAGTGACGGCGGTAAAAGCTGGGAAAAAACCTTTGATGGCAATGTCAGATGCGTCTATTCCCATCAAAACAAGGCCTCCAAGGTATGGATGTGCGACCTCAGCGATATATACGAAAGCGCTGACGGCGGTAAAAGCTGGAAAAAAATAAGCAGTCACGGACTGGGTGCGGTTGAAGAGATGCTGACCCTGTCCGTAAGCCCTGCCAATGAAAAGAACATCGCTGTTAACGTGGTAATAAGTGACGAGCATTTTAAGTATAAGCTTCTATATTCCAATGATGGCGGTGTCACTTGGGGCGAGAGCAGCCGTGACAACTCGGTTGGGGATATTATGCCCAAAAACTCCTGGAAGGCAATTTGCACCTGGCATCCCACCAAGGCCAATGTTATTATGACTAACGGCCCCTATCTTTCGGTGGATGGGGGCAAAACCTTTGACTATTCACGCACCGGCTTTACCGGAATTGCCGTGGGCAGCGGTAAAATCAGCGTCAACACCAACAACAACGCTCTTATGGCAATCGGCAGTCAAGACTTTAACGGCGGATACTCTACCGACTCCGGCTACACTTGGAATTATGTAAACTGGAGTGGCAATGGTTGGGGCGGCTTCACATACGGCTCTTATTGCCTTGATGAAAAAACTTTGGTGGCCTCTTATGCCGACGGATGGACTGCTACCCGTTATCTGGCTTGCTCTTATGACGGCGGCAAAAACGTTGTTCGCACACGTCTTGAGGTAAAGGGCTCCAAGGTAGGTCACAGCGCCTTTGGCAATGATGACATTGCCTTTTTTGGAGAATACCGCACTACCGACCGAGGCAAAAATTGGTCGGTTATGGAGGGCTGCACGGGAGTGTTTACCGGTGATAAGTCAACAGGTCGACTCATCGGCAGCAACGGCTACAACGTGGTATATTCAGACGATAACGGCGCTACCTGGGTTAAGGCCATTGTGGGTGAATATGAGGTAACTGACATCGCCTACGATGCAAAAACACAGACTGTTTTTGTTACCTCAAATGCCGGATTGCACAAGGGCGTGCTGGGCACCGACAAGCGTCTGTCTCAGGTTAACGGTGAGCTGAATCGTGCTACAGGAGTGGTGACCGACCCCGAAAACGGCAACATTCTTTATCTTTCAAGGGGATGGCAGGCAGACGCCTTTAACTACAGTGCGGTTTTCCGTTCGCTTGACGGTGGCAAAACCTGGACCTGTCTTAACCGTGAATACGGTGACGGCAGAGAGGGCCCTGACGGCGGACGTCACGCAAGTGGTATCGAGTTTAATCAGCTGACTCGAGAGGTATTTGTTGTCAGCGGTTGCCGCGGAATGTGGAAGATAAAGGCGGCTCCCTCCGACACTAAAAACAAGTCGTAATATCATAACAGGTAAATACAGTATCATTTTAAGCAAGCAGAATCCAATCAAGGGATGGGATGATGGTAATGAGCGAAAAATTACTCTTTGATACCGATGTGTGGCAGCACGTGCCCATGGTAAGTCAAGAAATTCTTGATATGGGCTTTGAAGGGGGCGAAAGCTGTCAGTCAACGCCTTATCTGATTTTTGACCCCGTTGATAGTCAGTTGGGTTTTTTCGGCACTGATTGCGCAGGCCTTTACCGCACCCTTGACGGAGGCAGACATTGGCATATGTGCACGCTTGGTATGGTGTCCTGCGGTGCGGTGGGCTTTGCCATTGATGCCAATAATATTAACCGCGTTTTGTTTATCGGTGCAAACACTTGGCGTCACTATGGCAACGGAATCCACCTGTCTACCGATAAGGGAGAAACCTGGCGCTACGTTTACACTGTTGAGGATACGGGTCACGGCCAGGTTGGCATCCATAACGACCGCCGCAATCAGACTGCTTTTGACACTACCACCTACGATGAAAAAATCGGCGGCAGTGCAGTGGCATATTGGTCTCGCGAATATTCTTACAAGCATTCCTACGCAGGCAAGACCTATCGCGGCAATGTTGAAACAAGCTACCCTGCCATCTACCGCTCGGATGACGGGGGAGAGCACTGGCACGAAATTCCCGACACCCTGGGCTTTGGCGGCGGTGACCTGGGAGTGAGTGCCAAAAACGGTTGGGTGTTTGTTTCGGTAAATCACGATATGAAAGAACCGGGTGTTTATCGGTCAAAGGATAGGGGAGAGCACTTTGAAAAGGTGCTTGATGTTGAGCCCCTGTCAATGGATTTAATACGCACGCGGCCCGACAATATCTATGTTTCAACTCGCAATGGCATATATATTTCAGAGAACGCAGGTGACACCTGGCGATGTGTAAAGGGGGAGAATTTTCCCACCTTTTGCCCTGAGCGGCTGCGAGTAAGTCCCGTTGACACCAACAATATGATACTTCTTGACAACCACTCTGCTGACCCTGAGCATTGCTGGGCTCATACCGTCTTTTTCACCCGTGACGGAGGCAAAACCTGGGGCAAGGGCAGCCGCGACCCTAAAGGGCTCTGGGTGCCTGCCAACAGCTGGGACGGCGCACTCTTTTGGTTTACCCACACCAAAGGCGAGGTGTTCGGTGCAAGCTCCTGGCGGTCTGTTGACGGGGGTGAGCACTTCGTCTACTCACTTACGGGCTTTAACGGAATTTGCGTTGGCGGTAAATATAATTGGAACGCCAACTATCCCAACATAATGGCCTTATCCAGCCAGGATTTTAATGGAGGAATAACCTTTGACAACGGAAAAACGTGGAATTATGTAAACTGGTCAGGCAAGCCCTGGGGCGGTCATACCTATTGCTCTTATATGTTTGACGAGCAAAACGGAGCAGCAGGTGTAGCTCAAAGCTGGGCAGGGGGCGGAGTGATACGCGTTACCCACGACGGAGGCAAAACCGTAGAGGATGCAGGCGTTGAGGTTTGGGGCAACCAGGTGGCTTGCGGAGTGCCCGGTGACCCGAATGTTGCTTTTTTGGGCGGCCTGCGCACCGCTGACCGCGGCTACACCTTTACTCAGATGGAAAACTGTATGGGTGTCTATACCTTTGACCCCAATACAGCGCAGCTTTTCGGCGCTGACGGGCAAAATCTTGTTATATCCGATGATAAAGGACTGACCTGGCGCACCGTTTATGCTTTTACCCACAAAATTTGGGATATCGCCTACAATCATCAGGATAAAACCATTCATGTTGTATTGGCGAACGGTCACTACTACCGCGGAAAGAATGTCAGTCATCCCGGCTTTAAGCGAAGCGAGTACGGCTCGGTTGAGGCAAGGGCGGTGTGCGTTGACCCGGTGTGCCCGCAGATAGTCTATGTTACCTGCACCTGCCACGAATACACCATTGACAGCGTAATGCGCTCTCTTGATGACGGCGAAAGCTTCACCTGCCTTAATCGCAAGGTGGGCGACGGACGCAAAGGACTTAACGGCGGAGTGATGACAGGTGCAGCACGCGTTAACCCCAATACACGTGAGCTTTTCACCTCAGGCGGATGCCGCGGAGTGTGGAAGATAGCCCATCCTCCCGTTCCAAAAAAAGCATAGCAAATTTGTGAAAAATGCCACCCTTTTTATTGTTGACAAAAGGGTGGCGTTAGTTTATTATTCAAGTAAGTTGTTTGCACCGGCGCTCTGGCTGAAATATTGGCTATATTGCCGATTAAAACCGGCAGTATTACCTATGGTGAGCGGCAGAAAAAACGCGGTCAAGCGCTTGCATATGTTCACTGCTTAACGACAACGCAGCTTTTTATGAGGAGTGGGTAAAAATGTACGGATTTAATCTTGAAGGTGCTTTTACATCAAACGAAAAGCACCCAACTGTTGATACACCCTGGCAGGCAGTGCCTCTGGTAACTGCAGAGCTTCTGGCTCAGGGCTACACAGGCGGTGAGGGCTGTCAGTGGCCTATCTATATCACCACCTCAGCAACCGATCCCGACCTTGCCTTTATGGGCACCGATGTTGGCGGTGTATACCGCACTACTGACGGCGGCAAAAATTGGGAGCTTACCACCATCGGCCTTTATTCATCAGGCGGATGCGGTATGTCTATCGACCCCAAAAATGCCAATCGCGTTTTGCTTATCGGTGCAAACTCAATCCATTACGGCGTAAACGGTATATATCTTTCTAAGGATAAGGGTGATACCTGGGAGGGTATGTTCACCTACAACAAAACCCAAAACGATTATGCAAAGCTGTGTGCATACCGCGACACCCGTCATCAGATTGCCTTTGACGAAACCAGCTTTGACGATAATCTGGGCTATTGCACAACCGTTTACTGGTCACGTGATACCAGAAATTACAACCGCGGTGAAAACAGAGATCCCGCTTTGCTTAAGTCAACCGACGGCGGCGAAACATGGAGCGTTGTCAACACTGAAGAATATACCGGCGGCGGTGAAATTTATGTAAGTCCTTCAAAGGGCTGGGTTTACATCGCTCACAAGCTGGGCGTTTATCGCTCAAAGGACGGCGGCCAAACCTTTGAAAAGGTTCTTGAAGCAACAGCACACGGTATGGATGTTATCACTACACGCAAAGATAATGTTTATGTCAGCGCGGTTGAGGGTATGTTCATTTCTGAAGATAACGGTGACAACTTCAAAAAGGTTGATACTGCGGGCTTCCCAACCATCTACCCTGCAAGAGTCAGAGTCAGCCCTGTAAACCCCAACAATATGGTCGTGCAGGATGACCACCTTCTGGCAGGCCTTGGTTATACCAGCGTTATATACTATTCTCACGACGGCGGCCAAACCTGGAAGGAGAGCGAGATTGACGCGTCAAACTCCTTCATTCCTTACAACGTGCGCCAGACCGTCTTTGCATGGAACTGTGCTGATGAGAATTTGTGCATTTCAACCGGTGGCGATATGATTATGCGCTCCGAAAATGCTGCCGAAAAATTCGTTTGGGGCGGCAATGGCTATAACGGCTCTTGCACCACATCTATCAGCCATAACGTTAACAATCCTAACTTTATGGCTCTGGGTAATCAGGATTATAACGGCGGCTTCTCTCTCGATGCAGGCAAAACCTGGACCTATATTAACTGGTCGGGCAATCCTTGGGGCGGTTATTCATACGGTGGCTATGTTGTTGACGAAAATCATATAATAGCTCTTAAAACCAGCAGCTGGCACGGTGACAGAATAATAGCTCACACTACCGATGGCGGCAAAACTGTTGAAATTACCGATTTGGTAGTTAAAATCCCCAACATCTACGGTGCATACGGCAAAAATGACATTGTTTTTGCAGGACAGTACCGCTCTGTCGATAAGGGTGTTAGCTGGACTGAAATGGAAGGATGCAACGGCGTATACTGCCACAGTGAAGAAGGCGCGCTTTTTGGCGTAAACGGCGACGGCAAGATTGTACGTACCGATGACTACGGCATTACTTGGGTCGAGGTTGGTTCCGTACCTAACGGCGTAAGACAAATGCGATATGATTTTGACGGCAAATGTCTGCTGGTTCTTGCTCACAAGAATGAGGTTTACGCCGTCTCAATTAAGGATGGCGAGGCAACCCTTATTTACAGCTTTGCCGAAGCAAGAGACCTAACAGGGGACACGATGGATATTCGCGATATTGCCGTTGACCCCGAAAACACAAATTGCATCTTCGTTTGCAATGGCAGAGGTGTATATGCAAGTGCAACGGGCGTGCTCCGCACTACCGATGGCGGCAAGACCTGGCTTAACTGCGCCCGCAATGTGGGTGACGGCAGCCGTGGTGCTCAAGCAGCAAGAGATATCAGCCATTTTGATATTAATCCCCTTACCCGAGAGCTGTTCGCTTCGGGTGCCTGCCGCGGTGTATATAAAATGGCCCTGCCCCAAAAATAATTAAATAGGGTTCACCCCGAAGCGATATTTGCTTCGGGGTGTTTTTTTTAGGACAAGTTTTATAACTGTTGCTCATATAGATATAACAGCGTGTTAATTTTTACCAATTTTTATGGTGAAATTGATACCGATAATTGCAAAATAAAGGCAACAGGGAATAGTTGTCACAAATATTACCAATTTTGTTGTGCTTTTTGTCCATAAATAAGGGCGAAATGATATGCAATGTGACGAAAAATGTTAAATGTTTGTAAACCTTGTTTATATTTAAAAAATATGTGTTAAAATAGGATTGGTTAATTGTGGTCTAATATGCTTATTGGCTATTTTCCAAGCGAGGATATATATTATATATATATCAACTTTCAATTCCAAACAGAAAGAAGGACGAACAGTGAAACGTATTTTTGCTCTTTTTGTTGTTGTGTTGCTTGTTTGCTCTCTTGCAGTCGTTGCAACCGGATGCAAAGGCAGTTCCCAAAGCGATGATGCTACCAACTTACCAAATGATCTTGTTCCCGGTGGCGTTGCCAACGTCAGTGAAGAAGTTTTGGCAGCTCTCTCAGATTCCGGAACAGTTAAGATTTATGAGAATCCCTATGTCGGTGACGAATATATCAAAGAAAGAGACGAATACTTCAAAAACGTCTACAACGGAACCCTCGAAAAGAAAGATATTGTGTGGGAAGGTTGGGAAAATGTCTACATAACCGACTTTGCCGCCGATGATGCTCCCGATGTAACAACAGTTTTTTATAAACTGTGGCCCAAGGCCGCCAATCGCGGAATGATTTACTCAGTCAAAGAGCTCAAAGAAAAGGGCGTTATCGGTCTTGACCACCCCACCTTTGATGATGATATTGAGCTTTGCGAAAAGAACTATTCCTACAAGGGTGAGAACTATGCCATCGGCGTAAGCTTCAAAAGCGCCGTTTATTGCTGTGTTAACACCAACTTGTTTAAGCAATACAACGTTAAGTCTCCCGTCGATTATTACAACGAAGGCACCTGGAACTACGCAACCTTTGAAAAGTGCTGCAAAGAGCTCACCAGAGACAGCGACGGTGACGATATAATCGATGTTTTCGGCTATGAAGGATGGGACTTCAGCTGGTTCGTTGTTGCAAACGGCGGTCAGCTTGTAAGAATGGATGAAAAGGGCAAGATTTACGACTGCTTCGATACACTTAATGTTCAAAACGCCCTCACCAACATTCATCGTCTTGCCAGCGTTGACAAGTGCGTAGCTTCAACCGGCTCTTTCGCAAAAGGCAAAATCGGAATGTATGCCGCACTTAAGACCAACATATCCAAGCCCATCGGTAGAGAAGAAATAACCCTTGAGTGGGATATTGTTCCTTTCCCCTACGGCGCTGATAACAAAGGCAACGCAATGCCAGGCGATATCAACGGCAATGCCATTTCAAGTTCTTCCAAAAATCCTCAGGGCGCTCTCAACTACATAATTGCTACCCGCACCTTTGACAAGATGGTAGCGGGCAAGTATGATGACGAATTCCTGTCGATCTTCAACGAAGAGCAAAATGCTATGATGGCAGACTATGACAACTTTACCGAAAACGCTTTCTTTATGGGCGTTGGCACCTTGTGGTCAAGTCAGTGGGATTTCTGGACTGCTATTTCGAAGGGCAAGGGCAACGTCAGCGAGGTGCTTGCAACCTACCGTCCCATGTTTAAATCACAGTGCGAGCTGGAAATGGAAAGCGCAACCTGATAATGAAGACTGCCACAGTGCTGATTAAAGCAACCGTATGTTTGTTGCTGACAGCCGCTTTGTCGGTGCTTGCCGGCTGTGGTGAATCGGTCCGTGAAACGGATGATCAATCACAGCTCAGCAACCTGTACGATGCAGGCAACATCACCGTGTACCGCTTTGACGGCGGCACGGTGGGAATGCCGACTTATGACGAAGATTGGTATAACGATTTTTTAGATTACTACCTCAAAAACTACGGCGGCACGGTGTCGTCAGTAAATGTCGAGTGGGAGGGCTGGGAAGAGCGGTTCAATACCGATTTGGCCTCAGGCACGGCTCCCGACCTCATAAACCTTTTTGAAAAAAACTACGTTGAGCTTATAAATCGCGATCTGCTGGTTTCGGTTGAGGAATTGTCCCAAAAGGGAATAGAGGGTATAAATCATCCCTCTCTTTTTCTCAAGCAAGAGCTGGCATCCAACCTATACACCCTTGGAGATAAAAGCTACTCCTTCGCCTGTGCTTACGCTGAGGCAGATATGATATTCGTTAATGAAAATCTGTTTAAAAGCTTCGGTGTTAAATCTCCCTCTGAATATTACAAAGAGGGGCGGTGGGATTACAAAGCTTTTGAAAAATGTGTCAAATCTGTTTATGAAGACTCCGACGGTGACGGAAAAAACGACATCTTTGGCTATTACGGATGGGACCCCAACTGCTTTATAGTGTCGGCAGGGGGCAGATGGATAGATGCTGACAGCTCGGGCAAGTTTGTTTCTTACATAAGCGATTCAAAAACCGAAAAGGGCTTTAAAAACTACCGCGAGCTTTATTTATCCGGCTGCGTTACCGATAAATATTCAAGCTGGCTTAAAGGCAAGGTCGCAATGGTTGGCTGTACACCCCAAAACGAAATTTACAATCTTACAAGTGACCGATTGGATTTTGAGTGGTCGGTGGTTCCTTTCCCCTTGGATGATGTTAACAGCACTACGCGCCCCGGCAAATGCTACGGTTGGGCAATACCTCGTTCAACGGTTAACCTGCAGGGCTGTGTAAGCTACGTGGTGGCTCTTAACGCATATGAGGTAACCGGTCCATCTGCTAACCTTATGAATTACAGCAACGTATTTTCTGTCGATCAGCTTCAGATGATTTCCGACTGCGTTCAGGATATAAGCATTCCAATCTACAACGGTGTGGGCTCCCTCGGTACATATCAGTGGGAGGTATGGGGGGCTTTGAAAAATTCAAGCGTTCCCTTTAAAGATATAATGTCTGACGTAAAATCAAACACAGAAAAACAGCTTAAAAGTTAAATCGTGGTTTCACGTTTAGCATATTTAAATACACAAGGAGGTTTCATTATGAAAAAACTATTTAGCTTGCTTTTGGTTGTCATGTTAGTTTGCGCATTGGGCGTAATGGCAACCGGATGCAACAACGGCGGCGCCGCAACCGATGAAGGCGGCAAATATAGCGATGCTATCCCCGGCGGCGTTGGCAACGTTAGCGAGGAGGTGCTTGCAGCTCTGAGCGACTCAGGTAAAATCAGAGTTTACAGCTGCCACCTTGCCGGTGATGCCGCAGCAAAGGATGAAAGCGGTGAATGGTGGAAAGAGTTTTATGAGTATTACCGCGAGGTTTACAATGGCGAAATTGACAGAGTAGATCTTCCTTGGGAAAATTGGGAAGATAAATATATTGTTGACTTTGCCAGCGGCGATGCTCCCGACCTTGTCTATGCCTTTGAAAAGAACTGGCCCAAGCTTGCAAACAGAGGTATGATTTTCTCTGTTAACGAGATGAAGAAAAAGGGCGTTGTAGGTTTTGACCACCCTTATCTTGTTGAAGGCCTTGACCAGGTAGACTACATTTACACCTACAAGGGCGAGTGCTACACTTTTGCAAAGAATATGGCAGAAGCCGATATGATCTTTGTTAACGAAGATCTGTTCGATCAGTATCAGGTTAAGTCTCCCTCCGAGTATTATGCAGAGGGCACCTGGAACTGGGTTAACTTTGAAAAGTGCTGCATTGAGCTTACCCGTGACACCAACGGTGACGATGTAAATGACGTTTACGGCTACTACGGCTGGGATGCTAATTTCATAGTTAACGCAGCAGGCGGCCACATCATCACTCTTAAAGACAACGGTGAACTTGAAGTTACTATGGACAGTGTTGAAGCAATGCAGGGCTTCGAAAATGTACATAACGTTTACGGCAAATATAAGATCGGCGGCAACGCCAACAACTTTGGCAAAGGCACCATAGGTATGATTGCTTGGATGCCTCAAAACGAGTACAACCAATTGTTTGGTATGGGCGGCGAAGACAAATACACCTTTAAATGGTCTATGATTCCCTTCCCCCTCGATGACAGAACCAATAAGGAAGGCATCCGCTCCGGTAAGAGCCGTGGCTGGGTTGTATCTTCTTCCAGCGAAAACATTCAGGGCTGCATCAACTACTTGATTGCTTATAAAGCTTACAACAAAAACATCCCCGAGCCCAGCAATAGATTTGCCGGCTATAAGGGTCGCTTTACCGATGAGCAACTTCTGATGATTGAAGACTGCTCACGCAATGCTGTAATGCCCATTTATCAGGGTGTAGGTACTTTGTGGCACGAACAGTGGGATTTCTGGACTAATCTTAAAAAGTCAAACACCACCGTAAAAGAGCATGTTGAAACATATAGGTCTATGTTTGAGAACCAGGTCATTCTTGAGAATGATGCTGCTACCAATTAATCATAGAAAAAACACAAGGAGGTTTTCAGAATGAAAAAAGTATTTAGCTTAGTACTCGTTTTCGTTTTGGTTTGTGCTCTCGGTATGATGGCTGTTGGCTGTAATACCGGTGAGACTGCAACCGAAAACGGTGGCAAGTACAGCGATGAAATCCCCGGTGGTGTAGGCAACGTTAGCGAAGAGGTGCTTGCAGCTCTGAGCAACTCCGGTACTATCAGAGTTTACAGTTGCCATCTTGCCGGTGATGCAAATGCAAAAAGCGAATCAGGTAAATGGTGGAAGGAGTTCTACCAGTACTACGAAGAGGTTTACAACGGTACCATCGAAAGAGTAGACATCCCCTGGGAAAATTGGGAAGATAAGTATGTTGTTGAGTTCGCCAGCGGCGACGCTCCCGACCTTATCTATGCCTTTGAAAAGAACTGGCCCAAGCTCGCTAACAGAGGTATGATTTTCTCTGTTAACGAGATGAAGAAGGACGGCGTTGTCGGTTTTGACCATCCCCTTCTCGTTGACGGCCTTGACCAGGTTGCCGACACTTACACCTATAAGGGCGAGTTGTACACCTTCGCAAAGAACATGGCAGAAGCCGATATGATCTTTGTTAACGAAGATTTGTTCGATCAGTATCAGGTTAAGTCACCTTCTGAGTATTATGCAGAAGGTACCTGGAACTGGGTTAACTTTGAAAAGTGTGTTCAAGAAATTACCCGCGACAGCGATGGCGATGATGTAAACGACATCTTCGGCTATGCCGGCTGGGATGCAAACTTCATCGTTACCGCAGCAGGCGGCCGCATTATCACCCTTAAGGATGACGGTAAGCTTGAAGTAACCATGAAGTCTACCGAAGCAATGCAGGGCTTTGAAAATGTTCACACCATCCACGGCAAGCTCAAGGGCGCAAGCAATGCAACTGACCAGGGCACCTGGGCAAGAGGCAAGATCGGTATGCTTGCATATATGCCTCAGAACCTTTACGACTATGTATTTGGCCAGAACGATCAAGATAAGATTACCTTCAAATGGTCAATGGTACCCTTCCCCCTTGATGAGCGTACCAACAAAGAAAACATTCGTTCAGGTAAGAGCTATTCTTGGACTGTTACTTCTTCCAGCAAAAATGCTCAGGGTTGTATCAACTATTTGATTGCATACAAGGCATTCTCACAAAAGACTCCTAACCCCACCGACAAGTTTGCCGGTTATAAGGGTAAGTTTACCGAAGATCAATTACTTATGATTGATGACTGTGCACGTCAGATGGTTGTTCCGGTTTACCAGGGTGTAGGTACTTTGTGGCACTCACAGTGGGATTTCTGGACAAATCTTAAGAAAACAAACACTTCTGTTACCGAACATATTGAAACATATTATTCATTGTTCGCAAACCAGGTAATGCTTGAGAACGATTCAGCTACTAATTAATAGAATTAGTTAGAAATACATAATCCACGGGGATTTTTATCCCCGTGGATGAATGTGTTTAAAACGGATGCGCGACTTGCTATATATATAATAGTAAGAAAAATCATCCAAAGGCAGAAACCGCCGGAGCCCTCCGGCCTCGGAGCTTTCTGCGTTTGGATGGGCTCGCCTCTCCGACATAAAGGCGGCGCCTACCGCCAAAAATTCAAACGAAGGGAAAATGCCGAATGTTTAACAAACGTGTGTTTGCGTTGCTTCTGGCGATGATAATGCTGTTGGCTGCAGTGCCTACCTTAACAGCATTGGCAGCACCAGCAGATTCAACCCAGACGGAAGACATGACCGATGCCGACAACAACTCGATATCGGCTCTCAGTTCCAGCGGTCTTTCTTTTAAAGATTTTAAAGCAGAGACTGCAAAGGTAAAGGATGCCACTCAAAGTGTCATTATCGATGCTCTTAATCCTTCTGCAAAGGGTGAGGGTGTAGAGATTAAAGACATTAAGGGTGAGCAAGGCATCGTAATCGACAAGGGCGAGTATGTAGAATATACCGTTACTGTTGATGAAGATGCGATTTATGTAATCAACACCCGTTATTGCCTGCCGGGTGAGCGCACTATCGACGGTGAGTTCAGACTCTACGTTGACGGTGTGGTTCCCTATACCGAGGCAACAACCGTGTCTCTTTCTCGCGTATGGCGCGACAAAAAGCCGGAGAAGGGTGATAAGCTCAATGAGTACGGCCATGAGGCAGATGCTATAGGTAATGAGCTTGCCCCTGACGCCATCGTTATTGAGAGCTGGCAGGATTACATCCTTCACGACAATGACTATATGACCGACGATGATCTCGAGGTTTGCCTTACCAAGGGCACCCATACCATCCGTTTTGAAGTTCAGCGCGAGCAGATTGCATTTAGCAAGCTTGAGCTTGTTGCACCTGTTAGCTATGACTCTTACAAGGAAGTGCTCAGCCAGTATAAGGACAAGGGCTACGAGATCTATAAGGGAGCTCCCATCATTCTTGAAGCTGAAAACTCATACGAGCGTTCAGAGCAGAGCTTGACCATGGCTTCTGACTATTCATCTGCTTCCACCTATCCTTCTCATCCCTCACAGACTCGCCTTAACACTATCGGCGGTGAGCTTTGGGATTCAACCGGTCAGTGGATCAGCTGGAATGTAAACGTTCCTAAGTCAGGTCTTTACTCCCTTTCATTTAAATACCGTCAAGATTATGTTCGCGGCTTTAAGGTATACCGCAGCATTTCTGTTAACGGTGAGATACCCTATGAGGAGTTTGATTGCGTACCCTTCAACTCAAACACCAAGTGGGATAACTATACTGCCTCTCAGAAGGACGGTACTCCTTATTATATTTATTTGGAGAAGGGCGATAACACCATCACCCTCACCAACACCCTTGGCCCTGTTTCCGACTCCCTTCAGTTGCTTAACGAAACCATCACCGAGATGAATGCCATCTATCTTGAAATCATCAAGATTACCGGCACCTCTCCCGATGCTAACCGCGACTATGATATCGACAAGGCCATCCCCAACCTTATGAAGCGCTTCAAGGCCGTTCGCAACAGTCTTGTAGACATCAATGACGGTGTAGCAAAGTATAACGGCAATATTGACGGCGGTGTTACTGCCTTTATCGACATTATGGTCAAGCAGCTTGACAAGTTCGATGAAGACCCCGTTAAGATTACCTCTGCTCTCGGCGCATACAAGTCAAACATTTCTTCAATTTCAGATATGCTTCGTTCAATGAGTGAGCAGTCGATCATTCTTGACCGCATCTATGTTGGCGGCGAGAAAGAGCTTCCCAAGCCCAACGTTGGCCCTGGTGTTTCTTTTGCTTTCTCAGTCAAGAGCTTCTTTGCATCATTTGTAACCGACTATAATGCATTCGGCAATGTATATAGTGAAGACAACACAGAAGGTTATGTCTGTGAACCTATCGAGGTTTGGATGTCATCCGGCCGTGACCAGATGAACATCTTAAAGACTATGATTGACGACCAGTTTGTTAAGGAAACCAAAATCCCCGTAAACCTTAGCTTGGTTGACGTTGGCGGTTCACTTACCAAGGCAATCCTTGCAGGCACCGGCCCTGACTGTGCAATCATGGTTGGCAGCGCAACCCCTGTTAACTATTCAATGCGTGGCGCATTGGAGGATATGGAACAGTTTACCGGTGAAAAATACGGTGAATACTCCTTCGATAAGCTTAAGGAGCAGTTCTTCGACTCGTCCTTCATTGCACTTAAGTATCAGGACGGTAAAACCTACGGTTTGCCCGAAACACAAACCTTTAACATGATGTTTGTTCGTACCGACGTGCTTGACAGCTTAGGCCTTGAAGCACCCCAGACCTGGCAAGACCTTTACAATTGTATAACCGTTATTCAGCGTCAGAATATGAACGTTGGTATTCCTACTACCGCAGATATGTTCTCAACTATGCTCTTCCAGCGTGGCGGTACATATTTCGTAGATGACTATTCTGCAGTTAACTTCAATACCGTTGAAGCCATTGATGCATTCCGTCAGTGGACCGAGTTTAACACCAAATACAGTATGCCTTTGTCATACGATGCTCTTAACCGTTTCCGCTCAGGCGAGTATCCCATCATTGTAACCAACTATACCTTCTATAATAACCTTGCAGTTGGTGCTCCCGAAATCAAGGGCTTGTGGGAGATGCATCCCATCCCCGGCATTCCCGGTGAGGACGGCACCATCAATCGTGCACAGCCCTGCGAAGGCCTTGTAAGTGTAATGATCAAGGGCTGCGACAACAAAGAGCAGGTTTATCAGTTTATGGCTTGGTGGGTATCTGCAGATGCTCAGGCAGTCTTTGGCAACAAGATCGAAGCTCGTTTGGGTATCGGTGGTCGCTACACTACTGCTAACCAAAAGGCATTTGCTCGCCTTTCATGGTCAACAGAAGAGCAAAAGGTTATTCAAAGCGCTTGGGAAGATGTAACCGACTATGCAAAGATTCCCGGTGACTACTATATTACACGTATGATTAACAACGCATACCGCGCTGTTGTTTACAAGAATGAGAATCCCCGTGAGGCAATGCTTCGTTACAGCACCGAAATGGATAAAGAGATTCAGCGTAAGCGTGTAGAATACAATGTAGAAGAAATTCAAAAGCAAGCCAAGAAGGAGGGTCATAAATGAGAAAGAAAAAAGTAAGATTAGGCCAGTCCTCCTTCGTTAGCTATCAAATGATGGCTCCCTGGCTTATTCTCTTCGTAACCTTTATGTTCATCCCCGTTGTTGCGGCTATTTTGCTCAGCTTTACCAGCTTTGATATGCTTAATATGCCTAAAATCAACTGGTTTGAAAACTACGTTCGCCTTTTCCTTGATGATGACGTATTTATGACATCACTCAAGAACACATTGATAATTGCAGTTATTACCGGCCCTGTCGGTTATTTGCTCAGCTTCGTATTTGCTTGGTGTATCAACGAGCTTGGCAGGGGATTGCGTTCATTCCTTACCCTTTGCTTTTACGCACCTACCCTTGCCGGTAACGTTTACTTCATTTGGCAGTACATATTCAGCGGTGACTCCTACGGCTTGGTTAACTCAGTGCTTATCGATAACGGATTTATAGACAGTCCGATACAATTTTTGACCGACACCAACTACACAATGACCATTGTTATCGTGGTTATTTTGTGGATGAGTGCAGGTACCAGCTTCCTTACCTTTATAGCCGGCTTGCAAGGTCTTAATACCGAGCTTGCCGAGGCGGGTGCCATTGACGGTATCAGAAACCGTTGGCAAGAGCTTTTCTATGTAACCCTTCCCCAGATGAAGCCCCAGTTGCTTTTGGGTGCGGTGTTCACCATTTCAAGCTCTTTCGCTTGCGGTGCTGTTAACGCAGCTTTGACCGGCAACCCCTCAACCGACTACTCAACCCACACCATTGTTTTGCATATGGACGACTACGCTTTTGTACGTTTTGAAATGGGCTACGCAAGTGCAGTATCAATCGTTCTGTTTGCAATGATGCTTATCTACTGGTGGTTGGTCAACAAGGTATTGTCTCGCTGGAGTCAAGATTAAAGAAAGGAGGAAAAGACTGTGAGAAAAAACAAACAACTTAACCCGGACGCAACCTACAGCAAAAAGTTCTTGCGTCAAAAGGGCGGCAACAAGAAAAAGGTTAACCGCTCTCGTGCAGGTAACTTCTTTATGTTCCTCTTCCTTTTCCTCTTTGGTGCATTCATGGTATTGCCCCTTTACTATGCGGCAATCAGTGCATTTAAGCCATTGAACGAATTGTTCATCTTCCCCCCTCGTTTTTATGTTGTTAACCCCACGTTTGACAACTTTTCAACCATGATGCGACTCATTTCGTCATCACAGGTGCCCTTCTCACGATATCTCTTTAACAGCGTGCTTATTGCTGTTGGCGGTACAGTGCTTGGCATTTTGATTGGCGCATTGACAGCATTCCCCCTTGCAAAGCACCGCTTTAAAGGCAAATCCTTCCTTTATAATATCGTAGTTTGGGCTATGATGTTCCGTGCCGAGGTTTTGGGCATCCAGCAATATTTGATTATAGCCAATCTGAATATGATCAACACCTACTGGTCATTGCTGTTGCCTTCACTTGCAGGCACAATGGGCGTTTTCCTTATGAGACAGTTTATGGAATCAAACATTCCCGACGCTGTTCTTGAAGCTGCTCGAATTGACGGTGCAGGCGAGTGGTACATTTTCTGGAAGATAGCAATGCCAAACGTAAAACCTGCATGGTTGACCTTGGCAATATTCTCCTTCCAAAGCATGTGGCACGCAACCGGTTCGGTATATATTTATGACGAGCCGATGAAGATGCTGCCCACTGCTCTCAGCCAAATTACCGCCGGCGGTGTTGCCCGTCAGGGTGCTGCCGCAGCCGTTGCATTGGTTATGATGCTTCCTCCGATAGGATTGTTTATCTTCAGCCAAAGCTCAATTATGGAGACGATGTCAACATCGGGTCTGAAGTAATATACATCAACAAAAAAACTAACACCGCCAAGGCGGTTTGAACGGAGGATAATAATGAGAAGAATTGCAGCTAATGCAGTTGCCGTGATAATGGTTCTTGCCATTATGGCAACAGTTATGGTTCTTCCGGTATCGGCATTGTCATCACCTCCTTATGAGGGATACAACTATGACCCATACGGAGTCAGCACCGCTGCTCCCGTTGGCTATTTGCCCGCCGGAACAATAGATTATGAGGATATGGGCTTGGCTGAAAACCTGTCTACTCCTCAAGATATGTTCGTGTTTGACAACAAAGAAATTTGGATAACCGACAGTTCAGGTGTAAATATTGAGACCTTAGATGCCGAAGGCGAAAAGGATGCTTCTGACAGCACCGAATATGGACGAATTATCGTGCTTGATACTGAGTACAAGTTCTTGCGCGAGTACACCACCTTCACTGCAGAGGATGGCACCAAGCAACCTATCCCTTCACCTCAGGGTCTGTTTGTTCGTCACAACAAAGACACCGACAAGGATGAGATGTTCGTTTGCTGCAACATCACCGTAAAGGATAAAGACGGAGCTGAGCGCAAAGACGGATATGTCATTTGCGCTGATATGGACGGCAATATTATTCGTAAGTATGTTCGTCCCGAAAGCTCTGTAACCAACATCAAAGACTTCCAGCCCCTCAGCGTAGTAGTTGACGATTCCAACTACCTTTACCTGCAGGCATACGGTGTGCTGGACGGTATCATTGTTTACAAGTACGACAGCGCACAGTTTGACACCTTCTACGGTGCAAACAAGGTTGTTCTTACCTGGAGATTGCTTATTGAGCAAACCATTAAAAAGATTTTCTCACGTAAAGCAACCGAAGGCCGTATAAAGGCAGTTCCTACCGAAATGTCTAATATGTATATAGATGAAGAGGGCTTTATCTACACAACCACAGCTACCTCTACCGTTGAAAAAGAGCTTCGCGTCAGAAAACTTAACGCATCCGGCACCAACACCCTTAACGCCGATGTTAATGCTTTGGTAGATGTTGTTTTTGGTGACCGAGAAGCCGGCTCCTATGTTACAGGCGGTAACCGCGTGACTTCCGATACACGACTTGAAGACGTTGTGGTAGATGAAAACGGAATCATCGCTTGTATGGACGTTGAAAGAAGCAGAATTTACCTTTACGACCAATCCTGCATGCTCCTTACCGCATTCGGTTTTAAAGCAACAGGTAACTCGTCGGAAGGCACCATTGCTTCTGCAACCGCCATTGATCGCTTGAATGACCGCTATCTTGTTCTGGACGCAGCTCGCGGTACTATTGTTACATACCGTCCCACCGAATATATGTCCATGTTGCTTGAGGCAAACAAGTTCTATACCGACGGACTTTATGTGAAAGGCGAGCCATATTGGCGCAACGTTCTTAAGTATGATGCAAACTTTGCTCGTGGATATGCAGCAATCGGTAAATCTCTTCGCGAGCAAAAGAAGTATGAAGAGTCACTTTACTGGCTCAAGCAAGGTCAAGACAGAACCTCATATTCACTTGCATTGCAAGAGTACCGCAAAGAATATTTGCGTAAAAACTATATGTGGCTTGTTCCTACCGTAGTAGTGGCTTGCGTAGTCTTTGTGCTTATCTTCAGATTTATTCAGAAGTGTCTTGGCATTAAGCGCAAGAAAAAACGCATTAAATTTAGTTAAGGAGGGGTTGAATAATGGGATCTATTGCAAATATAATCAAATATTCCAAAAAAGCTTCTTTCAAGTTCAGCCCCCAAAAGCTGAACCCCAAAAATTGGGATTGGCAAAAAATTATATGGCCTTTCAGAGTGCTTACCCATCCTGTTCAGGCCTTCACAGAAATCAAGTATGAAAAGCGCGGCTCGGTTTTGCTGTCGGTTATCATTCTTATTCTGTGGACATTCAGTGCAGTGTTTTCATTTTTGGAAACCGGCTTCCAGTTTAACGAAAACCGAGTTGAAGACCTTAAGCTTTTCAACCTGTTTATGAGCACAGGTGCCATCATCGTTTTGTGGAGCATATCCAACTGGGCTATATGCACCCTTATGGATGGTGAGGGTTGGTTCAAAGAAATCTGGATTTGCAGCTGCTATTCAGTTATGCCCCAGATAATGACCATTGTGCCCTTGGCAATTATCTCAAAGGTAACAACAATCGAAGAAGGCGCCTTTATTGGCATCGCCGAAACCATCGTGTTCGGTTGGATGGTGCTGTTGCTATTTATAGCCAACACCACAGTGCACCAGTACTCCTTCGGAAAGAGCATTTTCTCAATGATTCTTACCATTTTCGGTGTGTTGGTTCTGTTGCTTTTGATGATTCTTATGTTTAGCTTGTTCTTGGAAATTTACAACTTTGCAACTACAATTTATCAAGAACTCGTGTTTAGATTTACTTATTAAAGGATGGAGTGATGTAAAATGAAAAAGAAATTATTACTTTTGTTCGTTACAGCACTGTCCATCCTTGCAATGGTAATTGCATCGGGCTCCGTTGCGGTTTTTGCCGACAACGAAGAAACTCCCCCTGTTGATACCGGAACAATCGGCAGCGACAGCGACGGTGCAATAAAGACAGATGTAGCGCCTCTTTACGAGGGACTCGACGAATTCAAAAAGATAGCCGGCAACAAAACTACCGAGCTTTATATGCTTGAAAAAGCAAAGAAGCACATCGTTTTTGCAGTCAAGGATGTTGAATCCGGCACTGTAACCTATTCTGTGCCTGCAAAGGCAACTTCAATTGAAAACGAAATGCTTCGCACCGAAATTATGTCGTCGGCAATTATCAATTATCAAGACAAGAGCAAGGTAGCACAAAAGTGTCTTTCTGCCACTGCTGTTGTTGAAGGCAATTATAAGGTCGACAAAATCGACAACGGTGTTCGTATTACCTATGAGTTCCCCGGTGCCAAAGAAGGCAAAGGATTTACTCTTCCCTTAACCTACACCCTTAAGGACAACCACTTTGACGTCAGCGTTGAGATGAACAAAATCAAGGTTGACAAAAACAGCGAAAGCAGCATACTCAGCATCTCTGTTATGCCTTATTACGGTTGTGCTCTTTACGGTGAAGATGGCTATGTTCTTATTCCCGACGGCAGCGGCGCTTTGATGGATAACAGCTTTACGGCACTTGATGGCGGCGTTAAGTATTACAGCGCCTATGTATACGGCCGTGACAGTGCGCTCAACACCACCCTTAAGCTTGGACGCAGTGAGAGCACCGTTCTTCCTGTGGTAGGAACTAAAGCAGGGGACAGAGCATGGCTGGGTGTAATCGAGCGCGGTGAAGCAAGCGCAATGATTAAAGCGGTAAGCGCCCGTGAGAGCTTCCCCTTTACCACTGCTTACGTTGAGTTTATTTACAACAAGACCGACGTGTTCACCACCAAAAACGCCTGGAATATTAAGGACTATGATCAGGTAACTCTTGAGCATACCGATCTGGATAATGCAACTGTTCGTTTCTACTCAACCCATGGCGAAAAAGCCGATTACGTAGGAATGGCTCAGACATACCGCGAGTACCTTATTGAGCAGGGCGTTGGCTCAGAGGTTTCTGAAGATTTGCCCTTCTATCTTGAAACAATGGGTGCCTTCAAAAAGACCGAATCGGTTATGGGCTTTGTAACCGATGTTACAAAAACCTCTACCACCTTCAGCCAGGCAAAAGCGATGGTTGAATATCTTAATAAGAAAGATATTAAAAACATCAACCTGCGTTATATCGGTTGGACAAAGGGCGGCGCTGACGGCGGCTTAGTTTCCAATGCCAAGCACGAACCCTTGCTCGGCAAGAAGGATGACCTGTTAGAGCTCAATAAATATATTGAGAGTCAGGGCGGCACTACCTACCTCGAGCTTGAGGTAGTTAAGATGTATAAGGGCAAGCCCAATAAATTCTCAATCCGCAACATTCTTAATAACCATTCTGAGCAGGCCATTTATCTGCGCAGCACCGGTATGCCCAGCACATACACCTATTATTTGTGCAAGCCCTCGCTTTTCAAAACTCAGGTAGATAAATTCTTTGCTGATTATGATGAGCTTAAAGCTATTAAGGGCATTTCTGCCGGTTCGCTTGCAGAAAACAACTATTCTGACTTTAACAACTCTCACGACAGCTTCACTGATGCTCAGCAGACCAGTGATTTGATGGGAGATGCTCTTGCCAATATCAAGACTAACCTCGGCAAAGACGGCAAGGTGATGGTTAACGTTGGTAATGCATTCAGCTATGTCAGCGCAGATGTTGTTGCAGGCTTGCCCATGTATTGCAACGGATATGAGATGACCTTTACCGATGTACCTTTTGCACAGTTGGCATTGCACGGTCTTATAACCTATACCGAGACCGCTCATAACCTTACCTTCGACACCAAGATTCAGCTGCTCCGTCAGCTTGAGACCGGTGCCGCACCCTACTATGTACTGACCGATTCAGAAAGTGCAGTGTTCCTTAACACCCGTCACAATTTGATCTACACCAGCCAGTACAAGACTTGGGCAGACGTAGCCGCCAAAGACTATAAGGTTTTGGCAGGCGTTCTTAACGGCTACTGCGATAAGCAGATAACCGATCACGACATAATCACCACTGATGTTCGTGCAACCGTTTACGGTGGCGAAAGAGTAGTGCTTGTTAACTACGGTGACAAGGATTACGCATTGGGTGATGCAACAGTTTCAGCAGGCGGATATCTTGTTATGACTGCATCCGAATATGCTGAAAAAACATCAGTGCAATCGCAGACTACGGAAGGAGGGGTTGAATAATGGGTGCTAAGAAAAGTAAGAAAATTCTTACCGAACAACAGCGCAGAGCCAGAGCCGGTTTCGCCTTTGTTCTTCCCTTCATAATCGGTTTCTGTTGCTTCTATCTGCAACCCCTTGCAACATCTTTGTATTATACCTTTCAGAATATGCAGCCGGCAAAGGGCGGCGGTATAAGTCTTGAACCTGTAGGATTCGACAACTATGAGCATATGTTTGGCGCCGAATCAGACTTCTGGGTAAAACTTGGTAACACCTTGCTCAGCATGCTTTACACCGTACCTGTGGTTGTAATTTTCTCGCTGTTTTTGGCCATCATCCTTAATCAGGAGTTCCGCGGCCGTTTGATAGCTCGAGCAGTCTTCTTTATGCCAGTTGTTGTTACCTCCGGTGTTGTTATCTCTATCATTAAGGGTGACACCTTCTACGGCAATATGGAAAGTGAATCATCATCTACCGTTTTCCAGGCGGCAGGTATGGTCGAAATTCTTGAGGGAATGAATTTGCCCGAAAGCTTTATTGAGGGCTTCATCACCATTGTTAACCAGATATTTGATACGCTGTGGAAATGTGGTGTACAAATACTGCTCTTCCTTGCAGCGTTGCAGGGCGTATCACCCCAGCTTTATGAAGCTGCCAAGATTGAGGGTGCAACCGGTTGGGAAATTTTCTGGAAGGTTACATTCCCCAACGTATCACCCATCATTTTGGTTAACGTTATCTACACAATAATCGACTCGATTACAGGCAAAGACAATGAGGTTATGTCTTATATCAACTCTATCGCTTTCCAAAGCTTGAATTATTCAATGGCTAGCTTGATGGCATGGTTGTTCTTTATTGTTCTGCTTGTTATTGTCGGCATTGTGTTCTTGGTAGGTAACCGATTGGTGTTCTACCAGACAAATAAGTAAGAAAGGAGTCACGTTACAATGAACAAAAAGATTATTGCTACCGAAGTTGGTTCACTGATTTGGAAGCTTGTAAGATTTGTAATGCTGATTGGCCTTTCTTACATCCTCGTTTATCCTATCCTTTATATGATATCTATGGCTGTTCGTCCTAACAGCCAGGTTATGGACCCTTCAGTTATATGGATACCTAAGGCCTTCACCATTGAGCAGTTTAAAACAGCGTTCACAACCATGCGATATGGCGACGCATTCGTAACCACTCTGGTTATGAGCTTGGTCAGCACCGTGCTTCAGCTTATCTCTTGCTCAATGGTTGGCTATGGATTTGCTCGCTTTAAATTCCGTTCAAGCGGACTGTGGTTTGTATTGGTAATGCTTACCCTGATCGTACCCAGCGCAACCATTACCATTCCTCTGTACTTCCAGTACAAAGAGTTCTCTATACCGATAATTGCACCTCTGATTGAGATGCTTGCCGGCAAGAGTATGCCCGAGTTCTGGAGCGTAAACCTCATAGACAGCTGGCTTGTGTTCTGGCTGCCTGCACTTACCGCAACCGGCCTCAGAAGCGGACTTTATGTTTACATTTTCCGCCAGTTCTTCCGCAACATTCCTGTTGAAATCGAAGAGGCGGCAATGGTTGACGGCGCAGGATTTTTCAAGACCTTCTATCGAATTATGGTTCCCAATGCATCGGGTTCCTACCTGACTGTTTTCCTCTTCTCCATCGTGTGGTATTGGAATGACACCTTCTACACCAGCCAGTTCATTTCACGCAAACGAACCTTGGCTAAGGCGTTGTCCAACCTGCGTGGCGACTTGGGAGCCGGTAACAACTACTTCAACTTGACACCAAAGATTATGGCAGGCGCATTGTTGTTTGTGCTTCCTATGCTGATTATGTATATCATTCTTCAGCGCTATTTTGTTCAGTCGGTTGAGCGTACCGGTATCGTTGGTTAATAAGCTTTACGACCTGCAGTTTATCTGCAGGTCGTTTTTTTGCCCTCGCTTGACATAATATAAGCAGAGTGTTATTATAGTTTATAACTATTTTTAAAGGTGGCAAGAGTTATGGGCATTAACACAAAGGTGGCCTTTATCGGCTGCGGTAACATGGGCGGCGCTTTGGCAAAGTCAGCGGCACAAAGCGGTTGCCTTCTTATGTTTGCCGATGCCGACCTTTCAAAAGCACAAGCCCTGGCAGATGCTTTGGGCGGCAAAACCTACACAAATCTTGAATGCGCGGCCGAGGCCGAGTTTATATTTATGGCTGTCAAGCCACAGATTATTGCTGCCGTTTTGGCTGAAATGGCTCCGGTGCTTTTGTCAAGAAAAACCCCATTTGTTATTGTTTCTATGGCTGCAGGTGTAGAAATTGCCGCCATACACAAGTATATAGGCGGCAAGGTGCCAACCATACGCATTATGCCAAACACTCCTGCATCGGTAGGCGGGGGAGTAATACTTTATTGCACAAGGGAAACTACCGAAGTTCAGACAATAGAGTTTTGCCGTCTTATGCAGGGCGCAGGTATGCTTGACCCGTTGCCCGAAGAATTGATTGATGCCGGCAGTGCTTTGTCGGGTTGTGGCCCCGCCTTTGTCTATCAGTTTATCGAAGCGCTGGCATTGGCTGCAGAGAGCTGCGGTTTGCCAAAAGAAAAGGCACTTATGTATGCTGAGCATACCGTTGCAGGCGCGGCACGCCTTGCTATTCAAAGCGGCGAGCAGCCCCAAAAATTGAAAGATGCGGTGTGTTCTCCGGGTGGCAGTACTATTGAAGGCGTGCGCGTCTTTGAAAATCAAGGGCTTTACCGGTTGGTGGGCAATGCAGTAACCGCATCCTATAACCGAACGAAAGAATTGGGAAAGTGATAATATGAGAGTAGTAGTAAAAGTAGGCACCTCCACTTTGGCTCACTCAACGGGATGCTTAAACATCCGTCAGGTTGAAATGCTGTGCAAGGTGCTCAGCGACCTTAAAAACGCAGGTCACGAAATAATATTGGTTTCATCGGGCGCAATCGGTATGGGTATAGGCAAGCTGCCTATCCAAGACCGACCCACCGATATGCCTACAAAGCAAGCAGCTGCGGCAGTCGGCCAATGCGAACTGATGTACACCTATGACAAGCTTTTTACCGAATATAACCACGTGGTGGCACAGATTTTGCTAACGGGTGATGACCTTGACCACAGCGACCGCAAGCAAAATTTTGAAAACACAATTTACCGTTTGCTTGAACTGGGTGTTTTGCCCATTATTAACGAGAATGACACCATTGCTACTCAAGAAATTGCAGTGGGTGATAACGATACGCTGGCGGCCATTGTAACCGTTTGCGCCAAAGCAGACTTGCTTGTGTTGCTCAGCGATATTGACGGACTTTATACCGCTGATCCCCACACCGATGCCAACGCCAAGCTCATTTCTATTGTCGAAAAGGTTGATGATGAGATTTATTCTTTGGCAGGTCATTCGGGCAAAATGGGCACGGGTGGAATGACTACCAAACTGCGAGCTGCCTCTATCGTTACCGGCGAAGGCGTTGATATGGTTATCACCAACGGCGCCAGACCCGACGATTTGTATGATATTATTGATGGAAAATTGGTGGGCACACGCTTTACGGGGGGCAACTGACTATGAGAACAACCGACAGCATACTGTCTGCGGCCAAAGGAGTTAAAAGCATTCCTGCGCTGCTGTCAACCGAGCAAAAGCAGGCGGCCCTTGAGCAGATGGCCTTACATCTTATAAAAGGCACCGCTGATATTCTCGAGGCAAACGATGCCGATATGGCGGCCGCCAAGGGCAAAATCAGCGATGTAATGCTTGACCGCCTTAAGCTGGATGAAAAAAGAATTGCAGCAATGGCAGAGGGCATTCGCCAGGTTGCAGCTTTGCCCGATCCCGTTGGCAGGGTGCTTGATAAGGTAGCACGCCCCAACGGAATGATTATCGAAAAAACAGCAGTACCTATGGGAGTTATTGCTATTATTTATGAAAGTCGTCCAAACGTTACCTCAGACGCCGCCGCCCTTGCTTTAATGAGCGGCAGTGTTTGCGTGCTGCGTTGCGGCAGTGATTCTCACCGCTCCTGCAGCGCCATTGTTAAATGGCTTAAAAAGGGCCTTGAGGCCGCAGACATTCACGAGGATGTTATTAATCTGCTGGATGATACCTCTCGGGAGGGCGCCAACCGTTTGATGACCGCCGTGGGCTATGTTGATTTGCTTATACCCCGTGGTGGGGCAGGGCTCATAAGGGCTTGCACCGAAAATGCCAAGGTGCCCTGCATTCAAACGGGAACAGGCATTTGCCACGTTTATATTGACCGCGCCGCTGACCTTCAAAAGGCGCTCAGCATTATAAACAATGCAAAAACAAGCCGTCCCTCAGTATGCAATGCGGCTGAGGTTTGTCTTGTTCACAAGGATATTGCCTCCGAATTTTTACCCCTTATGCAAAAAATGCTGGTGGATGACCGAGCAGCGCAGGGCCTCACTCCCGTCGAATTGCGTTTAGACAGTCAAGCCGCCGAGTATATTGATGGCACACCTGCTTCAGCGACCGACTTTGACACCGAGTTTTTGGATTACATTCTTGCCGTCAAGGTTGTTGATGGGGTTGAGGATGCGGCAGGTCATATAGCCGCCCACTCTACCGGCCACAGCGAGGCCATTGTTACCCAAAATGAGGATGCCGCCAAGCTCTTTACCCGAATGGTTGACAGCTCATCGGTATATGTTAACGTGTCTACGCGTTTTACCGATGGTGGCGAGTTTGGGCTTGGATGCGAAATGGGCATATCTACACAGCGCCTGCACGCAAGAGGCCCTATGGGCTTGGGTGAGCTGTGTACCTACAAATACATAATAAAAGGCGATGGCCAAATAAGATAAGAAAATCAGCAGAGGTTAAAACTTCTGCTGATTTTTTGTTGACAAATTGTAGAAATGGATTTATAATAATTTGCGACTCATTCGCAAATTGTAAGAGGTGAATTTCCGTGAAAGAGTATGTGACCGCAAAGCGAAAGATGCTTACCGACTATTTTGAATCCCACCGCGACCGTCATCTGACCGCTGAGCAGATTGCTACCGATTTACAGTCGGTGGGCGACATATCAAAAAGTGCTGTTTATCGAAACCTTGACCGTATGGTGCAAGACGGGCGACTCATCCGCTCAGCCGATGAAGAGGGGCGCCTGACCTATCAATATGTTGCGGCCAAGGCCTGCTGTGACCATATTCATATGCAATGCACCCGTTGCGGAAAGATTTTTCATATGCAAAACAAAAGGGCAGAGGGCGCTTTAAAGGCCGCTTTGCAAAGCAGTAACTTTGAAATTGACAGCAGACGCACGGTGTTGTACGGCCTTTGCGGCGGATGTAACTGACGGAGTATATATGAAACGAATTTTAAGTTTAATAGTTTTGCTCGCTGTTACTTTGACCTTTTGCGGATGTAACGGTCAAAAAACAGAGGATGAGCGACTTAATATAGTTTGCGCTTCTTTTGCCGAGTATGATTGGGTTAAAAATCTTGTGGCCGACACCGATACACAGGTCTCGGTAATTGCTGACCGAGGCACCGATATGCACTCCTACCAGCCCACCGTCAGCGATGTTTTGTCCTTGAGCAAGGCGGATGTTGTTGTTTATAACGGCGGCTCATCCGACCAATGGATGGATAAAGCCATAAAAAGCTCTGATTTTGCAGGCAAAAAGGTAAAATTGATGGATGTTTTGAAGGATGGGCTTATCCTTTTAACCGACGACCATCATCATCACGAGGGAGAAGACCACCCTCACAGTGAATATGACGAGCATGTGTGGCTTTCGGTTAAAAATGCCGTTAAGGTGTGCGAGCATTTGCACAATTTGCTTGTGATAGTGGATAAAGAAAATCAACAGCAGTATGACCAAAATTATGAAAGCTACGTTGCCAAGCTCGTTGAGCTTGATGAAAGCTATCGTACCGTAACCGAAAGCGCAAAAATCAAGAGCGTGGTTTTTGCAGACCGCTTTCCTTTTGTTTATCTTATGAATGACTACGGCATCAAATGGCAGGCGGCCTTTCCCGGCTGCTCAACCGAGACCGATGCCGATTTTGAGCAGATAATTTCTCTTTCAAAGTGGATAGATGATAACCATATTAAAACTCTGCTTATAATAGAGGGCAGTGATCGATCCTTGGCAAAGACGGTCATTTACAACACTAAGCATCAAAATCAACAGATACTGTCTCTTGACTCAATGCAGTCGGTATCAGCCAAAGATATATCCGACGGCAAAAGCTATTTGGCAGTAATGCAATCAAACCTGAAAACATTAAAAACAGCGCTTGGCTGAGGGGGATAAAAGTGGCACTTATAACCTGTAAGGAAGTATGCCTTGCCTATGAAAACGTAAGCGTGGCAGAAAATATAAACTTCGCCGTCAATCAGGGTGAATATATTTGTGTAGTAGGTGAAAACGGCTCGGGCAAAACCACCTTGATGAGGGCTTTGCTTGGTTTACATAAAACCTATTCGGGCGAAATCACTCTGGACGATGGATTAAAACAAAACCAAATCGGATATCTGCCTCAGCAGACGGCGGCACAACGCGATTTTCCTGCATCTGTTAAAGAGGTGGTGCTGTCGGGATGCGTCAGCGGCTTGGGCCTGCGCCCATTTTACAGCAAGCATCAGCGCCTTTCGGCAGAAAAGGCCATTAAGCGGTTAGAGCTTGAGGGTGTCGCCAATCGCAGCTACAGTCGCCTTTCGGGAGGGCAGCAGCAAAGGGTATTGTTGGCTCGGGCGCTTTGTGCAACGGGCAAGCTTTTGCTGTTGGATGAGCCGGCGGCCAATCTTGATAATCATATTGCAGGCCGATTGTATGAGCTGATTGCCAAGCTTAACAAGGAAGATAAAATTGCGGTTATAATGATTTCTCACGATGTTGAGGCGACGGTAAAATATGCTGATAAAATATTACATATCGGTGCAACTCCCGTTTTTTACAGCAAAGAAGACTACTTAAAAAGTGATGACTATAAGCGCCTGTCAGCAGAGGGGAGGGGTAACCGATGAATTCCTTTGAGCTTTTTGCAGAGGCCTTCAGCTATCCTTTTGTACGCTATGCCTTGATTGTGGCCATTCTTACCTCTTTGTGTGCATCCCTTTTTGGCGTAACTCTTGTGCTTAAAAGAATGTCCTTTATCGGTGACGGACTGTCTCACGTTGCGTTCGGTGCGTTGGCCATTGCATCGGTGCTTAACGTTACCCAAAATATGATTGTGGTGTTACCCATTACGGTTATATGCGCGGTGCTTTTGCTTCGTGTGGGCCAAAACGCCAAAATAAAGGGCGATGCCGCTATCGCTATGATGTCTGTTGGCGCGTTGGCCTTTGGCTATTTGCTGCTTAATATGTTTTCGGGCGCTGCCAATCTTTCGGGTGATGTTTGCACCACTCTCTTCGGTTCGGCCTCTGTGCTTTCTCTTGATGAGACGCAGGTGCTTATTTGTGCGGTGCTGTCGGTGGCGGTGCTTATAACCTTTTTGCTTTTCTACAACCGACTTTTTGCCGTTACCTTTGATGAAGATTTCGCCCGCGCAGGCGGACTTAAAACCTCGGTTTACAACACTCTTATTGCAGTAATTATAGCTGTGGTAATAGTTTTGGCTATGAATTTGGTGGGCTCCTTGCTTATATCTGCCTTGGTGATTTTTCCTGCCATATCGGCTATGCGTATTTTCCGCAGTTTCCGCTCGGTCACTCTGGCAACGGCAATAATTTCGGTTACCTGTGCCTCGGTGGGCTTTGGCTTGTCAGTGCTGTTGGATGCTCCTGTGGGTGCAACCATTGTAGCCGCCAACTGCGTTGCCTTTTTGCTGTGCACTTTGGCAGGCAAAATTCGCCGCGGTTGTTGACAAAAGTCGCCAAAAAGCATATAATGTATTGCGTTACTGACCTTTTGGAGGTAAATGATGATTTGTAACAATATACTTGAGGCGATGGGTAACACTCCCATAATCCGCCTTAATAGAATTGCTGATCCCGATGGGGCTCAAATACTTGTAAAGTTTGAAGGCCTCAACGTGGGCGGCTCAATAAAAACCCGAACGGCCTTTAATATGATTCTTGATGCCGAGCAAAAGGGGCTTATCAACAAAGACACTGTTATTGTTGAGCCCACCAGCGGCAACCAGGGCATAGGTCTTGCTCTTGTGGGCGCTGTAAGGGGCTATAAAACCTGCATAATTATGCCCGATTCCGTCAGTGAAGAGCGCAGAAAGCTGGTTGAACATTACGGTGCAAGCGTAATGCTTGTTCATGATGACGGCAATATCGGCGACTGTATTGAAGAGTGTGTTGCTCTCGCCCTCAAAATGAAGGCAGAAGATAAGAATGTTTTTGTGCCTCAACAGTTTGAGAATCCTGCCAATCCCGATATTCAGCGTCAGCAAACCGCCAAAGAGATTATTGATGCGGTTGAAGGCCCCATTCACGGCTTTTGCTCAGGTATAGGCACGGGCGGCACCATTACCGGTATCGGTGAGGTGCTTAAATCACAAAACCCCGATATGGTGATTTGGGCAGTTGAGCCCGAGCACGCTGCAATACTTTCGGGCGGCTCTATCGGCACCCATATTCAAATGGGTATCGGCGACGGATTAATTCCTCCCATCCTTAATCAAGGCATAATCAGTGATATTTGCATCATTAAAGATGACGAGGCCATAAAAACAGCTAAGGAGCTGGCCTCAAAAGAGGGCATTATGTGTGGCATATCCAGCGGCACAAATGTGGCCGCTGCAATCAAGCTGGCAAAGATGCTTGGCAAGGGTAAAACGGTTGTTACCGTGCTGCCTGATACAGCTGAACGCTATTTTTCAACACCCTTATTTGAATAAAACTAAAAGTCACGATGCGCCCGGCGTTATCGTGACTTTTAGTTTTATTGTATTAAAAGAATTTTTACAAAAAACGCTCTTGAACTTAAATCAAAAAATGGTTATAATTATATAATGCGAATGTAAAAAACCATTTAAAAGGATGATGACCACAAAATGATAAAACGTCTTGCCTGCTGTATACGGGAATACAAAAGACCGACAATAATCACCTTGATTCTTATTGTGCTTGAGGCAATTATTGAAACAGCTATTCCCTTCATCACGGCCGATCTTGTTAACCGCATAAAAGCCGGTGCAGAGGTTAGTGAGATTATCAACACCGGTCTGTTGCTGATATTGTTGGCGATAATATCTCTCTGCTGCGGAGGTGTAGCAGGTTACACCTGCGCCAAGGCATCCTGCGGATTTGCCAAAAATTTGCGTAAAGACCTTTATTATAAGGTTCAGACCTACACCTTTGAAAATATAGACAAGTTTTCAACCTCTTCGCTGGTTACCCGAATGACTACCGATATTTCCAATGTGCAGATGTCTTATATGATGATAATCCGCACCGCCATCCGTTCACCCCTTATGCTTATATTCTCGGTGGTTATGGCTTATATTATGGGCGGCTTCCTGGCAACGGCATTTGTTGTGGTCATTCCCGTGCTGGCTCTGGGCCTTTATGCCGTCAGCCGCAAGGCAATGCCTGCCTTCCGCCGCGTCTTTAAAAAATACGACCGTCTCAACGAATCTATCGAAGAGAATGTGCGCGGAATGCGCGTGGTTAAGGGCTTTTCCCGTGAAGATTACGAAAAGCAAAAGTTCGGCAAGGCCGCCGATGATATATGCGGTGATTTTACTAAGGCCGAGCGTATTGTGGCTCTCAACTCACCTTTAATGCAGTTTTGCATTTATTTTAATATGGTGTTCATCCTTTTCGTCGGCTCAAAGATGGTTATTGAAAGCAAGGGCACCCTCATTGATGTAGGCCAGATTTCGGCTATGCTCACCTATGGCATACAGGTGCTTATGTCACTTATGATGCTTTCAATGATTTATGTTATCATTACCATATCAGCCGAATCCTTTAAGCGTATTTACGAGGTGTTAAGCGAAGAGCCGGCTCTTCGCAACCCCGAAAATCCGATTATGGAGGTTGCCGACGGCTCTGTCGATTTTGAATCGGTTAACTTTAAATATTCAGCCGCCGCTCAGCGCAACGCTTTGGAGGGTGTAAACATCCACATTTCGTCGGGTATGACGGTGGGCATAATCGGTGGTACCGGTTCGGGCAAAACCACCCTCGTTCAGCTTATTTCCCGTCTTTACGATGTTACCGACGGCGCCGTTAAGGTGGGCGGTCGCAATGTTAAAGAGTATGACCTTGAAACCTTGCGAGACAGTGTTGCTATGGTTTTGCAAAAAAATCTGCTTTTTTCGGGCACCATAAAAGACAATTTGCGCTGGGGCGACCCCAACGCTACCGATGAAGAAATGATAGAGGCCTGCCGTCTTGCACAGGCAGATGATTTCGTGCAATCCTTCCCTGACGGATACGATACGAAAATCGAGCAGGGCGGAACAAATGTATCGGGTGGTCAAAAGCAGCGCTTGTGTATTGCTCGCGCATTGCTTAAAAAGCCCAAAATTCTTATTTTGGATGACTCCACCAGCGCGGTTGACACCAAGACGGATGCTCTTATTCGCGAGGGCTTCAAGTGCTTCATACCTGAAACCACCAAGATTATTATTGCTCAGCGCATAGCATCGGTTAAGGATGCCGATATGATTATTGTTATGGATAACGGCAAAATTACTGCCGTGGGCAACCATTCTCAGCTTCTTGAGCAAAGCGAGATATACCGCGAGGTATATGAGCAGCAAAACCAAGGAGGTGATAGCGATGAATAAGCCAATGAGTAAGCCGATGGGTAAGCCGATGGGTAAGCCAATGGGCAAAAAGCTTGACATTAAATGTCTTGCGCGAGTAGTTAAGCTCTTATTCAAAAGCTATCCCGTTTTAGCACCTGTTACAGCAGTGTGCATCCTCTTTTCTGCAGGTGTATCGGCCATCCCGTCACTGTTTATACAAAACGTAATCGCAATAATCGAAAAATGGTATGAGTCGGGCAACTGGCAGTCGGCTGTTTTGGAGGTAATTCCTACCATCATAATACTTGCCGTGCTTTATATCATCAGCTTGGCCGCAACCGTTACACATACTCAGCTTATGGCCTATATGACGCAGGGCTTCCTTAACAAAATGCGTAAGCAGATGTTTAACGGAATGCAAAATTTGCCCATTCGCTATTTTGATACCAATAAGCATGGCGATATAATGAGCCATTACACCAATGATATCGATACCCTTCGTCAGCTGGTATCCCAGGCGCTTCCTGCCTTGCTGCAGTCGGCAGCAATAGTGCTTGTGGTTTTCGCACTGATGATGTATTTCAGCATCTGGATGACCCTTATTGTGGTAGCAGGTGTGTTTGCAATGCTTTTTGTATCAAAAGTCGTGGGTGGCGGCTCAGCCAAATACTTTATGCGTCAACAAAAGGCAGTGGGCGCTACTGAGGGCTTTATTCAAGAGATGATGAACGGCCAAAAGGTGGTCAAGGTCTTTTGCCACGAAGAGGCAGGCAAGGAAGAGTTCGACCGCATCAATGATTCTCTTTTTGAGGATAGTCGCCGAGCCAATGCCTATGCCAATATGCTTGGCCCCATCATAATGAATATCGGCAATGTGCTCTATGTTCTTGTGGGTGTTGCAGCAGGTCTGTTTTTGACCCTTGAGGTTAAAAACATCAGCTTGTCACGGATGGCCTTTTCCATCAGTGTTGTGGTGCCCTTCCTTAATATGACCAAGCAGTTTACGGGCAACATCAACCAGCTGTCACAGCAGATAAATGCTGTGGTAATGGCTATGGCAGGTGCAAACAGAGTCTTTTCATTGATGGATCAAAAGCCCGAGACGGATGACGGCTACGTAACCCTGGTTAATGTAGAGGTTGATGCAGAAGGCAATCTTACCGAAACAGAAATGCGCACGGGTCATTGGGCGTGGAAGCATCCTCACAGTGACGGCACCTTGACCTATACTCTTCTTAAGGGAGATGTTACCCTTACTAAGGTTGATTTCGGCTATGAAGAGGGCAAGGATGTTTTGCACGATATAACCGTATATGCACAGCCGGGTCAAAAGGTGGCCTTTGTTGGTGCAACGGGTGCAGGCAAAACAACCATAACCAACCTTATAAACCGCTTTTACGATATTGCCGACGGCAAAATCAGATATGACGGCATCAATATCAACAAAATCAAAAAATCCGATTTGCGCCGTTCTTTGGGTATAGTTCTGCAAGAAACCAACCTGTTTACAGGTACGGTTATGGATAATATCCGCTACGGTCGGTTGGATGCTACCGATGAAGAATGCCGCCAAGCCGCAATGCTTGCAGGTGCTCACGATTTCATTACCCGTTTGCCTCAGGGCTACGATACGATGCTAAACAATAACGGTGCCAATCTGTCTCAGGGTCAGCGCCAGCTTATTGCCATCGCCAGAGCTGCCGTCGCCGATCCTCCCGTAATGATCTTGGATGAGGCCACCTCCTCTATCGATACCCGCACCGAAGCCATCGTTCAGCGTGGTATGGATAAGCTTATGGAGGGACGCACCGTATTTGTCATTGCTCACCGTCTTTCTACCATTATGAATTCTGACGTTATAATGGTGCTTGACCACGGCAGAATAATTGAGCGTGGCACTCACAACGATTTGATTGCCCAAAAAGGCACTTATTATCAGTTGTATACCGGCGCCTTTGAGTTAGAATAGGGTTTTTCCCGTAAATTTGTTTTATCGCTGCGAAAATCCCAAATAATATAAAAAGACTCCCTTTTACAGGGAGTCTTTTAAATTTGACAAAAGCATTTATATATGATATTTTTATTTTATCAAAAAACAACCGAGGGAATATAATGGTAAAGATAATGTTCGTCTGCCACGGCAATATTTGCCGCAGTCCTATGGCAGAATTTATAATGAAGGATATGGTTTATCGGCAGTCTCTGTCGGATAAAATACACATTGCCTCATGTGCCACCAGCACCGAAGAAATTTGGGGCTCGGTTGGCAATCCTGTTTATCCTCCTGCCCGTCGCGAGCTTGCCTTGCACGGAATTGACGTAGGGGATAAAAGGGCGGTGCAGCTTAAAAAATCCGATTATGACAGTTATGATCTTTTGGTTGCTATGGATGATAACAACATACGCAACATTTTCAGAATAATCGGTGAAGACCCACACGGCAAGGTTAAAAAGCTGTTGGATTTTACCTCCGAGGGCGGAAATGTGGCTGACCCTTGGTACAACGGGCATTTTGACCGCACATACAGCGATATTTACAAGGGTTGTCAGGCCCTAATGCAATATTTAGCCGAAAACGGCTTACTGAAATAAAGGTGATTTTTTGTATATAGTAGTTCTTACGGCGTTAGGCGTAGGTGGGGCCACGGTTATCGGCTCCCTTATTGGCTTTATATTTAAAAAGCTATCTCACAGATTCAGCGATATCATTTTGTCCTTTGCGGCCGGGGTAATGCTTGCTGCGGCAGTGCTTGGCCTGATTTTGCCCGCCTTGGATTACGGCGGCAAGTGGGGCCTTGTAATGACGGTTGCAGGTATATTTGCCGGTGCTTTGTGCCTTAACCTGATTGATAAGCTGGTGCCTCATCTGCATCAGTTTGTGGGAGCAGGGGAAGGTCACCCCGCTAACGAAAAGCTTAACAAGGTGCTGCTTTTTGTTATGGCTATTGCCATTCACAATTTGCCTGAGGGCTTGGCGGCAGGTGTGGGCTTCGGCTCAGGTGATACAAGTCAGGCCTTGCTTATTGCAGGAGGAATCGCCCTGCAAAACATACCCGAGGGTATGGTTATAATCGGTCCTATGTTAGCGGCAGGCGTATCACCCAGACGCACGGTAATATGCGCTCTCTTTACCGGGCTTATTGAGGTCGTGGGCACCTTTGTCGGATATTTGGCAGTAAGCATTTCAACCGCCATTTTACCCTTTGCCCTTGCTTTTGCAGGCGGCACAATGCTTTACGTAATCAGTGATGAAATGATACCCGAAACCCATTCTCACGGCAGTCAGCGCGGAGCAACCTACGCCCTGCTTATCGGATTTTGCCTGATGCTGGTTTTCGACGTGTATATGTAACAAAAAATCCACCGATTATTCTCGGTGGATTTTTTCATATTCTCCTATGTAAAACTCAACGCTTACGGTCAAGCGGTCAAGTCCCGACAGCTTTTGTTGGTCCTCTTTGCCCGTTTTGTAATAGTAGGGGGTCATTTTAAACAGCGCCAAAATATCCTCGTTGCAGTCAATTTCAATGGTATATTTAAGCTCGTGCCCCGATTTTAAGGTGTAACCCTCTTTTTCTGCACAAACGGGCGGATTCAGATAGGGCTTTGAATATACCGCTTTTTTCAGTTCAATAAGGTGCTTTTCCATAGGCACAACGGTAATCAACCGCCCTGTGGGTTTAAGCACACGGGCAAACTCATCGCTTTCGGGGGCAAAGATGCACACCACTCCATCCACCGACCCGTCGGCAAGGGGAATGTCGCCTACGCTTGCCACGGCGAAGTCTCCCGAGGACACTCTTCTTGCGGCGACTTTGACGGCATCCTTTGATATATCAATACCGCACAGACGGTTGCCCACGGCCAACGCAGAGGAATAGTATCCCTCACCACAGCCCGAATCAAGCAGGGTTAAGCCCTCTCCCAAAATTTCTTTGATTTTATCTCTTAAGGGAGCGTAATAGCCCTTGTCTAAAAAGGCGCTTCTTGCCTGCACCATAGCACTGTCATCACCGTGGCGTTTGCCACTGGCGTTAGACATAAGCAGATTTATGTGTCCCTGCTTGGCAACGTCAAAGCAATGGCCGCAGGGGCATTTTGCCACCTTATCGCCCGTCAGCGACTTTTTGCATATGGGGCATCGAAAGATCCACTCTTTCAAGGCGTCACCTCCTAACATAATAATGCCCTGATGCTGCAGCACCAAGGCATTTTTGAACAATTAGCCCTTCAGTCCTCGAGACTGTCGGTCCATATCTTCAACTACGATGTCAAAAATCTCACCCAAAGAGGCGCAATATTTAAGCACATCCCAGGGCTCGTTGGTATGAAAATGAATCTTTATTAATTCTTCATCACCGACGGTCAAAAGGCAATCACCTTTAAAATTCTCGATAAAATAGTCGTTTATAATGTCTTCGTCAAGGCCTTGGCCCTCAATCAAAAGCTGTAGGTCATATCTGAATTCCATAGGGCAGCTCCTTACTCAAAATAAATTTTTCCCTTAAGGGCTTCCAACATAATTTGTGCGCTGGTTGCATTGGTAGCCAGGGGGATTTTTTGCACGTCGCAAAGGCGTAAAAGGGCTGAAACATCGGGCTCGTGGGGCTGTGCGGTAAGAGGATCGCGCAAAAAAATCACCAAATCAAGATTGCCGTCGGCCAGCATAGCACCGATTTGCTGATCACCGCCTAAGGGGCCGCTTTTCATACGAAAGATAGGCAACCCCGTTTCACCCATAATAAGAGTGCCCGTGGTGCCCGTGGCAAAAAGCTCGTGACCTGCCAGCACCTCTTTATAGCTTTTGGCAAGCTCTATAATTTCATCCTTCTTTTTATCGTGAGCGATAAGTGCTATTTTCATAGTTATTCCTCTCTGTTGTTAAAATATATCTAAAGCTTATGGGGCAGGGGACTGCTCAGCTTCCTTGTTCATAATATCAACCAGTTCTTCAAAGGTAACAAACTCATAGTCGCGTTTTTTCAGCATTTTTATTATGCGCTCTACCTTTTGTCCGTATGTGCGAAGACCGGTGTTTAAATAATAGCGGTCGTGCATTTTAAGGTTTTTTATAGAAGGTATTTTCTCTTTGGTTAATTCAAAGGGGTGCAGATAAAAAACATAATAATCGTTATGGTTAATATACTGCCGAATAAGGTTTTTAATGAAGCCCCAGTTGCTCAGACGAACGTATCCGCCGCCCGATACGGGAAAACGGTGACCAAAAAAGCGGTGCCTCGACAAGCTGAATTCATAAAAATTATCTCTTTTAAAAACACCGTCACGCATCTGATGAAAATCGCTTAAATCCAAATCAACAACGTGGTTGGCAATCGGATAGTCAAGATGGCTTGAATCGTAGGAAAAGCCCAACTGCTGCAAAACATTGAGGCGACTTTTATCAATACTGAAGCAAGGCGCTCTGAAACCCTTGATGTTGGTTTCAAACATCTCGTCAAGCAGATTTTTTGCCTTTGCTGTCTGCTCTTTAAAGCTCTCTAAAGGCAGCTCCATAGGGGCGATGTGATTATAGCTGTGCAAAGCCAGCTCGTGACCTGAACTCATATATTTTTTAAGACGGTCTTGAATTTTAGGTGCCAAACGACCCACGGTAAAAAGGGTGCTTTTGATACCGTGACGATCCAGTATTTTTATATATTCATCAAAGCCGTCAAGCATATCCATATGAATATCGGCATTGGATGCGCTTACGCATTCGGTGTCGGTAAAGGTTTCCACATCTATAGTGAAAACCGCATATTTTTTATTGCTCATATTTCAAAAACTCAACAATCGTATCATCATATTTTTCGGTGTTGTTAATTCTGAGGTGCGAATGGCCGCCCTTGTCAAACCAAACCAGCTTTTTGTCCTCACAAGCGCAGGCATCAAAAAGCTGTTGGCTCTTTTTGGGAAGGGAATAAATATCCTTTTCGCCAAACAAAAACAGCATTCTCTTGTTTTTGATTTTTTTGATGGCACGAATGGGCTTTTGAGCATAAACATTGGTGCCGGTATGCTTTTTAATTTGCAGCATAACCAGGTCAAGAACGGGGAAGAGGGGACGCTTGTCGGCAATCATATGTGTTCTGAAGGTTTCTCTGAAAGAAACATAGCAGCCCTCTGTTACAAGGCCCTTTACGGTGTCGGGGCAGTCTTTGCTTGTCATAGCGAAAAGTCCCGACGAGGTGCCGATACAAATGCCGTGAATGTAAAAGCTTTTGATGCCAAAGGTCTCTTCCGCAAACTTTACCCAGGCAATAACATCGCGGCTTTCTTTAACGCCGATTGAATTATGGATGCCGCCGCTTTTGCCGTGACAACGGGTGTCTATAACCAGCACATTAAAGCCGGCACGCTGATAGGGGGGCGCAAAGTAGTATGAATATACAAGACTTTCACAGCGACCGGGCAAAATGATAACGCAGCTTTTGCCGCCAAAATCAAAGTATTCGCCGTAAAGGTCAAAACCGTCGTTTTGAATTTTAACCTCTTTAACAAACTGACGGTTTTGTTCAGCCCATTCAACACCGCTGTTCCACATAGCCAACTGTTCCTCATTGTCTGGTGCAGAGCACACTCTGCCCCATTTTTCAGGATTGGTGCGAACAAGGTTGTCGAAATAGACGCGTTTGGATATGGGGTATGTAACCGCAAGCATAGCACCCAATCCGCCCAGGATGGCAACTGCCAACACTATTCCGATAATAATAAATACCATTTAAAAACTCCTCTATTGTTTTTTTGGTAATACATTAAAAAACATTATAACATAGTATTATACAAATTTCATTATAAATTGTTGGAAAAAGTAAAATTTTATTGAAAAACAAGAAACAATGTGGTATTATTACAGTTGTGAGAAAATATTTTGGAGGATTTTATGGCTGATTATGTTATAATTCCGGATACCGCTTGTGACCTCAGAAAAGATTTGAGAGACAGATTCGGCATTCCGGATTATATGAAGGGCATTATATATTTTCCCGACGGTCACTCTGAATACGTTGACCTGGATTGGGGAGATCATGACCCCAAAACCTTTTATGAGTCAATGACCGATAAAACCACTCTTTACAAAACAGCCAGTCCCAAAGCGGGCGAGGTAATGGAGCTGTTTGAAAAATATCTCAAACAGGGCAAGGATATTATTGCCATCACTCTTTCATCGGCTTTGTCGGGCACTTATCAAGAGTGCGAGCTGGTTAAAAAGACGCTTGAACCAAAATATCCCGACCGTAAAATCGTGATTGTAGATTCTTTGCGCTATTCAACGGCGCTGTCCATATTTGTTGTAATGGCTGCTCAAAAGCAGCAAGAGGGCGCAACCCTGGAAGAAACGGTGCAGTATCTTGAAGAAAACAAGCACAAGGTTCACCAGATTGGCCCTATGGATGATTTGTTCTTTCTTGTTAAAACAGGCAGAATAAGCAATTTCAAGGCCTTTTTCGGCACTTTGGTGGGCGTTAACCCCATGGCCGATTTCAACCGTAAGGGTATGGCCGAGGTTCTTTGCCGTTTTAAGGGCAAAAAGGCCGCCTTTGATGCGGTAATTGAATACATGAAGGCAACCGTTATAAATCCACAGGACCAGATAATGTTTGTTGCTCATTCTAACCGCTTGCAGCAGGCAGAGCTTTTGGCCGAAAGAATCAGAAAAGAGTTTTCACCCAAAGAGGTTATTATAAACGACGTTGGTATGGCTTGTGGCGCTACCGTTGGCCCCGGCTTGTGTGCCGCCTTCTATCAAGGTACCGAGATAAGTGAAAACTGCGAAAAAGAAAAAGAAATTATGGCAGAGATTGCTCAAAAATTCAAAAATAAAGGGGATATAAAATGAGTAAGTTCGTAATTTTCGGTGATTCAACCTGCGATATGATTGCAGAGCTTCGTGAACAGTACGATATTGACTATGTTCCTATGAACTATGTTGTTGATGATGAGGAATATGTCGCATCCTTAGACTGGGCAAGCCACTCATACAAAGACTTTTATGACCTTATGCGTGCCGGCAAGCGTGTAACCACCACCCAGGTGCCCCAGAACGCATATTATGAAAAGTTCAAGCCCCTTGCAGAGCAGGGAATTGACATCCTTTATGTCTCTTGTTCTTCTGCTTTGTCCGGCTCTGTTAATATTGCACGCAGGGTAGCAGAGCAGATTAAAGAAGAGTGCCCCGACGCAAACGTCTATTGCGTTGACTCACTTATCAGCTCTTTGGGACAGGCCCATCTTATAATCACAGCTGCCGCTTGTCGCGATGAGGGACTTTCTGCAGCAGAAACTGCAGCAAAGCTCGAATCTATGCGTCTTACGGTGCATCAGTTTGGCACTGTTGGCTCTCTTGAATATTTGCGCCGCGCAGGCCGTGTTAAGGCATCCAAGGCCTTCTTTGGCAACCTTTTCGGTGTAAAGCCCATTATCATTTCTGATATAAAGGGACAAAACTATGCATATAAAAAGGTAAAGGGCGCTGCAAACGCACGCAAGGATATTGCGCAGTCGGTTATTGATGCAGCAAACGGCAATTACGATACACTTTATCTGTCTCATGCCGATTGTGTTGAAGAGATTGAAGCACTTCGCGATGAAATACTTAAGCTTGCTGATTTTAAAAAGGTTATTACCGGTGTTATCGGCCCCATTGTTGGTGCATCCGTTGGCCCCGGTACTGTAGTTGCCTATGTTGTCGGCAAAGAAGTAACCATTGAGGGAAGAGAGTAATTTAAATGCAGACTAAACAGCTGGACGGCATTCTGCTGAGTGCTTTGTTTGAAAGCGGATACCGCAATCTGAAAAAGAATGTTAATACTGTAAATGACCTTAACGTTTTTCCTGTGCCCGACGGTGATACAGGCACCAATATGGCCAAAACCTTTGGCGGTGGCCTGCGTAGCGTAAGCGGCGAATGTGAAGACCTCGGCAGATATATGCAAGAGCTGTCTCACGCCGTCTTGTTGTCGGCCAGAGGAAATTCGGGTGTTATTCTGTCGCAATTTATATATGGAATTGCTCAGGGCTTTTCAGACGTGCGTTTGGCATCGGTTGACGATTTGGCACACGCCTTCCGCTGTGCTACCGATGCGGCCTACAAAGCTATAATCACCCCCACCGAGGGAACAATGCTCACCGTTATTCGAGAGGGTGCAGAGTTCCTCGAGGGCAATGCAGGCAGGTTTGATTGCTTTGAGGATTGTTTGGCGGCTCTTATTCATCAAATGAAGACCACTTTGGCAAAAACTCCCGAAATGCTGCCTGTGCTTAAAGAAGCCAATGTTGTTGACAGCGGCGGTGCAGGTATGGTTTGCATTTTTGAAGGAATGTATGCCTATCTTTGCGGCGAGACTATTGATGATATACCTGATTTTCTTGAGCCGAATATGTCATCAGGGGCATCCTCATTTGGCCCCGACAGTCAGCTTGAATATGGCTATTGCACCGAATTCATATTGCAACTTATGAATTATAAAACCGACATACCCAATTTTGATAAAGAGCAGTTTATTGAGCCCTTGAAAAATATGGGTGATTCATTGGTGGCCGTGTGCAACGGTGATATTGTTAAAATACATATTCACACCTTTACTCCCGAAAAAGTGCTGGAATACGGCCGTCAATTCGGTGAGTTTGTTACCTTAAAAATTGAAAATATGTCGGTTCAGCACAGCGAAATTGAGCAAAGTGCAGCAGCCAAACCCGAAAAAGAGCATTTGAAATATGCCATTATTGCAGTTGCATCGGGCGATGGCATTATTGAGTATTTTGAAAGCATCGGCGCAAATATCGTCATTAATGGCGGTCAAACCAACAACCCGCCCGTTGACGCCTTTCTTGACGCCTTTGCAAAATATGATGCTGAGCATATAATTGTTTTGCCTAACAACTCAAACGTTGTGCTCACTGCCCGTCAGGCAGCCGAGCTTTATACCGATTCGGACGTGCGCGTTATTCCTACAAAATCGGTTGTAGAGGGTTATTCCGCTCTGTCTATGATGAATTTGTGGTGCGATACCGTTGAAGAGGTTATTGAAGAAATGACCTGCGGCCTTGCTAACGTTACCACTGCATCTGTTACTACCGCCACGAGAGATACCGAGATGAACGGCATCAAAATTCAAAAGGATAATTATATCGGCCTTGGAGACAAGACCATTCTTGCTTGCGGTGATAACAAGGTTTCTGTTGCCATGCACCTTATTGCAGCCATTGACGGCATTGAAGACAAAGAGGTGTTTACCGTTTTCTATGGTCAAGATGTTACCGATGCCGAGGTGGACGAGTTCAGAGCTCGCCTGACAGAGAATTATCCCATGTGTGACATTGGCTTTGTAAACGGCAAGCAGGATGTTTACAGTTTTATTATTTCGTTAGAATAAGGAGCTTTTTATGCGAAAAATCGTTGTGGATGTGTACGGCGCCGACAATGGCATTGAGCCGGTTGTGTTGGGTGTGTGCGACGCCTTAAAGACACGGGATGATTTTGACGTTGTCTTTGTCGGTGACGAGTTGGCCGTGAAGGCATTGCTTGACTCCCAAAACATTCCCGATAGCCGTTACAGCATAATCCATACCGATAAATTCATAACCAATGACGATCCACCCACCTGCGTTTTCGGTGGCCATGATGATTGCTCAATGGTTATGGCATATGATTTTCTAAAGCAAAACGACCAAGCGGTTGCAATGCTTTCGGCAGGCAATACAGGTGCTCTGCTTGTGGGCTCAATATGCCGATTGGGCTTGCTTCAAGGCCTAAAGTATCCCGCATTATCCTCAGCGCTACCCTGTATGACTGACAATCTGGTTTGTTTGGTCGATTGCGGCGGCAATATGGATTGCTCTGCTGCCGATCTAGTGCGCTATGCCAAGATGGGCAATGCTTTCTCGAAAAGTATGTGTAGAATTGAATCCCCCCGAATCGGCTTGCTTTCCGTTGGACGAGAGGATCACAAGGGCAATGCCCTAACAAAAGAGGCGTTTTCTCTTATAAAAGAGCTTCCCCTTAACTTTATCGGTAATGTAGAGGGCTATGACCTGGTGATGGGTCAGGCGGATGTTATTGTTGCTGATGGCTTTGCAGGCAACATTTTGCTTAAAAATACCGAGGCAGCAGGCAAGGCGGCTATTGCGTTGGCCGATGCCGTGGCGGCGGAATCGCCCTGCCCACAGCTGGAAGAGCTCAAAAAGCGTCTTTTTAAGGTGTTCGACTTTAATTCACAGGGCGGAGCTACCTTCCTTGGCCCTCAAAAAACAGTGGTTAAGATGCACGGCTCTGCCAATCGTGATACGGCACACGCCTGCATTGATCAGATACTCCGATTGGAGGATGGCAATTTTATTTCATTTATGAAGGATGCCTTGAGCTGATCGAAACTTAAATGACAAAAAACAAAAGACAAACATTCTTAAACGAATGTTTGTCTTTTAAATAACAAAAAATTATTCTTTTGGCGTTGTTGCCATCGCAATAAACTTGTGAAAAAAGAATCTTATGGGAATAAACACCAGATAAACAAAGTTAAAGGCGGCAAACAAAGGAATTTGCGGAAAAGCAAGTCCTATTGTGGTGCAGCTTAAGGTGTAAAAGAAATAATAAATTACCGTATAAATAAGGGTGCTTCTGTACTCATATATTTCGGTTTTTCTGAAGAAAATGAACATATTAAGCAAAATGGTCAAGGCGTATCCAACAGCACCGATAACGGGCAAGGTGTAACTCAAATGCTCATAACCGAAAATGATGGATGCAATCAGCACCAAAATTTCACACACTGCAAAAGCTATAAATTTACCGAAGGCACGGGTAAAGAGCCCCTTATAAATTTTGATTGTATCTCCAATGGGGTTAAAATGTGATGATGCGTTGTTGTTTATGTAGATTGATTCAATCATCAGTGTTGATATTTTAATGCTCTTTTTTGCGGCATAAAACAGCACGTTCATCTCATAGTCATAGTTGTCTTTTTCAACCTCTATAAGCCAGTCGATGTGCTTTATGTTAAAACCGCGCAAGCCCGACTGATTATCTGAAAGATACTTGTCGGCCAGCAGGGCATAAACGAAACGAGACAGATCGTTGCCCACCTTTGAACGCAGAGGAATGCCTTTTTTTCTGCGCCTTACGGTAAGCACAAAAGAGTTCTTTTCGTCAAGCATATTGGCTACTCTTACAACATCCTCAACCTTGTGCTGACCGTCGGCATCGCAGGTGATAAACGCTTCGCAATCAGGCATATTTGAGCGGATGTATCGCATACCGAATTTTAAAGCAGCACCCTTGCCACTGTTTTTATCAAGGGCTATAACGGTGGCGTACTCTTTTACGCTGTCGAATATGTGACGGTATTTTTCGCCGCTTCCGTCATCAACTGTCAAAACAGAAAAGCCCTCTGCCTTTAGCTGTTGTGTAAGCTTAATGAGTTCACAGTCCGGTTCATAGGCAGGAATTAAAACAACCTTCATTTTTACCCCCAAATTGTTTTAGTTCATTTTACATTCAAAAAATTCGTTTATACGTTTCATCAGCTGCTCGTTGGCACCTTCCTCACCGTCAAAAAGCAAGCTGGTGTGACCGTTTTGCCCCGATTTGGAGCAAATATAATACTCGGTATCAGGTGCTGTTATGCATTCCTTGTGAGCTATAACCGAGTGCTTGTCGCGCGAAACCTGTTGGTCGTTACTGCCGTGAACAATCAGCACGGGAGTATCCGATTTGTTAATCTCTTCGCAGGCCTTGACGTTGACCGTGTCGGTGCCAAACAGCACTGCCTGGTAAAGCCATAAAAAGCCGTAGTTACCGTAGGCCAGGGCGCCTACCTTATCGGCTGACGGCTCAATAATGCCGTCCATGGCGCTGTTTATACCGCTTACCGAAACAACTGCAGATATATTGTGCTTGCTTCTTAAGGCGCAGCAGGCCGCATAACCGCCGCGACTGTGACCTAATATAGCCAGATGCTCAAAACCGTAACGTCCCTTTTGCTCGATATGGTCAAGGGTGGCTTCGAGGTCCAGCAGTTCTTGAGAAAACCCGATGCAGGATTCACCCTCTGAGCCGAAGCTGCCCGTAGGGTCAAAGGCAAACACCGACCAACCGTAATTAAGCAAGCTGTCGATCTGGCAGAGATAGCTGTCGGCACCCGCTCTGAAGCCGGGAGCCAGCACAACAAGCCCGTCTTTTTTATTGGGGCCGTCACAAATATAAAGATAACCGGTTAAAAGGTTATCTCCGGAATTATAACTGATTTTTTGTCTGCTGTCAACCATTTGCCCCAATTCATCCGGCACTTGCAGAGCTTTATCATAGCGTGCAAATATGCCGTCATAGATAAATTTTGTGGCCGCCATAGAAACAGCAGTGAATATTAACACCAGGGCGATAATAATTATCAAAACCTTTTTTAGCGTAGCTTTTTTGTTTGATAACATTATTATCACCACCTGAATTAAATTTTAGTCTGAAGGCAGAGGTATTAAAAATGAACTTTAACCCCACCCACACGCTTGACGTTTTTAGTGAAGAAGATTTTGCAGTCAAAATGCCAATGGCTGAGGAGACCATCGCGCAGTGTATGACTAACGGCTTCTTTGAGACCTTTGACGGTAAAAAGTTTTATTACGAGTATTTTACCCAACCATCGAGCAAGGGCGCTATTATTATTGTTCACGGTTTAAGTGAGTTTACAAAAAAATTCAACGAAACGGTATATTACTTTTTAAACTTTGGCTACGATGTGTTTGTTTATGACCAACGCAGCCACGGACTTTCCTGCCGAATGGCAGAGGATATAACTCTGCTTCACGTGGACAGATTTAAAGATTATGCCGACGACCTTAATGCCTTTATTACCGGGGTGGTGCAAAAGGTTACTCAAAAGCCCCTTTATATTTTTTCTCACTCAATGGGTGGCGCGGTTACTGCGCTTTATCTTAAAAGCTACAAGCACAAAATCAAAAAGGCCGTGCTTTCGTCTCCTCTCATCGAGCCGGAGCTTAATGGGGTTCCACCTTGGCTTGCACGAAACGGCACAGGTGTGTGCGGATTTTTTCAGGGCTACAAAGCCCGTTACAGATACGCCAAGGAGTTTGATCCTAACCCCGAGTTTAAGGAAAAAGAGCACAACAGCCGCAAGCGTTTTGATTATAATATGGATTGGCGGCGTAAGGAGCCGATGTATCAAACCACGCCATTATCCAACGGATGGGTTTATGAGACTCTCAAAATGCGTCCAAAAATGATGAAACGTTCTTTCTTAAAGGCGCTTACAATACCCATGCTGCTTATAACAGCAACCGATGATACTGTTGTTAAAACCTCTTATCACATTCCCTTTGCCAAGGGTTGCCCCGATTGCAGAGTAAAAATCGTAGAAGCAGGGCACAACCTCTTTTCGGGGGAAAGCCAAGTGATAGAGGAATGCCTGAAGGCCATATTTGAATTTTTTGAGAATTGATTACTTTTTGTTTTGATTTTGCGCTTCTCTCAAACGATCCTGCTCTTTCAAAACCTCTACATTGTGCATTGCTTCCTTGTAAGATACCTTAAAGAAGGCAACAAGCACTGTGCCCAATCTTACAGAAATAAGAGAATTAAAGCGAAAAATTTCTTCGGTTGCGTTGTAATCACAGCGTATATCAAGATTTTTCGCTTTTCTTTTTACCTTCATGGCCGAATGCACCAGTCCGATGAATGGGTATATAATCGTGCAAAGCTGACCGTAGTTGATAGCGGCCTCTGCTGCATCCTCACCTGCACAAACGGCGGTGATGTGCAGTTTTTTAACGGTGCAGTGCTTCAGCAAATTTTTAACCTCTAAAAGCAAGGTGCCTAAAACGCGGAACATATCCTTAACGGTAAAAATAAAGCCGGGAAGGTCGCTCTCTGAGGATGCTCCGCCTTCGGTAGTTTTTTGCTTTTTATCAAAAATCGTCAGGCCCACCGATTTTTTGATGGCCTTCAAAAGGGGATTATTAGGGTCAGGATGCTCGCCAAAGGTTTTGAAAAGAATTTTATATAAAATAACAAGCTGTCCGTCCTCATCGGTTTTGATGATGATATAGACGGGCAAAAAGATTATAAGCGCCACAATAGCGGCAATAATTCCAAGTAGCGTCCAAACAATCCACATACCGTGGCACCTCCTTTTTTATTTTTTGCCCAGTTTCTTTCTGATAGAATCTCTGACTGAGCTTACAAATTCAGATTTTTTCTCATTAAAGGCACATTCATAAACAAAATGCTCACAGTTGTTATGAAAGATGTGATAGCCGCCTTCGCCCAGACGGGAGAGGGCAATGTCTACTATCTCTTTGGCGCTGCGGCTTTTTTTAACCTCGGCGCGACTCATTTTGCCGACCTCAAGCTCGCCGCCCATCAAAAAAGCGTAAATATCGCTGGTAAGCACCTTAATTTGATCGGCAGGTCGGTTGACATCGTCAGGCAACCCGAACTGAATGACAGTTTGGGGGTCTGCAAAAATGCCATAGTGATAATAAAAGCTGACCTTAGTTCTTATAATATCCCCAAATTTGGGCTCGGCTGAAATCCATTCCATAATTACAGCTTGCCTTCAATGCAGGAGATAACGTCCTTTACGGTGGCGATGGAGATAAAATCTTCGTTGGTAAATTTTACCTCAAACTCTTCTTCAAGAGCCATGGCCATATAAAGCATACCGATAGAGTTCATACCTACATCCTCACGCAGGTTGGCATCCACGGTGAGCTTGCTGATATCTACTTCGCCGTCAAAAACCGCTTTAAAAACTTCAACCAATCTTTCGAAAGTACTCATAATTTACTCCTTTATTGCATCTTTGCATCTGTTCATTTCTTCTGTCAGGCGTTGGGTTATGCCCTCAATATCCTTGGTGGACGGAAATTTTTTTGTGCACATTTCGCCGGGATATATCATATCACCAAAAACAACCTTGCGTTTGCCAAGCTTGCCTTGCCGCTTGTGAATATGTATGGGCAAAATAGGCACGCCTGCCTGTAATGCCATCAGCACTGCGCCCGATTTCAGCTGATTATTGCCGTCAACATCAATGCCCCCTTGGGGGAAGATGGTCAGCACATAGCCATCCTTGAGCACCTGCACCGATTTTTTGATGGCTTCAATATCTGCCACGTTGCGGTCGATTTTTATGCACCCCACACCTTTAAGCAGAAAAGAGCGCCACCAATTTCTCATTACAACCTCGGCTGCCAGGATGAAGGAGCGGCGGTACCAGATAGCGGTTCCTGCCAAGAAGGGGTCGGCAAAGCTGGTGTGGTTGGCGGCCAAAATAAAACCGCCTTTGTGCTTTTTTGTGTATTTGTTGCCTGCGGTGTCAACCCTTTGCAGACGGAATATAAGAGGCAACGGACTGCAGACCAGCCGCGCCATATCCATAGGAATGGTTTTAAAGCTAAAAAGCTTATGACTCGATTGTTTTTTGATGTCTGGCATTATTTTTCTGTCCTTTTTGTCAATTCGTCTTTTAGGGCATAAACCTTGCTTTCCAGCAGCTCGGTCAATGCCTTGATTTGTTCTTCTTGTGACAAAGAGGGGTCACAGTAATCACCAAGGTGTATTTTTTCGCCAATCATTACCTTTGTGCGTTTGAAAAGACCATAGTTGCCGTCGGTATAAACGGGAACAATAGGTGCGTCGGTATGCATTGCAATGAAGGCGGTGCTTGGGGTGAAGGGCCAGGGCTTTCCGCCAATGGGCAATCTTCCTTCGGGAAAAATGCCTACCGTGCCGCCCTCGTCAAGCACCTGCAAAGCGTCAGACACAAAGTCAAAGCTGTGAGCATCACGGTCAACCTTTATGCCGCCGATAGCGTGCAAAAACTTGCCAAACAGCTTGCCTTTGTTAAAAAGCACCTCAGCCATCAGAAAGCGTATGGTTCTGAAGGGAAATATCAAAAGGTATAGCACAAAATCCATTAAGGATTTGTGGTTTGAAACAACAATGCAGGGCTTGGGCAAAGAAGTGCGTTTGCCCATATAAAACACCTTGGGCTTAAAAAACACCCAGGCGGCAGGCAAACCTGTCAGTTTTACGAACCCCACAAATAAATTTACAATAACCTTGTTTTTAAACATATATCATAAACGTCTTTCTATATATTCGCAAATATCCTTAAGGGTATAGCAATAGGTATCTCCTTGATTGTATCCTTCCATTCCGAATTTTTCGGAAATGGCGGTCAGTATAGAGAAATACTGAATGCTTGAGCCGCCCAGGTCAAAAAAGATATGTGCCTCGGGTGTGACGGCGGCAGCATCAATGCCGAGATTTTCGGCAATGATTTTTGCCACCTCAATCTCCAGCGCCGACAATGGCTTGCCTGTTTCGTCGCCGCTGACAGGGGAGGCCGATTGTTCAAAATCGGTCAGCTTAACCACACCGCGCTTGATAAAATCCATCAGCTGCTTGCGGCTGACTTTAATTGCATTTTCCGACATAATCGGGTCGGTGGTAAAGTAAAACCTTCTTACAGCAGACACGTGAGGCAGGGTGGAGTTGATGTCATACACCTGCTTTTTGATTTCGTTTATCTGTGCGCTGTTAAGATAGGGACTTATCTGAACGATCATCGACAGCTCTTCGCCGTTGTCTTTAGGCAGGCCCAATACCGACAGGGCTTTGGCGGCAGGAATGCTGAACACTTGCTCCACGCGGTCGGGATTGATGTTTTCGCCGTTGTCTCCTATAACGATATCGCTTTGACGGCCATAAATGAAATAGTACCCGTCCTTTTCAGTCATGTTGTCATCGGTGTTAAACCAGCCGTCAACAGTTCTTTCTTGCCCGTTAACAAGCTTTTTGGTGCAAAGGGTGGTGCCTTTGACCAAAAGCACGCCGTTTTCATCGATTTTGTATTCTACTGCATCAAAGGGTCGACCGATGGAGTTTTGATTTAAATGCTTTGGTTTAACGCGCAAATCAACCGAAGTGATGCCGATTTCGCTCATTCCGTATCCGTTGTGGATGCTGTAGCCCAAGCCGTTTAGCAGTTCTGCAGCACTGCTTCTCAGATAGCTGCCGCCGTTAATGCAAAAGATAATCGAAGGGCCAAACAGCTTGTTTGTAACCTTAGACAGCACCTTTTTAGCAATTTCGGGGCCAATGTTCGGAAAGGCGTTTTGCAAACGGGTCATTGCTTTTAGCCCTTTAATAAATTTCTTTTCCTGCTTTTCACCCAACTCATTTACCGATTTGAGCACCTTTTGCTCTACCGTATGCCACAGCATTGGCACGGCAAAGATGTGGGTTACCTGATGACGGCGGCAGGTTTTAAGAATTGTGTCGGCAGAGTAATCGCGCAAAAAGACCATTGTTGCGCCAACAAAAGAAAACCAAAAGTAAACGGCAAACAGGCCAAACACGTGATAGAAGGGCAAAAATGCCAGATGCTTGATTTGACCCTTATGGGTTTTTACCATTCGAGGGCACTCTTTGATAATAGAGTCGAAGTTTAAAACCTGTTCCGCAACCTGAAAACCCGAATAAAAGCAGACAACCTCATTCATAGATGTTGCAGAGGATGAAAAGGCGATTTCATCCTCCATATCCTCAAGTCCGCATGGGGTTTGGGACGAAAGGGCGGTGACGTCAATGCCTTCAACCTCAAGTCGGGAACCGCCGACGCACAGTGAGTATTTTATATCGAGCGTTTTTAATATGGCGTTTGTTAAGCTTTCGGGGTATCTGGTGTTGACAAGATAGGGCTTGTTGCCGCTTACAAGGGCAGCCCAAAAGGCAATAATCCAATTGTAAGAGTTTTCAATTTCCACTGCGATATACTGATGCTTAACACCGACTCTGCTTTTGAGGGCGTTGGCAGCTTTAAGTATTGCATCGTATGCCTGGCCATAGGTGTGCTTTTTAATTCTGAAGCCGTCATTTTCTTCACAAGCATTCAAATCTCGGTGAGAAAACATAATTTCAAAAACAGCTTTAAAATCTTTTTTTGTGGCCGTAAGGGCATCACGGTTTTGATTAAGAATTTTTACAAAGTTCATATTTTACTAATACCCACTTGCTTTTATAATAATCATAATTATTATAAAATTTAACACGTCAAAAGTCAAGCAAATAAGCGCTAAAAAACACCGCGATAACGCAAAAGCGAAATCGCGGTGTTTAATTAAATCAGTTAATTAATAATAATCGTAGTAGTCGTCGTCGTAATCGTAATAATCGTCGTAATCATCATAATCGTAATCGTCATCAAAATAGCCATAATCTAGACCGATGGCGATACCGACAACGCTGAGGAACATGGCCACAGCGTTAACTATAAGACCGATAAGACCTACGATTTTACCGGCAGAGCACATACCATTGGTGGCGCCGGCATTTTTTGCGCTTTTAGACATAGCAAAGCCAACGATTGAAAGGGGCAAACCTATTATGCCGTAAACCATAGACATAACTGAAAAAGCATATTCTTCAGAGCCCAAAGAAACAAGAGCAAAAATAATGGTGAAAAAGCAGAAGAAAGCGCCGACAATGGCAAGAATCATGCCTACAATGCTCTTGGCGAGAGAGGGCTTGTTTGCGTTTTCAGCGGGCTGCTGATAAACGGGCTGCTGATACTGGGGCTGATAAACGGGTTGCTGATACTGGGGCTGAACGGGCTGCTGATAAACGGGCTGCTGATACTGGGGCTGAACAGGTGCCTCGTAAGCAGGAGCGGCAGGTGCCTCATAAGCAGGAGCGGCAGGTGCCTCGTAAGCAGGAGCAGCAGGTGCCTCGTAAGCAGGAGCAGCGGGTGCCTCATAAGCAGGAGCAGCAGGTGCCTCGTAAGCAGGAGCGGCAGGTGCCTCATAAGCGGGAGCGGCGGGCTCAGCAGGAGCTGCCTCTACCATAGCGGTTCCGCAAACAGTGCAAAACTTTGCGGGTGTTTCTGAGGTGGCGTTACAATTAGGACAAACAAACATAACTATATCTCCTTTTTATAATTGATATTTTTAGGGTGCCTTATGCCATATAAGGTACCAAAGATAAGAAACTGATAACAACAGGAACAATGGTGATTATTAAGCCGATAATACCGGTAATACGACCGACCTTGCACATTTTGGACTGGCTGCCCATAGCTATAGATCTTTTAGACATGGTCAAACCTATAATGCTGAAGGGAAGAGAAAAAATGGCGAAGAATACGCTGTAGAAGGTAGAAAGGCCCGACATTACAATTTGACCTTCCGTAGAACCGTCTATAAGCTGAAACAATGCGCCGAAAAAGCCAAGCCACATAAACAATATTAACGAGACAGCACCGCCTTCAAGACCGCATAAAGACATAATCATACCCACGATGGTTCTTGCCTTTGAGGGCTTTGTGTGATCGACGGGCACCGGTTGAGGATAAATGACCCCGGGTTGCGGTTGCGGCTGTTGATAATAGTTGGGTTGAGCTTGCTGCACAAGGGCAGTTCCGCAATTAGAGCAGAAAACCATACTGTCATCAAATTGTGTTTGACAGTTAGGACAATAACGCATAACATCACTCCTTTATGAAATTATATCACCATATGTGATATCTTTCAAGAAAAAATTGCAAAAAACATAAAAAAACTCCTTAAAATGACATATACACGCCCTCCTTAAAATATATGCAATAAATCCATTGTCAATTTGCAAAAGTTTTGATATAATTAATTCATAAATTCAACAAAATTCAAGAGGGTGCACCTATGTTTAATTTTTTTGCCAAAGAGGATAGCCGTCAAGGTGACGCTTATTACATAGACGGAGCAGATTGCAACCATATAAAAAACGTTTTACGCATGAGGGTGGGCGACACCTTTTTGGTCAGCGACGGCGGTGTCAGCCATCTTTGCGCCCTGCAAAGCATAGCCGAGGGATGTGTGGTGGCCCAAATAATTGAGCAAAACTATCAAAGCACCGACCTGCCGGTGGATATTTATCTTTTTCAGGGGCTTCCCAAAAGTGATAAGATGGAGCTTATAATACAAAAGGCGGTTGAGCTGGGCGCTGCGGGCGTGATTCCCGTTGAGATGAAGCGCTCGGTGGTTAAGCTTGATGATAAAAAGAAGCAAAGCAAGGTGGCCCGCTGGCAGGCCATTGCCGAAAGTGCCGCCAAGCAAAGCAAATGCAGCCGCGTGGCGAATGTTTTTCCCGTCACAAGTTATGCCGATGCGGTTAAGCAGGCCTCCGAGCTTGATTTGGTGCTGGTGCCCTACGAATGCGCAGAGGGAATGGCGGCCACCTCAAAAGCTCTCGCTTCAATAAAATCGGGTATGTCGGTGGGCATATTTATCGGCACCGAGGGCGGCTTTGAGCCCGCAGAGATAGAAAAAGCGGTGCAGGCAGGGGGCAAGGTGATTTCTCTGGGCCAACGTATTTTACGCACCGAAACGGCGGCAATCGCATCTTTGGCGATGTGTATGCTCCATATCGAAATGAATGTTTGCGAGGGTGAATGATGGTCAACCTGCCAAAAGAATATGTAAGCAGAATGAAGACCCTGCTGGGTGAGGAGTATTCCCTTTACGAGCAGGCGATGAGCGGCGCTCCCGTAAGAGCCCTCAGGGTAAATACCGATAAAATCTCGGTAGAGGAATTTAAATCCATCTGCCCCTTTGAGCTTCGCCCGATTGCTTATGTGGAAAACGGATTTTATTTTGAATATGACAAAATCGGCAACCACCCCTTTCATCACGCCGGAATGATATACGTGCAAGAGCCGGGGGCAATGGCTCCTGCCGAGTGTATAGAGGTTGAGCCCGATTGGTGGGTGCTTGATATGTGTGCCGCGCCCAGCGGCAAAAGCACCCAGCTTAAAAACAAGCTGGGGGATGACGGGGTGCTGGTTTCAAACGAAATCATACCTGCGAGATGCCGAATTCTTACAGGCAATATAGAACGGCTGGGACTTAAAAACTCTCTGACCACCTGTATGGATACCTCCCGTCTTGCCAAGCTTTACCCTCACACCTTTAACCTGGTTATGGTGGATGCCCCTTGCTCGGGTGAAGGAATGTTTCGCAAGGAAGAAGCGGCCGTAGAAGAGTGGAGCCCTGAAAATGTTAAAATGTGTGCTGCCCGTCAAGGTGAAATTTTAGAAAATGCCGCCTTGCTTGTAAAAGAGGGCGGATATATAATCTATGCCACCTGCACCTTTTCTTTGGAAGAAAATGAAATGGCGGTTGACAGCTTTTTGCGGACCCATCCCGATTTTGAACTGCTGCCCGTCACCGAAAGGGTGCGGCTTCACACAAGTGACGGTATAAGCTTCGAGGGCTGTTATTGCGATTGCCTTTCTTATACCCGACGCTTTTATCCCCACAAGGGGAAGGGGGAGGGTCAGTTTATGGCTCTTCTTCATCGCAAGGGTGAAGTCGGATATAACTGCAAAACGCCTTGCTTCACTCAAAAAATTGACAGAATTATCACCGATTTTCTTGATGATACTCTTGAATGCTACAATCAAAACGCGGTGCAAATTTATAACGGTAATCCCGTTTATTTTGATAGTGCTTTTCCTGTTTCTAAGGGTACTGCGTTTATGTGCGGCATTACAATAGGCGAGGTGCGCAAAGGGTATATCCAGCCCCATCACCAATTTTTCTCGGGAATGGGCAGATGCTTTAAACGCAAGATAGAGCTGACTCTTGAAGATGAGCGGCTTCAAAAATATCTCCGCGGCGAGCAGATAGAGGTTGACTGCCAAAACGGGTGGGCGGTTGTTACTCTGAACGGTTGCCCTGTCGGCGGAGTGAAGGTTGTGTCGGGCGTTGCCAAAAATCACTATCCCAAGGGCTTGCGAATAAAATAAAAAACGGCTCAGCGTGCAAAGGGAGCGGTCACTTAGAAATAACATGCTTAAAAAAGCCGTGGTATGCGTCAGCATTACCACGGCTTTTCGTCTTTTGTTCCACTGAAAATTCATCTTTTTTTGTGCAAATCAGTTTTGGCTTATTGCTTTATTACGGGTAAATCAATGTGAGAATAGTTGTCACTGATTTTTTTGCAGGCACCTGCTCCTATGCAAACGCCTACGGCAGCATTTTTCGATGATAGTCAACACTATCGGCACGAGAGGTAAAAAGCTAAAAAACAAAGACGAAAAATGTTGACACCGCTCGAATAAAGTGATATATTTAGGGTAGATAAAAAAAGCAGTTTTTTGAGGCGGTTTTTCAAAAAAACTGCGATTTAAATTTGTGGATGTAATTTTTTTACATACAATTTTTTATTTTTGGAGGAACAGACAATGAAAAAGCTTATCTCTTTGCTTCTCGCTCTTGTTATGCTTCTCAGCTTCGCAGCTTGCGGCGCTGACAAAGACGCAGACAAAGGCGGCAAAAACGACGGCCTTGATGTTAAGATCGGTTTCATCTGCTTGCACGATGAAAACTCTACCTATGACCTTAACTTCATCAACGCTGCAAAAGAAGTTGTTAAGGAACTTGGCCTTACCGAAGATCAGTACGTGATCAAGAAGGGCGTTCCCGAAAGTGCAGATTGCTATGAAGCAGCTGCCGAGCTTGCTGATGCAGGTTGCGATATCGTTTTTGCCAACTCCTTCGGCCATGAGGACCATATGATCCGCGCCGCTAAGGAATTCCCCGAGGTTGAGTTCTGCCATGCTACCGGCACCAAAGCTCACACCGAAAAGCTTGACAACTTCCACAATGCATTTGCTTCTATCTATGAAGGTCGTTACCTTGCAGGTATCGTTGCAGGTATGAAACTCAACGAGATGATCGAAGAAGGCAAGATCACCGCAGAGCAGGCCAAGATCGGCTATGTTGGTGCTATGCCCTATGCCGAGGTTAAGTCAGGTATGACTTCATTCTACCTTGGCGCTCGTTCCGTATGCCCCACCGCTACCATCACCGTTAAGTACACCGAGTCTTGGTACGACGAGACCAAAGAGATGGAGTATGCAAACGCTCTTATCAACGACGGTTGCGTTCTTATCAGCCAGCACGCTGACTCTATGGGCGCTCCCAACGCTTGCGAAGCTGCAGGTGTTCCCAATGTTTCTTACAACGGCTCTACCGCAAAGGCATGCCCCAACACCTTCCTTGTATCTTCACGCATCAACTGGGCTCCTTACTTCAAGTACATCATCAACTGTGTAGCTGAAGACAAGGCCATTGATACCGACTGGTCAGGCGACATCGAGAGCGGTTCTGTTGAACTCAGCGAGCTCGGCAGCTCTGTTGCCGAGGGCACTAAGGAAGCTATCGAAACTGCAAAGGCAAAGATCATTGCCGGCGAGCTTGATGTATTTGCTACCAACACCTGGACTAAAGACGGCAAAGAGATGACCTCTTACAAGGCAGACGTTGACTCTGATGCTGCATTCGCTCCTGATACCGAGGTTATTAAGGACGGTGCATTCCTCGAGTCTGAATATCGTTCTGCTCCTTATTTCGATATCGATATCGACGGTGTTACCACCAAGTAATTTTACTTAATAGTAATTTCAAATCCACAGGCGAGGCAGGGCTATCTCTGCCTCGCCCGTAATGGTTAATAAGATAGGGCTTTGATTCAAAAAAGAGTCCGATTTTGATGGGGTTCTTTTTTGAGGCAAAGCCAAATCATCACAGATGGAGGGTGCATTATGGTATATGATGTTCCGGCAATAGAGTTGCGGGGTGTAACTAAGCGTTTTGGCAGCGTTGTTGCCAATAACAACGTTGACTTGACCGTTAACAAGGGTGAGATTTTGTCTATCCTTGGTGAAAACGGCAGCGGAAAAACAACCCTTATGAATATGATATCGGGCATCTATTTTCCCGACGAGGGCCAGATTTTTATTAATGGGGAAGAGGCGATTATAGCTTCTCCAAAAGATGCTTTTGATTACAAAATCGGTATGATTCATCAGCATTTCAAGCTTGTTGATGTTTTTACGGCCACCGAAAATATTGTGCTCGGCCTTGAAAACGAGGGCAGCTTTGATATAAAAAAAGCCAACAAAAAGGTAATCGAGATAAGCAGCCGCTACGGCTTTGAAATTGACCCTCAGAAAAAGATTTATACCATGTCTGTTTCCGAAAAACAGACGGTTGAAATAATCAAGGTGCTTTATCGCGGCGCCGATATACTTATTCTGGATGAGCCCACCGCTGTTCTTACTCCTCAAGAGACTGAAAAGCTTTTTAACGTTCTTCGCAGAATGAGGGATGACGGCAAAGCAATCGTTATCATAACCCACAAGCTTCACGAGGTGCTGTCATTGTCTGACCGCGTTGCGGTGCTTCGTAAGGGCGAATATGTAGGCACTGTTGAGACGGCTTCAACCAATGAAAATCAGCTGACCGAAATGATGGTGGGCCAAAAAATATCTCTTAACATTAACCGTAGCGAGCCCGTTAATCCTCAGGACCGACTGGTTGTAAAAGAAATCAGCTGTGTTGACAGGCAGGGTATGACGGTGCTTGACAGGGTTTCCTTTACAGCCCGTTCAGGTGAAATTTTGGGTATTGCAGGTATTGCCGGCTCGGGTCAGCGCGAGCTGCTTGAGTCAATAGCCGGCTTGCAGCACCTTACCACGGGCGAGGTTGCTTATCACGATCCCAAAACCGACGAGATTCACAATCTGCGAGATAAGACTCCTATGCAAATACGGGAGCTGGGCGTGCGTCTGTCCTTCGTTCCTGAAGACCGATTGGGAATGGGCCTCGTTGGCAATATGGATATTATAGACAATATGATGCTTCGCAGCTACCGCAGAGGCAAATCTATGTTCCTCGAGCGCAAAACTCCCAAAGATTTGGCAGAACACATCATCAGTGACCTTGAGGTTGTCACCCCCGGCCCCACAACTCCCGTAAGACGTCTTTCGGGCGGTAACGTTCAAAAGGTTTTGGTGGGACGAGAGATTGCGGCCACACCGACGGTGCTTATGGCGGCGTACCCCGTGCGAGGTCTTGATATTAATTCATCCTACACAATTTACAATCTGCTCAACCAACAAAAAGAAAAGGGTGTAGCAGTAATCTTCGTGGGTGAAGATCTTGACGTGCTGCTGGATTTATGTGACAGAATTCTGGTTATCGGCTCAGGCCGTGTAACAGGTGTGGTTGACGGCCGCACTGCTACAAAAGAACAGGTTGGTCTGCTTATGACAAAAACGGGAGGTGACGAGGAATGAGCGAAAACACCGAAAAAATTCAAAAGGCAATAACCACTCACCGCGAGCCGCTTATTCACATCACTAAGCGCGATACGATGGACTGGTGGAAGAGTTGGCTTATCCGATTTGGTGCAATATTTGCCGCCCTTGTGGTGTCGGGTATAATAATCACCCTGCTTTCAGGGCTTAACCCCATTGACGTTTATGTAGAAATGGTTAAGGGCAATTTTGAAACCAAGCGCAAAATGTGGGTAACCTTCCAGCGAGTGGCAATTTTGCTTTGTATTTCCTTGGCGGTAACCCCTGCGTTTAAAATGAAGTTCTGGAACTGCGGCGCAGAAGGTCAGACCCTGGCCGGTTGTCTTGCAGCCGCTGCTTGTATGATTTATTTCGGCAACACTCTTCCCATGTGGGCTTATATCCCCGTGCTGCTTATTTGCTCGGTTTTGGCAGGAGCAATCTGGGGTGTAATACCTGCAATATTCAAAGCTCATTACAACACCAATGAAACCCTCTTCACACTTATGATGAACTATGTTGCAATTTCATTGGTCAAGTTCTTTGAAATAATTTGGGAAAACCCGAAAAACTCTGCAAAAATCGGTGTTATCAACCTCAGCACCGAAAAGGGCTGGCTGCCCTATTTGTTCGGCAACAAATATATACTTAACATTTTGATTGTTGTTGTGGTTTGTCTGTTGCTTTATGTTTATCTTAAGCACAGCAAGCACGGCTATGAGATTTCGGTCGTTGGTGAAAGCCAAAACACCGCACGCTATATAGGCATCAATGTTAAAAAGGTAATTATACGCACCATGCTGGTTTCGGGCGGACTTTGCGGCTTGGCAGGTATGCTGCTTGTGGGCGGAATTGACCACACCGTAACCACCACTACTGTCGGTGGCCAGGGCTTTACGGCTATGATGGTGTCGTGGCTTGCAAAATTCAATCCCATCGTAATGGTGCTTACCAGCTTCCTCATAATATTTCTGCAGCGCGGTTCAAGTGCAATCGCCTCAAGATATGAGGTTCTTAATGAGAACTTGTCAGACATTATAACAGGAATAATCTTGTTCTTTATTATCGGCTGTGAATTCTTTATCCAGTACAAGATAAACTTCCGCCACTCAAAGAAGGAGGCGCAGTGATAATATGACTTTTTTTACTTGGCTTGTTGACTTTATACCCAAAGCAATTATTCAAGGCACGCCCTTGCTTTTTGGCTCAACGGGTGAAATCGTAACCGAAAAATCGGGCAACCTTAATCTGGGCATTCCCGGCATTATGTATATGGGCGGCGTGTCGGGCATTATAGGCGCCTTCTTTTATGAAAAGCTGGCAGGCGATGCCTTTAACGCCATCGTTGCGGTTATTGTGCCGGTTATCTGCTCTCTTATCGGCTCAGCTTTGATGGCCCTTATATACAGCTTTTTGACCATCACTCTGCGTGCCAATCAAAACGTAACAGGTCTTGCACTCACCACCTTTGGTATGGGTGTGGGCAACTTCTTTGGCGGCTCGTTGGCACAGCTGTTCGGCGAAGGCGGCTCTTTGAAGGTGAAGGCCACCAGTGACCTTATGAAAACACCTCTGCCCTTTGCAGAAAAGTGCGGTGCTTTCGGTAAGCTCGTTATGTCATACGGCTTTTTGGTGTATGTAGCGATAATTGTGGCTATAATAACTGCTTGGTTCTTAAAACGCACAAGAGTAGGCCTCTCTCTTCGCGCCGTAGGTGAAAACCCCGCAACAGCCGATGCGGCAGGCATCAACGTAACCCGTTATAAATATCTGGCAACCATAGTGGGCGGTGCCATCGCCGGTCTGGGCGGCCTGTATTATATTATGGACTACGCTTGCGGAACCTGGAGTGACGGCGGCTTTGGTGACAGAGGATGGCTTGCCATAGCACTGGTTATCTTTGCTTTGTGGAATCCGAAATCGGGCATTTGGGGCTCCTATATTTTCGGAGGACTTTACATTATTGTCGCGTATTTGAATTTCGGCGAAACTCAGCGCGCACTGAAAAACCTTGTTGAGATGCTGCCCTATGTTGTAACGCTGCTTGTGCTCATAGCAATCAGTATGCGCAAAAAACGCGAGCATCAGCCCCCCGAAAGTCTCGGCTTGCCTTATTTCCGTGAAGAACGGTAATTTGAAAAAGGAGAGATGTTATGAATACTTTCGAAGATCTTTTGCAATATTATGTAAACCTCGACTTCGATCAGCTTGTTGCCAGAGCAAAAAATGCGGTTGAGGCAGTAATGCCCGACTGCAAGCGTGTAGACCCTGAAAACAACGGCTATTTTATGCTCTGCTCAATCATTCTTTCGGCAGTTGGAGCCGATGGCAAGCTTACTCCTCTTGAGGATAGGTTTTTGCGTGAGGTTATGGGCATAGACCGTGAAACCACCGACAAGCTCATTCAACTTTACACCCCCGATATGGTAGATATCGTAAACGATTTTGCAGACAAGCTTTCCCGTCAAAACAAGATTAATACAGCAACTCTTTTGCTGGCATTTCTTTCTTGTGACGAAAAGATTTCTCCGGAAGAGACCGGCTTAATCAAAAAAGTTATTGACTGATAATAAACAAATCCGCGGTGCAAAAAATAAGCATCGCGGATTTTAATTTTTTATGATAAAATTAACCCTCTCTTTTGCTTTACAATACATAAAAAGTTTGATATACTGAAATATGTATTTTACATTACCAGCATCAATGCCATCAGCTCTAAAGCAGCGGGGTATATTTGATCAAGTTGTTCAGGGGGCAGAGGGTTCACCCCTTTGCCTAATTCTACCGTAAATCCGGGTCTGCCAAACTTGTCGATGAACCAATCTTTAAACCCACCGTGAGCGGCTGAAGCCGTAGGTTCTGCCAATTTGTAGCCCGAGGATGCGGCCAGAATTTTAGCCATACGCTCAGCTTTTTGGGGCGTGTTTTCTCCGTATCTCCAAAAGATTTCCTCCCCTTGGGTGTGCAGAGCCATTACCTGGTCAATGTTCATTCTGCGGCACAAGGTGGTTAGCGCTACTGTTTCGGGCTCGCTTTCAGGGCGAGGACCGCCGTAGCGAGCAGGGCAGGGGCCAAATATGCCCTGCTTTTGCTCGTTTGCCTTAAGTGCTTGCCAGCCGGCATTGAAGTTGTGATTGATGTCAACTCCTCTGCCGTTGGCGTTCCAATCTTCAAAGTGCCCGCCGCACAATCTTTTTATTCGGGGTGCGTGGCTGTAACAGGCCTTTTCACCGTGTATGGCAATGTCGCATCCGTCGGGGTTTACCATAGGCACTATGATCAATCCGCGCTCGTGAAGAGCTCGTCTGATGGGTATTCCCGTAAGCTCATTGCCCAAAGCTACCCCGTTACACACATCCTCTGCAAAGCGCAGGGCCACAGCAGACGTAATGCGCTCTTTTCCGTGAAAGGCGGCAGCAATAAGCAGATATTTTTTGCATTTGCCGATTTGCAAGGCGTGAATTTCTCTGCCCATAAAGCTTTTCCCGATGCGAGCAAGAGAAACAAAGGGATATTTTCCGATAAGTCCGTAAATTTCTTTGCGTAAGGTATGATAGTCGTGTTCAACGGCTTTTACTATGTGACCCATAATTTTTCACTCCAAACAAATAGTTGTTACCAATATATGCACAAATTCAATTAAACAGAACAGGATAAAAATATGGATATGACTGAAAAGACCACGGCTACCGAGTATAAATTCAAAGGCCGTATAATAAACACGCGCGTAGATGATGTGCTGCTTCCCGACGGCAGCCAAAGCACCAGAGAAATAGTTGAGCATAACGGTGGCGTTGGCATTCTTCCTTATGACGGGCAGGGCAATATTTATCTTGTCAGACAGTACCGCCATCCCTACGGCGAGGTTATACTTGAGATACCTGCAGGCAAAATTGAGCAGGGTGAGCACCCTGCCGTTTGCGGCAAGCGCGAGCTTAAAGAAGAAACGGGTATTACTGCAGCCCATTGGCAGGATATGGGTGTTGTTTATCCCACTCCGGGATATTGCACCGAAAAAATATATGTTTTCATTGCAACCGAGCTTACTCACGGTGATACCGATTTTGACCAAGGCGAATTTGTTGAGCTTGTCAAAATGCCTCTGACTCAGGCAATTGAGATGGTTATGAGCGGCCAAATTCGGGATGCTAAAACTCAGATTGCCCTTTTGAAGCTGAAGGAGGAATTGCGCAAATGAAAAAAATAACAGCCCTGGCGCTGGTGCTGATGATGAGTGTTGTTCTCACCGCCTGCACCCCTCAAATGGGCAATGGCGGCCATCCTACGCCAAACAAGGTTACCTCGGGCAAATATGAGGCCGAGCCGGAAAAGGTTATACTTTATAAAATAGATGATAAGACGGCCCTTCCTCTTTTAACCGAGCTTACCGAAATAATAGGCAAAATGGCTGACGGTGTGTATGAAAGCGATATGCACTATTTAAAAAAGGTTGTCGCATACCTTGCCCAGTTTAACGATTATAACGGTGATTTGCCTCAGTATATGCATTCCGTAGAGCTTCTGTGTGACGCATACTATGACCTTTATGTGCTCAACTGCACCGCCGATGATGTTAAAAAGGTGATAGACGATTACTTTAACGGCTATTACGCCCTGTCGGAAAAGTTTAGAAGCCAGCACAGTCCTTTTGAAACAGCTGACCTTTACTCTATAATGAACAAAATTGATGAAATGGCTCAGGCGGCGGTCGCATCCTCTGATGCGTCAAGCGCCCCAAGCAGCCAAAAATCCAAATAAAAAGGAGAGATGATTGTGGAATTCAATCCAAACGGTTCGTTTTTGTATCTGCTTGCAATAATTGTTATTCTGTTTGTGCTTGTTCAATCGGTCTATTTTTTGGTAAGGGCATACCGCCGTGGCAAAAAGATTGGAATGAACCCTGCGAAGCTAAGAAAAACAATTATATCAACCTCGGTGTTTACCATAGCTCCGGCTATTTCCATATTGGTAGGCGTTGTGGTTTTGGCACGCTTTTTGGGCATACCCCTGCCGTGGATACGCCTTAGTGTAATAGGAGCACTGACCTATGAGCTGCCTGCAGCAACCTCAGCTGCCAACTCATTTGGTGTGAAGCTTGACAAGCTTATAAGTGATCCCGAGGTTTATTCGGCAATAGCGTGGGTTATGACCTTGGGTATTTTGCCCAGCATCATCCTTCCACCCATTTTGATGAAGGGCATCCGTGGTGGAATGGGCAAAATCAAAAACAAAGACCCCAAATGGGGAGACATATTTATGTCATCACTGTTTTTGGGAATGATCTCTGCCTTTTTAGGTGTTGTTTTTGCCGATGTAAGAATTTTTGACGATAAAAGAAAGGGATTAGAGGGCTTTATTCCGCTGTTTGTGCTTTTGGTGTCGGCGGTGGTTATGGCCGGTTGCGGCATTCTTATTAAAAAGTGTAAAATGAAATGGCTCGAAAACTATGCCATATCAATAAGTATGATTTCTGCAATGGCTTTTGCAGCGATTATCACACCGATTATTACAGGTTAAGGAGGGAGAAAAATGAACGAATACATCAAAAAGACCGATGTCATCGGTAAAATATGGATGTGGTCTGCAGCTCTGCTCGTGATCATGGTGCCCGTGGCTATCTGTGTTTATTTTAACTCCTGGCCCAAGCTGACCGATGTGCTCAACGGCCTTTTAGGAGTGGCTCCTGTTTTTTGGACGGTTGGCGTTATTGAAATTATAACCTACACACCTATGCTGGGCGTAGGCGGCACCTACCTTGCTTTTGTAACGGGCAACCTTACCAGCATCAAGGCCCCTGCCGCTCTTACTGCTATGGAAAATGCCGACGTTAAGGCAGATTCCGAAGAGGGCGAGATAATTTCTACCATCGCTATTGCCACAAGCTCAATCGTAACCACCCTTATTATTGTTATCGGCGTGGTGCTTTTCTCCTTTGTTGCACCTATTATTAACTCTCCTCAGCTTGCGCCTGCCTTTGCAAATTCAAATCTTATGGCTGCTTTGTTTGGTGGCTTGGGAGTTGTTTATATCAGCAAGAATTGGAAGATTTCTGTGGCTCCCGTGGCCTTTATGGTTACTCTTTTCCTGCTTTTCCCATCCCTTGCCGGCTCTGTTGGAGTGCTGGTTCCCGTCGGAGTAATTGTTACCCTTGTTGCTTCACGCATCTTGTATAAGAAGGGATTGGTCTGATGATTTGGGCATATATCGGCATTGCCGCCGGTGCATTGCTGGCAACTTTTATAGCCGTTGTTCTTGTTCGCACCGCGCTTTTTAAGCCCACCGCAACTAAATCTGTTGAGGGAGAAGAGATTGCTCTTGACCGCCAAAAGATAGTTGACGATATGGTTGAAATGATAAAGTGCCGCACCGTATCCAATGTTGACAGTGCTAAGGTTGAGTGGGCCGAATTTGAACGCTTTGTTCAACTTCTCGAAAAGCAATTTCCCTTAATTCATACCAATGCAACCTTAACTCATATCGGCAAAACGGGCCTGCTGTACTGCCTCAAGGGCAAATCGGCCGAGGCACCCACCGTGCTGATGGCTCACTATGACGTGGTGCCCGTGGATTTGGATTGCTGGACAAAGCCCGCCTTTGACGGACTTATTGAGGATGAATGTATTTGGGGTCGCGGAACTCTTGATACCAAGGGTACTCTTTGCGGAGTGATGGAAGCTCTCGAGCAGCTGCTTAAGGATGGTTACATCCCTCAAAACGACCTTTATTTATCCTTTTCCGGTGAAGAAGAGATTAGCGGAGCTTCCTGCGCCGATATAGTTACTTATCTTGAAAACAAGGGCATAAAGCCCGCTATGGTGCTTGATGAGGGTGGCGCAGTGGTTGACAATGTTTTCCCGGGTGTGCAGGGCTCATGCGCTCTTATCGGAATAGGCGAAAAGGGAGGCGTTGACCTTGATTTTACCATTGAATCAAGCGGCGGTCACGCTTCAACCCCTCCGGTGCACTCAAATCTCGGCAAGCTCAGCCAAGCCATTACCAAAATAGAGGGCAACCCCTTTAAGCGTCAGCTTGCAAAGCCGGTTGCTGAAATGTTTGATACCCTAGGCAGACACTCCACCTTTTTATACCGAATGATTTTTGCCAATCTCTGGTGCTTTTTGCCCCTTCTTGATATGATATGCAAAAAGTCGGGGGGCGAGCTGAACGCAATGATGCGCACCACCGTTGCCGTCACGAGGATGGAGGGCAGCGATGCCTATAACGTTTTGCCTCCCCGTGCCAGATTCGGTGTTAATATGCGCCTGCTGGGGGAGGATACAATTGAGTCAGCAATGGCTTATCTTGCCAAAACAGTTGATAATGATAATATAAAAATCACCCTTGTGCAGGGCACCAATCCTTCTATAAGCTCCGATACCTCTTGCGGTGAGTGGCATACCCTTTGTGATGCTGTTAAAGCAACCTGGCCGGATGCGCTGGTTTCTCCCTATCTGATGATGGCCTGCAGCGATTCTCGTCACTATTGCCGCATCACCGACCGAGTTTACAGATTTTCTGCTATGCGCCTTTCTAAGCAAGAAAGAGGTATGATTCACGGCAACGATGAGAGAATTCCCGTCGAAACCTTGATAAAAACTGCAGAATTTTATGTGCGATTGTTAAAACTGATATAATGCAAGTCGCCTGATAAACTTTAGCAAGCTTGTCAGGCGACCGATATCATCAAGTGCGACGAGCAAAATTAAAGACAAGAAGTAAAGCGTTCAGCTTCACTTTCATCAAGATAAGCCGCTAAAAAGCGGCTTTTTCTTTTGTCGTGAATGTCAAAGATTAGCTTGCACATTCCCCAATTTCGGTCAAAAGGTGATTGGCGCAGGGTAATGCACTCCACACGCTCCGCCTTTGCACTGCATTGATAAAAGGTCATTCGCTTGGCAAAAACGGTGCCTACCGTTTCGGTTTTAAAAGCGCCACCGCGCTTAATGGCTCTCAGCTTAACGAACATACGGTATCCGCTTATGACGGCAGCTGATAAAAAGAGTATGGCCCACAGCCCCTGCATCTGTGGCAATATTAAAGTCAGGCCTCCCCATAGGGCTAAAAGAACCAGAGTCAGCAGCGCAGGAATTCTTGCTCCTCTTATTATGCCTTGACGGTGGCTTTTAACCGAGTTGGGGCCCATTACCGAAAATCCGTTGCTTTTTATTGCAGGCAAAAGAGTTACAGCGCCCTGCTTGTTGCCCCAGCCAACTAGGTTAAGACATACGTTTTTGCGCCTGAAAAGGGTGAGAATGGGTGAGCTAACCTCAATTACAGCGCTGATATTGCTTTTAAAAATATACATGTCCGATTTGCGAAGCACCCCTTGCCGCAGGTGAACGAGAGCTTCGCTGTTTTCTATACTTAAGCTGAAGTGCCGTATAACCGACACAACAAAGGAAAGTAAAATACCTGCGGTTATGACGGTCGCCACCGCTGTAAGAAGGGGAGGCAGCAAGGTATCCCAATTCTTTTCATTTGCAAGCTCCTTTAGCATCAAAGGGTCAAATCTTCGACCTAAAAACTTTCCCAAATAATTTACCGAGGTAGAAAATATAAGCAGCCCCGACTTTGCAGATGTTTCGGAAAGAGCCAGCAATAAGCTTTGGCCCACAGAGCATTTTTGCGACCTTTCACCTTCAAATTTGGTAATCGATTGCACCAGGCGAGGCAGCTCTCCTTTGCTGATATAAAGGTCAAGCTCGGCTTTTTTGCGCCGAGCGCCGGCTATCGTTTCAACTCTGACTCTTGCGGCAGAAACCAAATAGGTTAAAACATTCTGATCAACATAAATTGCAGCAATTTTTTCAATATCAACCTGCCATTGACTTTTAAAAACAAAACCTTTTTTAACAAAAAGCTTACCTCCCGACACCTTAACCGATATGCTGCGGCTCTCTTTTAATCCCCACATAAGAGCGATCAAAGCGACGGCAACATCAAAAACCGATGAAGAAAACCGGTACCCTTGCATAACATATCGGTATATATTGCCTGCAACGGGAAGTATGAACAGCGGTAACAGTCGTTTTAAATATACAAAGGAGGTAATGAAATGGGCGGAAAAGGAGTGAGAGTTCATTTTTTACCCTCCAGATAAGATACAAGCTTTTCGGCCCTTGTGCAGTCAAGACCTTTTATGGAAATTTCTGCCCCCACCAGGTGAATTTTTACCGTGCTAAGCCCAAACAAGCGATATATGGGGCCATTGTTGATTTTGCAATAAATGGCACGGCTAAGGGGCAGAATATGCCTTCGCCTGATGATTACTCCGTAACTTATAATAAGTCGATTGCTCTTGAGCTCCGTTTGCCTTCCCAAAATGCTTAAGGGAATGTAAACCGTCCAAACAAGGCAAAACAGTACAAAAATCCCCACGCTCAAAATGAGCGCAGGGATATGATTAAACCTATATAAAAAACCTAAGGCAAAAGCCAACGGCAAAGCGAGGGCAAGGGTTTTTAATCTTAAAACCTTTGCATAGCTCCGCGATGGAGGAAAGATCAATCATATCACCCTATAATCAGGTTATTTACCCTTTATCTTTTCCCAATAGGCACGGAATGCCTGCTCGTTTTTGTTTTCACCAAATCGGTAATATTGTGCGTCCTTTAAAATGTCGGGCAGATACTGTTGCTCCACCCATCCGTCAGCAAAATCGTGAGGATAACGGTAGCCAATAGCTTTGCCCATTTTTTGAGCACCGCTGTAATGCCCATCCTGCAAGTGAGGGGGAATGCCGCCCACCTTTCCTGCTTCAATATCGGCCCACGCTGCATCAATGGCACAGTTGGCGGTGTTGGATTTAGGTGCCAATGCCACCATAACAACCGCGTCGGCAAGGGGAATTCTCGCCTCCGGCAGACCAACCTGCAAAGCGGCATCAACGCAAGCTTTAACTATGGGTATTATTTGCGGATATGCAAGCCCTACATCCTCACAAGCGCACACCATCAAACGGCGGCAGGCGCTTGGCAGGTCGCCGGCAATAAGCAATCTTGCAAGATAATGCAATGCAGCGTTGGCATCACTTCCTCGCATAGATTTTTGAAAGGCCGACAAAATGTCATAGTGAGCATCGCCGTCTCGGTCATAGCGCATAGAGCTGCGTTGAGAGAGCTCTTCGGCAATTTCTGCGGTAACGGTAACCTTGCCGTCGGTATCGGTATCACCTGAAAGCACACAAAGCTCAAGAGCGTTGAGAGATTTGCGCACATCACCACCGCAACCGGCGGCGATTATGTGCACCGCCTCGTCACTGATGCAGATTTCGGTTTGCATTTCTTGAGATATATGGTCGGTTGCACGGCGAACAGCCCCTTCAATATCTTCCACATCAACCGATTTAAATTCAAAAACGGTGCATCGGGATAAAATTGCGTTGTAAATATAAAAATAAGGGTTTTCGGTGGTGGATGCAATAAGGGTGACGCTGCCGTTTTCGATAAACTCCAGCAAGCTTTGCTGCTGGCGCTTGTTGAAATACTGAATTTCATCAAGATAAAGCAAAATTCCGCCCATAGCCGCGATGGAGCCAATCTCGTTAAAGACCTCTTTTAAATCAGCGGTGGAGGCCGTGGTACCGTTAAGACGGTGTAAGCGCATATCTGTGCGCTCGGCAATTATTGATGCCACGGTGGTTTTACCGACGCCCGAAGGCCCGTAAAAAATCATATTGGGTATTTTTCCGCCCTCAATAATTTTGCGCAGGGGACGGTCGTCATCCAACAAATGGTGCTGACCAACAACCTGACTTATATCTTTTGGCCTTATGCGGTCGGCAAGAGGTGCTGACATAGATATCACCCTCCTTAAACAGGGTACATAGTATAAATCTATTTTACATCAAACACACTCTTTTGTAAACGGTTTTATTATTACCCGTCTTTTCATAATAATGTATTAGCAAAAAGGGAGTGGTATGATGCTTTATTTGTTAAAGGTAAACAATGAAAAGAAAAGGGGATTGTTTTCGCGCCTTTTTTCATCCTCTGTAACAATAACAGAGCACACATTGTGTGGCATTGTTTATTGTGAGATCGAGATATGCACCGGGGGTGAACCGGAATGGAACAGAATTTTGAAAATTGTGGGCAAAAACAAAAGGATTATTCCTCAAACTGACATAAAAATCCCCGACGGAGTTCCTCTGTGCACCTATTCAGAGCAAGCGGCCGTGGGTCAAATGCTTGCAGATGCCGCCGTTAAGGTGATAGAATCGGCAGCGTCCGTAAATCCTTATCTGTCGGTAATGCTTATCGACAGAGAGGGCAAATATACCCGACTGCTTACACCTCTTATGAAGTGCGCTCAAACGGTTACGGCAGTGACGGCAGGGGCACGGCAATACGAAACAGGCGCTCGGTGCCTTCTTGATGGGATGGGCGCCCACCCCATCATAACCGACAGCGCCGCCTCTGCTGACTGCAATATTATAATTGCTCCGGACGGCATATCGGGGTGCGGCACGTTACCTTTGCCCTCTATGATATTTGCTCCCACCGGATGTGATTGCATTACGGTGGAGGAAGAAAATATAAATTTAGGCGACCTTTCCCATCTTGAAGGGTACGGAAAGCTGCAGCTTGCCGCCGCCTTGATGGAGGAAAAAGAGTGGAACGGAGCAGCTCCGTTTGCTGAAAGCATGATGTTTAGGGGAAAAAGCGTATCCTTAGAGGAGCTGGCTAATCTTTTATGATATCAAGCACCTGCCGCAGGTCAGTGACTCTGTGGTTGATAACAACGCTGCTGTCGGGGGTGTCAATGCCGCGGTCATACCAACAGGTAATTATACCCGCGTTGTTGCCGCCCTTTATATCGCTTGTCAATGAGTCGCCCACGATCATAACCTCATCCTTGCCGAAAGGGGGAATGCTCTTGAATACGGCATCAAAAAACGCTGTTGACGGTTTTTCGGCACCGACCGATTCAGATATGAAGATGCCGTCAAAAATATCTGCCAGCCCCGACTTGTTGAGCTTGCGGTCCTGAGCGATTTTAGTGCCGTTGGTAACGGCGTACTGCTTGAGCTTGCCCTTAAGCCCCTTGACAATGGTATAAGAATCGTCAAAAAAACAAACAGTATCTCCCAGACGCACTTGATACTCTGCATTAAAGCCGTCAAAGTCGTCAAAGTCAAAGCCCTTAAGCTTGAAAAAATCTACAAATCGACCTTTAAGAATCTGGGGCTTGGTAAGCTCGCCCGTCTCTAACCGCTTCCAATAGGATTTGTTAATGGCAGAATAGGTTTTAATGTCGTCATCAGACAAATCACCCAAACCGAAACGTCGGGCGCATTCTCTCAAAGCTACCTTTTCAGCAGCAATAAAATCCAGCAGGGTGCCGTCAATATCCCATAAAATAACCTTAATCATTAAAATCACCTAACTCATTCTAACAAAAAGCGCACCTTTTATCAAGATGCGCTTTAAATTTATTAGCTTTTGCTGTTTGCCGACTTATTTACCGTAATAGTTCTTGACGGTCATATGGCGCTCAACTGCCTCTTCAATGGTGCCGTAAGGAACGGAGGGATCAAAGCCGCTGGGGCTAAAGCCGCCCTCATAAAGGAAGGGCCCGTTGTAGTCTACCTCTTCCATAGCGGTGATCAGCTGATTCCAGTTGATCTTGCCGTTGCCGACAAAAAAGTGTTTTTCATCAATAAAGTCATAGTCACTCATATGAGTGGTGACGATTTTATCGCCCAACTTCTGAACAAATTCAAGATGGGTGCTGCCGTAAGCGGTGAGCAAATGGTTAACGTCAAAGCAAACCCGCAAGCCGTTGTGGGCAGAAACCAGCTCAAGCATCTCTTTAACATCGTGACCCAATCCGTGACGGGGCAGATTTTCGACGCAAACGGTTGCACCGACCTTTGCAGCGGTTTCAGCCAATTCGGCAAGAGATTTTTTAGATGCCGTTATATACAAATGACGCTCATCATCTTTGATTGGGCCTGTTGAGGGATGTACAACAAAAACCTTAATACCGAATTTCACGATTTTTTCAATTTGCTCTTTCAGAACGTTAACGGAATATTGTCTTAAATTCTCATCGGGACTTGCAATATTAAGCTCCTGTGCAAAGGGCAGGTGAAAGGACCAAACCTCAACACCTGCTTTTTTGGCGTTGTCGGTTATTTCTTGCCAGTTAAGGTCTTGAAACACGCGCCAATCTACGCTGACTTCAATAGACTTAATGTTTGCCTTCCCATAGCGATTAAGGGTTTCATACGAAGTGTTGCCGGTGGATATTGCTGTTTTCCAATTTTTATAGTCGGTCATAAAAATAACTCCCAATACATATTGATATCGTAACTATACCCATTGTAACAAAAAGCGCACCTTTTATCAAGATGCGCTTTAATATTATTAATTATTTTTTGCCGTAAAAATTTTTAATGGTGGTTGCGCGTTCGTGAGCATCTTCAACGGTGCCGTAAGGGATATCGGGGTTGTATCCGCTGGGGCTGAATCCGCCTTCATAAAGGAAGGGACCGTTGTAATCGGCTTCCTCCATCGCGGTGATAAGCTCATTCCAGTTGATGTCACCCTCGCCTGCAAAGTAGTGGCGCTCATCAATAAAGTCATAGTCACTCATATGAGTGGTGATGATTTTATCGCCCAACTTCTGAACAAATTCAAGATGGGTGCTGCCGTAAGAGGTGAGCAGATGGTTAACGTCAAAGCAAACGCGCAAACGCTCGTGAGCAGAAACCAGCTCAAGCATCTCTTTAACATCGTGACCGAGGCAGGTGCGAGGCAAATCTTCAACACAAACGTAAGCGTCAAACTGAGCAGCAAATTCGGCCATTTCGGCAAGAGATTTCTTGGCCTGCTTCATAGATTCTGCACGGTCCTCATCCTCAATGGGCTCAGCAGAGGGATGCACAACAAAGCGCTTAACGCCGTGCTTTGCGGCATGAGCAATCAGTTCTTTATGTACGGTTACGGCAAACTGTCTGCGACCGTCGTGAAGATTTGCAATGTTAATTTCGTTTGCAAAGGGCAGGTGGTAAGACATAACTTCAACGCCTGCTTTTTTTGCGTTTTCTGCAATTTCTTCCCAATCTCTGTGCCAGTCATACCAGCGCAAACTTACTTCAACACCTTTTACGTTTGCTTTGGCAAAGCGTTCGAAGTTTTCAAGAGAGGTGTCACCGGTGGAAATTGCCGTTGGCCAGTTTTTATAGTTGGTCATAAAACCACTCCTTTATATTACGGTCAAAGCCGTTATTTATACAGTTTAATGCCACCCTGCAGCATATCAAGCCCGATGCTTTCGGCACCGCTGTTGTATGCATAGTAATGTCCGCTGATTGCAACAGGAATGATGTGCGGGTCGTTTAAAACAAGCTTTTCTGTTTTAGCAATTTTGTCGGCAGTCCATTCTCCCACACTTGCAGCTGAGGAGGCGTGAACACCCGTAACCGCAAAGCCAATCTTAGACCCTTCAACGGTTAAGAAGGTGTTTAACGCAGAGTAAGCATTGCCGTCATCGGCTGAAATGCCCATAAGTGCAAGCTGGTAGCTGCCGGATTTAACTTGGCTGTTTAAGAGGTTTTCGTCAACGGCCTCAATGTTAATTACAACACCTAGCTGCTGTTGCCAATATTGAGCCAAGCGTGCAGCTGTTTGCTTTAACTCTTTGCCTTCAGGATAAATGAGGGTAAGGGTAGGCATTTTGCCTGAGTGAACCTTAAGGGCATCAATTAACGCCTGTCGGGCTCCTTTGTTTCCTTTTAAGGGCTCTCTCGCCTTAATAAGACTGTCATAGGGCTGACCGCCTATCAGCAGGTCGGGTGCAACAACTCCGCCGTAGCACTCAAAGCCCAAGGGCAAGGCGTCGATATAGGAGCTGCTGTCAACGGCTGACTTAAGCGCGGCAGAGACCTTGCTGTCACCAACAACCGAGGCGGATGGGTTGATTACCACCATCCAAGCGGTATCGTTAAACTGAGTAACATCAAGGCCCGCTTGGTTGGCTTCGTCAATAGAACTGCCCGATATGGAAGAAAGAACGGTTATGCTGTTTGAAAGACTTTCAATGCGCTCGGTATCGGTATTGCCAAAGGTAAACACAACCTTGCCGAACAGGGGGGTAAAATCACCCTTGTAATGCTCGTTTTTTGTGATTTGCAACGATTTGCTGATGGATGCAATGGCGTATGGGCCATTGCAAACAATAAGCTGAGAGCTCATTCCATAACGGCCGCCGGCGGCTTCAAAAACATCCTCTCTGCAGGGCATACACATTGCTTTTGTCAAAATTTCGGGCAGGCTGCTTTCGGGACGAGCAAGCTCAATTATCACCTTGCCGTCTTTTGCATAAACCGAGGCATTCTCGGGGGATGCTTCACCCGACAGAGCGGCCTCACCACCCTTTATGCAGCCCAGTAATGACGCAAAGGGAGCGATTGTGTCGGGATTAAGAGCGCGCTTAATAGCAAAAACAAAGTCGTCGGCAACCACCTTTTGACCGTCAGACCACGTGGCATCAGTTCTTAAAGAAAAGCTCCAGGTCAGGTTGTCACTGCTGACTGAATAATCACTGCAGACCGCTTTTTTTACCTTGCCGTTATCAAATCTGAAAAGGCCCTCAAAGCAGTTGCGCACCACAGCCAATTCTTCGGCGGTTTCGGCAAGCTGTGGGTCAAGGTTGACGGGGCAAGAATTCATAGCGATTCTAACACTGCTTTTTGAAACATCAGAGGAGCCGCAAGAAACCAAACAAAAAAGCATAACGGCCGATATAATTAAGCAAAACAACCGCTTCAAGGCAACCCCTCCCAACGTAAAAATTCATTTGTTATATTATACACTATATATTCCGTATGTTCAATATAAAAAAGCAATTTTACCTGCAAAAAATAGGCGTAATTTGACAAGGTTTTTGCGCTATGGTATAATCAATCAAAGGAGTGATGAAATGGAAGATATAATTTTCAAAAAATTCCTAAAATGCAGTTTGATTTGTGTTTTGTTTTTGCTTATAGATATTGTAGCTACTGCTTTTTGTCTTTTTTTATTCCCCCTTTTAAGCTATATTGATATTTTTTATTTGACAGAAGAAATTATTGTTAACGGTATAATCGCTAGTATATGTATCTATTCTTTTTTAAGAGGAGTGGTGTCCAAGCTCGTTTACAAAGGAAATGTTTTGCCGACTGCAACCTATTTTGCCCTTTATTTTGTAGTTACATTACTGGCTCTTGGCACCAAATTGTTTGAATTTAACGACAATTTTATTTTAGTGCGTTGGGCGGGTGTAATAACCCCAAGCATAATAAACCTTATTGCGTCATTATTGACTCAAATTACACTAAACATCGTAAAAAAGCACCGAAAACAGTCCCAACAATAACAAAAAGCCTCGTTTCAAACGAGGCTTTTAATCTTACTTTTTGTTTTTTTTAACCTTTTTATACTTTGTTCGTCTGCCTAAATCGTCAGAAATAACCTCGTCGGGAGGGGTGAGCAGCTTTTCAGGATGACGAAGCAGACGGGTGAGGGCTTTCATAGCTGTGGCGTAGTAATAGCCGTCGCATATGCGCTCGTCAGCAACCACCTTAACATTTATGTATTTGCGCAGCTTGGTGCTGCCATCCTTGTCGATATAATACTCCGATTCCTTTTTGCCCATTGCAACAAAAACCGAGCAGGTGCCAAACTCGTACAGATGGTGATAGATGGGACCTATGCCGCACGAGCCCATATCGGTTATAAACATACTTGCGTGGAAGGGACTGGCTTTGTTGATAAATTTAGGCATAAGCCCTATCTGATCAAGGCCGCGCATTAAATCAACAAATCCTGATTTAATGAAGGTGGGAATAACGCCCAGCACGCGGGCAACGGTATCGGTGTCATTGCCCTCTTCACGCATATCGTAAACATCGTTTTGAATTTTTTCTTCAACCCGTCTGATAATATCGGCAAGGGTATCGGTGGGCTCAAAAAGGGGAGTGATTGTGGTGCCCTCATCATTGATAGACATAGAGCGCTTAATGGCGATGGATATTGAATAGCAGTTGCGTGCGTAAACCTTTTTGCCTGCAATAAAACGGTTAAGACGGGGGTATTGAGACATCATTCTCACCATTGCTGCCATAAAAATGTGCAGCATACGCAGATTCGGCAAGCCGTTTTGGCGTTGCTCACGCACAAACTTTTCAAGCTCGGTAATATCAAGCTTATAATCAAAATAAACCTGAGAGTCTATTCGTGTTCTCATAATGGAAGGAACTATTTGATAGATTGCATCCAATTTTCTGATGCGGTAACCGTCATAACGGTCGCCGAAACGTCTTTTTGGCCATTGCATAAAAACAAACCTCCTTAATAAAACAAGAGTGTTTTGACAAAAGAAACAAAAATTCAACATTATTATACAGCAATATCGGCTTAATAACAAGATTTTTTTCTTGACAAGCAGATATGAGTTGTGTATAATACCACTTAGGTGTAAAGCACTTTTACTTTACACACTTGTCGTGGGGGTGTTGTTAAGTGGCAAAAGACCTGTCGGTTGCAACCTTGCTTGACACCTACGGCAATATGCTTACACCCCGACAGCGAGATGTTGTGGGCTATTATTACTGTGACGATTTGTCCTTGGCTGAAATTGCCGAAAACGAAGGTATAACGCGCCAGGCCGTGAGAGATATTATTCACCGCGCGGTGACGCAGCTTACCGAAATGGAGCAAAAGCTGGGCTTTGTTGCCCGAATGCAGGGGCTGTATGCCGCGGTTGACGATATACGCAATCAAACAGCATTGATTGATGGCACAGCGGTCGAGCATATACGTCACACCTGTGATATGATACTTAACCAAGAATAAGAAGGGGGCGCTTACCATGGCGTTTGAGGGTTTATCCGATAAATTAAGTGCTGCGTTTAAGCGTCTGCGTTCAAAGGGCAAGCTTAACGAGGCCGATGTAAAGGATGCCATGCGCGAGGTGCGAATGGCACTGCTTGAGGCCGACGTTAACTATAAGGTTGCTAAGGATTTTACCAAAACCGTCACCGAAAAATGCATTGGTGAAAGAGTAATGGAGTCTTTGACCCCCGGTCAGATGGTGGTCAAAATCGTTAACGAAGAGCTGACTGCTCTTATGGGCGGCGAGCACGTTCGCCTTAATATGTCCTCCAAGCTTCCCACCGTTATTCTTATGAGCGGTCTGCAGGGTTCAGGTAAGACAACCCACTCTGCAAAGCTTGCAAAGCTGCTTAAGTCAAAGGGTCATCGCCCCTTGCTTGTGGGTTGTGACATTTACCGTCCTGCTGCTATTGAACAGTTAAAGGTGGTTGGTGCTCAGGCGGGCTGTGAGGTTTTTGAGCAGGGCACGCAAAAGCCCGAAAAAACCGTAAAGCAAGCCCTTGCCCACGCTAAAGACTATGGCAATGACATTGTTATTATAGATACTGCAGGCCGACTGCATATTGATGAAGATTTGATGGGCGAAATCAAGCGCATCAAAGACGTGGCCGATCCCGACGAAATCATACATGTTGTTGATGCCATGACCGGTCAGGATGCAGTTAATGTTGCAAAGGCCTTTAACGACCTGCTTGAAATTGACAGCGTTTTGCTTACCAAGCTTGACGGTGACACCCGCGGCGGTGCAGCTTTGTCGGTGCGTGCCGTAACAGGCAAGCCGATTAAATATGTGGGCACAGGCGAAAAGCTTGACGATATAGAAGAATTTCACCCCGGTCGTATGGCTTCAAGAATTTTGGGAATGGGCGATGTGCTCAGTCTTATAGAAAAGGCCGAACAGCAGGTGGATGAAAAGCAAGCTCAAGAGCTTGCCCGCAAGCTTAACGAAAATAAATTTGACCTTAATGACCTTGTGGCCCAGTTCCAGCAAATCAAAAAAATGGGTCCGTTAAAGCAGGTTTTGTCAATGGTTCCCGGTATGGAACGTCAGTTGAGAGATGTTGATATAGACGATCGCCAGCTGCTTCGGGTTGAGTCAATAATCTACTCCATGACCCCTGCCGAAAGGTCAAAGCCCGATATAATCAATGCCTCACGCAAGCGCCGCATTGCCGCAGGCAGCGGTGTTAAGGTAGAGGATGTTAACCGTCTTTTAAATCAATATGAACAGATGAAAAAGATGTTTAAGCAGATCAAAGGCGGCAGCAAAAAGCGCCGTGGCAGAGGCGGCTTCCCCGGTGGAGGTTTCCCCGGTGGCGGCTTTCCCGGTGGAGGTTTCCCCGGATTTTAAAAACAGGTATTAACGTCATATTCAAGACGAATATATACAATTTTATTTACAGGAGGTGCGAAAGATGGCAGTTAAAATCAGACTTCGCAGAATGGGTGCTAAAAAAGCTCCGTTTTATCGTGTAGTTGTTGCGGATTCAAGATTCCCCCGCGACGGCCGTTTCATCGAGGAGGTAGGTTATTACAACCCCCTTACCGACCCTGCAGAGGTTAAGGTAGACGCTGAAGCAATCAAAAAGTGGATTGGCAACGGCGCTCAGCCCTCCGATACCGTTAAGGCCCTGCTCAAAAAGGAAGGTATCCTCTAATGCAAGAACTTTTGGCAACAATAGCACGCGGCTTAGTCCGCAATCCCGATGCTGTTAATGTTACCGTAGACGCCCCAAATGCCGAGCAGGTTGTGGTTTACCACCTGCACGTTGCTGAAGAAGATATGGGCCGCGTTATCGGCAAACAAGGTCGCATCGCGAAAGAGATTCGTACTGTTATGCGCTCTGTCGCAGGTCGTGCGGGTCAAAAGATTATGGTCGAAATCGACTAATCGAGTGTAACATAAAGGGTGGGCAATTCCACCCTTTTTTGTTACAATTTAAAAAACAAGGTGATTTTATGATTAAACCCTATTTAGAAACCGGAAAAATTACGGGCACACACGGTGTGCGAGGCGAGATGAGGGTTCACCCCTGGTGCGATTCGCCTGAATTTCTTACAGAATTTAAGCGCCTTTATCTTGATGACAAGGGCGAAAAATATATAGATGTGGTGCGTTCCCGCGCCCACGGCAATATGGTTATAATGAAGGCCGAGGGTGTTGACACCATCGAGGCGGCTGAAAAGCTGCGCAACAAGGTGCTTTATATCAGCCGTGAGGATGCCAAACTGGATGACGGAGCATACTTTGTGCAAGATATAATTGATTGCGCCGTTGTGGATGCAGACACCGCCAAGCAATATGGCGTTTTAACCGACGTATCACAAACAGGTGCCAACGATGTGTGGCATATTGCTACCGAAAATGGCGAGGTGCTTATTCCCGCCATACCCGATGTGGTGCAGGATATTGATATTGAAAAGGGTGTTGTTACCATTCGCCCTTTGAAGGGATTGTTCGACGATGAGAATTGATATAATGACCCTTTTCCCCGATATGTGCAATGCCGTTACTCACGAGAGCATAATCGGGCGAGCTGTTGCGGCGGGGAAGGTAGAAATCAACTGCGTTGATATTCGTCCCTACACTGCCGACAAGCACGGCAGGGTGGATGACGCACCCTACGGTGGCGGAATGGGAATGATAATGGCCCCACAGCCCATATATGATTGCTTTGAGGATATATGCCGTCAGCGAGGCGGTCGCCCTCATCTTATATATATGTCACCAAGGGGCAAAACTCTCACCCAGCAAAGGGCTGTGGAGCTTTCTCAAACTGAAGGTTTTGTTATACTCTGCGGTCATTATGAGGGGGTCGACCAGCGCATTATCGACGAGCTGGTGGATGAAGAAATATCTATCGGTGATTATGTGCTTACAGGTGGCGAATTGCCCGCCTTGGCATTGACCGATGCTGTTTGCCGTATGGTCAAGGGCGTTTTAAGTGACGATATATGCTTTACGGAAGAGAGTCACTTTTCATCTTTGCTTGAATATCCTCAATATACCCGTCCGCCGGAGTGGCACGGTGTTAAAGTGCCGGAGGTTTTGCTGTCGGGTCACCACGCCAACATTGAGAAATGGCGCCGTGAGATGTCTCTTACCGAAACAGCAAAGCGCCGACCCGATATGCTTGAAAAAGCCGAGCTGACAGAAAAAGATAAAAAATATCTGTCATTATTGAATAAAAAAGATTAAAAAGATAGTGTAATATGCACATAGTCAACCGGAAAAGCCCCGCTTATTGTCAAGTTATACAAGTGGCTGACTTTAAGCAGGTCGTGTTTTTGTGGACAAAATAGAACTTTTGCTCTATTTGCCGAATTTCGTTGACCTTAAAAAAACATATGTTATAATATGAAATAGAGAGGCGATTTTTACGCTTTTCTTTACAGAAAGTATAAAATCAGTTGATTAGTGTAAAATGAATTTTGTAGGAGGAACGATTCCAATGTGCAGCAAAGATGTAACCGTTAATAACAAGGTGGGCCTTCACGCTCGCCCGGCAACCTTCTTTATCCAAAAAGCAAACGAGTTCAAGTCATCCATCTGGGTTGAAAAGGATGAACGCCGTGTAAATGCAAAGAGCTTGCTTGGTGTTCTTTCACTTGGCATTGTAGGCGGCGCAGCAATTAAGGTTATTGCTGACGGTGCTGATGAGCAAGATGCAGTTGACGGTCTTGTTGCTCTTGTTGAATCCGGCTTTGCAGACTAATATCAGCTTATTCAAAATCACCGCTGTTATGATTATCAGCGGTGATTTTTTGTGCCTTGCGGTACTTGACCGAACAAGTATTATTTGATATAATGTAAAAAACATAAAAGAAAGGGTATTTAAAATGAAAAAGTTTTTTCAAGATTTTAAGGCGTTCGCACTTAAGGGCAACATAATCGATATGGCTGTCGGCGTTGTAATAGGCGGTGCATTCGGCAAGATTGTAACCTCTTTGGTTACCGATATCATAACCCCTCTCATCAGCTTGGCAACAGGCAAAACCAACCTGCAAGACCTTAAATGGGTGTTGCGTGAAGCCGTTATGAAGGGTGAAGAAATTCTCGAGGCAGAGGTCGCCATAACCTACGGCGTGTTTATTCAGACGATTATTGATTTCTTTATCATTGCATTGTCCATCTTCATCGTGCTTCGCATCATTATGACCGCTCAAAAGAAGGCGGAAGAGCT
>JAZRNV010000088.1:0-20173 GCA_045648425.1 Acutalibacteraceae bacterium | reverse complement strand
ATATCATCAACCGTAGGTTGTATCCCTTTCGCAATGATGATATCCACGGCTTTGCCGTGATGATATACCGCAACAAGTTGCGGATGATATACAAGGCTTACGCCTTGATTTGTTTACAAAAGTGTAGTATAAATACTATCGAAGGAGTGACATGATGGTGAAAAACTATTTATTGATATATTCGGAGCAACTTGCTACCGATACAGAGTTACTTTGCCAAAGTATAAAAGCTCCTTCCAATACTCTTTTTCAAATCCGTAAAAGTTCGAGTAGTGTTTATGCTAATATCCGTGAAGCGAATTACGGACAGAGTAAAGCGGATATGCTTTCAAAGTTCGAAATAGCTCTCAAAGAATGTAGCGAAACAGAAGGTTGGTTACAGTTGTTATTCAATACAAACGGTATTGATGAAGAAACCTATAAAAATTATAGAAATCTTTGCGGTCGTATCAGACGAATGTTGATTTCGAGTTGTAAGACTTTGAAGGAGTACTCAAAATGAAAAAGCTGTTATGTATCCTTTTTTCTTGCGTAATTTTTCTGTCTTTTTCCTCTTGCTCGTTGGTGGAACGATTTTCAGGGGATATGAGTCAACTTGAATATGACGAAAACGGTGATTTGTCGTATAACGGCAATGTTTATTATCGTGCTGATGATCGTTTTGAGGTGCGAACAGGCGAGGGCGACAAGGTTGTTGAGCTTGGTTGGCGATCTCAATTTCCCTTCTTTCCCGATATGCACTACTAGGCTTTTGATGAGGATAATCCGTTATTCATTTTTTGCGAAAATGGAGAATCTACGTTATACACTAAAGGTATATACGTAAGATCGGATTACGATCTTTATACCCAAGTATATGCTGTAGAGAACTCTAATATTGAGATTCCTCTTATATCGGCTATGACACAAAGTGATGTTGAAACTACAGCGATAGATCACAAAACGTATATATACCTGAAAATGTTTTTGAAAGATGATCCTCGCATACAAATAGAGCTATCTGGTCCATATCAATATAATGATAATTGGTATTTTATACATATGGGTAAAACTTGGATCATTAGCGATGAGTTCGTTGCAAAGCTAAAAGCAAATAATATTGTGAACAAATGAATCTTGTTTCCTTTGGTACAAGTCAAACCGGACACCTTTTGTTCGCAATTACCTCGATTTTTGACCTTTTTACTCGTTTATTGCAGGAAAAAGCACACCATCAGGTGTGCTTTTTTGCTTTTGTTATAAGGACTCGAACTCTTGAAAGGAGTGTCTCAACTTAAACAAGCATTAACAATGTTACAAAGTTACAATCAATTTTTTGTAAAAAATCACAAAGATTACACCAAGCGGTGGAAATTCACAAAAACTTATGTTAAAATATTTTTGTAGATAAATAACAATTTATTCTATATTTAACCACTCGATTTCAACCGAAAGTTTTACCACACACGAAAGGAGCTTTTATATGAAAAAAATCTTTTGTATTTGTCTTACATTATTGATATGCTTTGGAATTTGCGGATGTAAAAAAGAAAGCGATGGACTGCCCAACTTATCTGCCGATGAATTTGAAACTGTTTATGCTAACCGCACCAATAATCTTGTAAGCGGTGAGATTATTAATAAAATAGCTCCAAACGTTTTGGAATTGAAAACAAACAGATCATCAACCGACGCTTGGGGTGAAACTGTATATATCATTACTGACCAAGCTGATAAGTGGTGTGTTGGCGACAACATCGATGTGCGTTTTTCCAAAGCTCAGCGCCCTCATGACACAAAGCTAAAGGTAAGGATTATCGCCGATTCAGTTTCCGAGCATTTTTACGGTATACCTGCCGGCAAACCAATTATTTACTTTTACCCCGAGAGCCCAACTATATGCTCTGCCAAGCTAGCCATTAAAGGCGAATTGACCTGCACTTATCCTGACTATGATAAACAAGGTTGGCAAAATTTTACCGCCTATCCCGACGGTACACTGGTGTTTCCCAACAGCAAGGAATACTACGCCTTATATTGGGAGGGCATAATTAACACCGAATGGGACTTTTCGCAAGGATGGTGTATTCGCGGCGAAGATACTGCAGAGTTTCTTGAGTGGGCTCTTGCTCAGCAGGGATTGACCCCAAAAGAAGCTAATGAATTCATAATATATTGGTTGCCGCTTATGCAAAACAACACTTATAACGTTATATCCTTCCAATCCTCTGCATATACCGATTGTGCAAAGCTGAACATAACACCAACCCCTGACAGTATGCTGCGCATTTTGATGGCATACTATCCTACCGATACAAAGATTAATATACCTCCTCAAACCTTTAACCATTTCGAGCGTCACGGCTTTACAGTAGTGGAATGGGGCGGCAGTGAAGTTAATAGTCAGCGAATATCTTAAATTTGAATTTTCTACTTAAAACACTATAACAAAGATGTGGTTAAATTGAATAAAACCGATTACAAAAAACTTTACAACAAAATATTTAAAGCCATCGGTGACCTCACTCCGCTAAAAGCCGATTGCGGTCAGTTGTGCAGTTGCGCCTGCTGCCAAGGTGACAGCAACACAGGTATGCGGCTATTTCCATTCGAGCCAAGTGAGTTCACCGTAAAGCAGACCGAGGACGGTCACCGACTTGCTGTATGCAACGGAAAGTGTGACAGAGAGAAGCGTCCATTGGCCTGCAGAATTTTCCCCTTCTTCCCCACTGTCGATGAAAAGGGCAAAGTATATGTTGAATTTGATTACAGAGGTTATAACATTTGCCCTATGATTAAGCACAGGTATGAAATTCTTTTTGACAAAAAGTTTTTGAGAAGAATCAAAAAAGTCGGCAAAATTTTATCCAAAGACCCGGCGTGCTTGAAATTTTTGACCTACGCAACAGAAGAAATTGACATATATGCAGATTTTCTTGAATAACATAAGCAAAAGACAGTATCACTTGATACTGTCTTTTTTAATTAATTCTTTTTAATTTTAATTGCCGCGAAATATTTATATAAAACTATTCCCAACAGCAGGCCAACGATCGACATAATCTGACCTTGTGAAAAAATCCATATATCCTTGGGAGTGTTGCGAAGAAACTCCAAGAAAAAGCGCATAACGGAATAAAGCATTAAAAAGCAAGGATACATTCTTCCATGCTGACCCTTTGAATCCCTAACTCTTATGCATACATCAAGAATCAGCAGGTCAAACACCACCTCGATAAGCTGCACGGGAAGCACAACCGGATTGGAGTTATACCACATCACAGCAGCTCCACAGCAGCCGTTCAAAAAGCATCCGGTTCTTATGGCGGCAAGCATTATAAGCTCATAAAAGATTGCTTCATCCAGCCATAATGCGGCCTTAAGCTTGTTGCCCCAAGAGGCAACAAACGCAGCAATAACGCTTATGAAAATTGATCCAAACAGAGAGAATCCGTCAAGAGTTAATCCGCTTTGTTTAACAAGCTTGATGTTCTCAACGATATAAAGCAGTTTTCCGCCCAAAAAGCAAATTGCAAAAACAACAACAGGAAAAAGAATTGCCCCTAAAACCGAGCGGTTATATCTTTTTCTGTTAACAAGTGCAACAAAAATGCTTATGGCAACGGCAACAACCATCATAAAATAGTAAACAGGCAGACCAAACAAGTTTAAATCATGAGGTTTGAAGGTGCCGCCCCAGCCGACAAAGCTGAAATGATAGTTCAAGCTTTTAGCTGTCAACGCCTCAATTATAAAAAACACAGAAACAGAAAGAAAAAAGAGTGCAGGATAAACAGGTCTGAATTTATTAGCTTTCTTTTTCAATTACACGTCCCCCAGTTTAGCTGCAAGCAATATATGCACTATAGCTCTTATTATAAGCAGCAAGTAAGCCCTTGGCTTTTTCTACATTATTCAGCGCACGCTTCTCTTCGGCCTTGCTCACCTTCAAACAATCCCAACGAGCAAAGGATTCCTCCGCTTCGATACGCGCGACAGAAAGATTAAGCAGATTGTTTAAGAACTCGTCTGAATAATTGCTGTATGCATACCAGTTATCTTTATGACGAATTGCAAAGCCACCCTCAAGATGATTGTTGAGCACCTTTCCCAGGTTTCTTGCCGTATTTGCAGAAGCAACTACATCAATGGCTGTTTCGGCATTCTCAGACGCATCAAAAAGAATGTCTCCCACTGTTCTGACGCCTTCGATAATAGCGCCGGGGATTGATGTTTTACCAATTATAAAATGTAGAATTTCAGCGGTGGATGACAGCGCTATATCTTGAGCAGTAAGCTGAAGCAGCTTTCCTTTATGACCTTCTGCAGCGTCATTGAAAGCTCTTCTCAGTTGCATGGCTGCGCTATTAAGGTAACAATCATTCGTTACTGAAACCGCATCAAGAATATAAATGTTATCCATTGCAGTGTCGACTGCTGCAACAGCATCCAAATACTCTACCACGTTATCATACGCGATAAAGCCAATATCGATTACCAGCATTGCTTTTTCGGCAATGTCAGCGCCTTTTTTAATGAAATCGGCCAACTTACTGCATTTAATCCGTATGGCCTTATTTCCTTTAACGTAATCGTCAATATTTTTCAAATTCATTCTATCGACTTTTCTGAGTATGTTACCTAAAACACCGGGGTCCGAAAAAGCGGATGGATTGGTGCTTTTTATAAACGCAAACAATTCATCATATGATTTTTGAAGTTTAGCTGTATTTCGGCTTACCATTATACTCTCGACAAGAGCAGGCACCTTTGATAAAGCTGAATTAAACTTTTTGGGAACCTCAAGATTAAGAATACCAAAAGTTTCTTTAACAGAGGAGTACATATTTTTTATAGTTTCAACTGCACCATCTTTATCGCCTTCATCTATACGAGCGCACGCCTCTTCAAAGGACAAGCCAAACACTTCTCCGAAATATTCTTCTATAAATGCTTTGTATTTTTCTTGTTGATGAAGCTCGGTTACGTCTTTATCAATTCTTGTAATTATATCAACAAGGGTTTGACGATAAACAGCAGTAAGATCTACGTTTGAGCCAAAAAATACGTTTCCTACAAACACGCCTGTCTGAGCGTTCCAGCTATCTTCATAAAAGTCAAGATATTTTGAGGATTCATAGTTATCATCAGACACAAGCCAGTTAATATCCGGCACAAAACCCGTTGCATTATATTTTATGGGACTTGTTTCAATCTTATTTTCATCAGGGTCTAAGATTCCGTCACCGTCGGAATCCTTAAGATAAGGATATGAGTTTAGTCTTACAAACACACCTTTTTCAGATTCAGAAATTTGCAACTCTGATCCGTTTTTAATACCGTCACCGTCAAGGTCGGCACTCTTTTGGACTTCATCGTAAGAATAGTCACCAAACAAAAACTTAATTCCGGTTGAAGTGGATATCTTACCGTCACAAATCAGTCTTGTGTAATAATCGGAAATTCCATCCTTGTTGGTATCAATCGAACGGTCAATGGTCAAAGACTCTATTTCATCAAAAACCTCATAATACTGCGCTGCCAGTTCTGCCTCATCCTCGGTAACAGAAAGGCAATAATAGTTGCCGTTGGTAGCCCTGGCGATATTTTTAAGAAGGTCAGTGTCTACGTCGCCCGTGCCAATAAGACCAACGGTATGAATGATAATACCCTTATCTTTAGCTTCACCGGTGAGTCCCTTTGAGGAGGAGGTTTCAAGGTATTGTTCAGAAGTTACTGTATCACAACCATCCGTCATAAATACAATATACTTGTATTTTGACGTGGAATTTTCAAGCGTATTTATAGCCGCACGAATTCCTGCAGAACCGTTCGTTCCTGCACCACCGCATCCGGAACCATCTCCACCATCGTTAATGCCATCAACCGCTTTGTCTAACTTCGTCTTATCATCTGTTAGTTCTGCCATAACGTTTGCCTCAGTGGTAAATGTTACTATTGATGCCTTATCTTTACCGTCGCGAAGTTTCTTAATAAATCCCTTTGCCACATCTTTGCGGAATCCTTTAGGGTCATTAGAAGACATACTTCCCGAGCAATCTATAACAAAAACAATATCAATAGAAGCTTTGCTGTCATATTCACTTGGCTTTAAGATATCATTCTCCCAAACATCTTCGATGTATCTTTGATTAAGAAGCATATAAACAGCATCTTTAGTTGCAGTAAACTGCATAGTATCAGAGTCAACATTCACTGTAGGCACAGCTGTAAATCTCTGGGAAGAAGGGTTATACTCATAAAGCACTGCCTTGTCGCCGCCAAGTTTACTTGGGTCATAGTCAATGCTGATAGTTGCCTCGCTACCCTTTTCAACCTCTACGCTAAAGGGAGGCAGACCGATATTGCCAACCATATCTTTGTTAAGATTAAGGTCGCCGTCAATTTCGGTAACAGATGCTTCACCGTCTGCTTCGATTTTTATTTCTTCAACATCAGACTCTGCTTCATATTTAGGGAAGGACTCATTGGGCACAACAGGGTCATAGCCCTTGTTAATCTCCCACTTATCGGTTTTAGAGTCACCGTCGGTGTCTTCTTTAGTTGGGTCTGTGCCGTAATTTACTATTTCTTCTTTATCATCCATTCCGTCAGAATCGGTATCAATAAGCGAGGGGTCAGTGTTGGTTTCTTCAACCTCTTCTATATTGGTAAGACCGTCAAAATCGCAATCTTCATCGGGGTCATCAACGCCGTTATCGTCGGTATCTTCTTTAGTTGGGTCTGTGCCGACGATTGCAAGTTCAATATAGTCGCTGAGTTGGTCGTCATCCGTATCGGTATCGTCTAAATCGGTGCCTTTTATTTCTTCAATATAATTAAGCACACCGTCACTATCGGTATCATCAAGGTCAACGTCCAGGTTTTTCATATTATCTTCGAACAAATTGTTGATGATATATACCTTTTCAAAAACAAAGCCATCATTCTGAACAACGGTAAACTCAACCTTGTTAATTCCTACGATAAGGCCGAAATCTTTTATACTCCAATCAGATTTAGGAGTAAACTCTTTTTCAATTAAAACACGGTCTATCTCATCTTTAACGGTAATCTTAGCTGTATCAGCAAATCTTGCGTTAAATGTGCTGCCTTTAAGTGTGCGCAAATCAGTTTTGACGTGATATGTATCAAGAACCGTATCATAAAGCGCTTCACCCAAGTCAATGGTAACATCTTGTGAATGCTTTAAAGATAGCTTTGAAACCCTGGCGACAACGGTAACATCTTCACCGTCAATCTCCACAGTTTTATCGACATACATTATTATGTCACGATCAGAAAAAGCAAAAATCCCCGTGGGTATTATTCCCAAAATCAAAACAGAGCACAAAATTGCGCTTAACACCTTAACTCCTTTTTTGGGAGATTTAAAGAAGAGTAACAGTGTTGCGCCTGCACCCAAAACAAGCAAAGACGCAATTATTATGCCAATAACAAAGGATGGTTTAAAAGTTGCCGTTGCATCAGCGCGGTTAATATCAACCTCTTTGATATCTTTTTTATCGGTATCAACCAGCACAGTTGCGCTAAAGGTGTCGCTTTTGCGTGCTGCAACATCCATTCTGTCAGTCAGCACGCTGCCTCTTGCAAGCTCTGTTCCATCGGGCAAGAACCACTCAACCTTTATGTTGTCTACAGAACGCAAAGTATTATTGGCAACAGATAAGCTAAACTTCATCTTGCTGTCATTGCTGTATTTTTCTGCATCTGCAGATAATGAGACGCTTAATCCGTCGACCTCAGTTGACGAATCTGCGAATGCCATTGTTGGAAATAAAAACAATGCTAAAACAATAATTATAACAAGAGAAGAAAACAGTTTTTTCATAACAATCCTCCATTATATACATGCAAAAAAATTATATACTTTAGCTTTTACAATGTCAACATTTGTCGAAAATATAATAATTTAAAAAGCCGATAAATTTTAAAAATCATCGGCCGTTATATAAAAAGCAATCGTTTTCGTGAGAATTAATGACGCCTATACTTTGCAAATATGAATAAGCCACTGTAGTACCTATAAATGACATTCCGCGCTTTTTTAAGTCTTTTGCCACAGCATCAGACAGCGTTGAGCTTGTTTTATCATTTTCAAATATAGTCTTGCCTTCGGTAAAACTCCATATATAATTATAAAATCCGCTAAATTCTCTTTGTATTTCAATAAAAGCCACGGCATTTTTAACAGTCGCTTCAATCTTATTTCGATTGCGAACAATACTTTCATCGTTCATTAAGCGCTCGATATCCGCATCGCTATATTCGGCAATAACTTTATAATTAAAGCCGTCAAATGCTCTTCTGAAATTGGAACGCTTATTTAAAATTATTTCCCAAGACAAGCCGGATTGAAAAAGCTCAAGCACCAAAAGTTCAAACAGCTCACCATCATCAAAGCATGGTACACCCCACTGCTCATCATGATATTTAACATAAAGCTCGTTTTTTAAATTACACCATTTGCACCGATTCATTCTATTATCACCCAAAAAATTATATAACTATATTTACAGTCATTCAAGGAAAACTTGATTATTTTATTTGTTTTTGTTAAAATTAATAAAAATTATGTAAGGACATTCAAATGAAAGACAACTTGCTTTTATACAAAACAAAAAAATATATTGTTTTATTGCTTCTTTCTGCTTTGCTTGGTTTGTTTAGCGGAGTTGTTGCTTTCTTGTTTTATAAGACTGTTACACTTGTTTCAGGTGTAAGATCAAACTATGGGTTTATAATATTATTGCTTCCTGTTGGCGGTCTTATGTCCGTACACCTTAACAAGCTTCTTAAAACCGGAACAATATCTACCAACACCGTAATAAACAGCTCTTTTAACAACAAGAGGATAACACCGTTTATCTTGCCTGCAATTTTCATATCGTCTGCCATCACTCATTTATTCGGAGCATCTGCCGGCCGCGAGGGAGCCGCTTTGCAAATGGGCGTAGGTGAAGCATCTGTTATAGACAGGTTGTTTAAACTTAAAGAAGAAGATCGATCCATATTAACAATATGCGGTTTAGCTTCAGTGTTTTCAGCATTATTCAGCGCTCCTTTTGGTGCAGCTGTGTTTGCTTTGGAAGTCGTTTTTACCAAAAAGAAAACTTTTAAAGCTTATTTGCCTGTTTTTGTGGCGAGCTTTGTTTCATATACAATTTCTTTTATTTTGGGCACAAAACCCGAACGCTTTGAGGTTGAAAGCACAAGCTTGAGCATAAGTTTTTTATTAAAGCTTTTGGTAATTTCCGTTATAGTATCTTTTGTTGGCATTCTGTTTATATTTTCAATAAGATTTTGCAGTAAAGCATTAAAAGCATCAATACCGAATGAATACTTACTTATTGCAATCGGCGGCAGCGCTATATTGATATTGACAATAGTTGTAGGTGATCAACGCTATAACGGCAGTGGAATAAATCTTATTGAAGAAATATTCATCCACAATAAAGTCAACGGTTATGATTTTTTACTTAAAATCGTTTTTACGGTAATAAGCATAAGTGCCGGCTTTAAAGGCGGAGAAATAGTGCCAACCTTCAGCATAGGTGCTACACTTGGTGCGGTATTGGCGCTACTCTTTAACCTTGATATAACTGTAGGTGCCGCGATAGGTATGGCGGTAATGTTTAACAGTGTTACGAAATGCCCCATTGCAACCGTTTTTATTTGTTCAGAGTTATTTGGCATAAAATGTTTACCGCTATGCCTTTTGGTTGTAGCGATTACTGTTTTCATTTCTAGTCAAAACGGAATTTACGAATATAAACACAACAACTTTACCATATTTAAATTTATAAAAGCATCCCAAAAATAAAAATGGGATGCTTTTTCCTTATCCTAATGAATCTTTTTTATTTGTAACTACTTTAGCATCGTAACAACTAAATTTTTCGTCAATATCAGATGGCAAAGTTTTACGAGTTAACAAGCTAACAATAGGCACAATTATCAATCCGCCGAGCATTGCAAAAACACCTGAGTATAGCGAATTGGTAAACACAAACCCTATCACTTTGTTTGATAGGGTTATCCATCCTAAACCAATACAAAGTTGCATAATTTCAAGTCCTGCACCAAAAATGAAGCTTGCAACAACGGCGGCTTTTGTGGTCTTTTTCCAGTATAAGCCATATAAGAAAGGAGCCAAAAATGCACCTGCAAGCGCTCCCCAGGATACGCCCATCATTTGAGCAATAAAGACAGAGTCTTTCCATATGCTATCCTTGAGAATGGCAATGACTGCAGAAATCACAATAAAGAAAACTATAAATAAACGCATAATTGATACGCTTTTCTTTTCACCAATTTGCTTTTTGCGTGAAAGCGCCGGAACTACAACATCCAAGGTCAACGTTGAAGATGATGTAAGTACAAGAGAAGACAAGGTTGACATAGATGCAGATAAAACCAACACAATAACCAAAGCAACAATTACGGGAGCTAAGTCACTGAGCATTGTAGGTACAACCTTATCAAACATAATTTTGTTACCGCTTACAAAGCCACCATCAACCATTTTGTCAAAATACAGTCTGCCGAATCCACCTAAGAAGTAGCATCCGCCTGCAACAATTACGGCAAATAAGGTTGAAATAATTGTTCCTTTTTTGATAGAATCTTCATTTTTAATGGAGTAAAATTTGCCTACCATCTGAGGCAATCCCCAAGTACCTAAAGAAGTAAGCATAACAACAAATAATAACGAAATGGGCTTAGGCCCGAAAATAGAAACAAATTCATGGCCTGCTATCTCACTTGTTGCCAATGTATTAACTGCTTTTGCAAATCCGCCATTATCAGCCAATACTGAGATAACAACTGCTGCTATGCCAATAAGCATTATGATACCTTGAATAAAATCATTTACAGCAGTTGCCATATATCCGCCAAAAATAACGTAAACACCTGTAAGAACTGCCATTATAACAACAACTGTCCAATAAGGAATATTAAATACATTATTAAACAGAGATGAAAGACCGTTGTAGAGAGAAGCGGTATAAGGAATCAGAAATACAAACACTATAAATGAAGCAATGATTTTTAATTTTTTTGAATCATACCTCTTTTCGAAAAAGTCAGGCATGGTTTTTGAACCTAAATGCTGAGTCATAACTCTTGTTCTTCTTCCGAGAACTGACCAGGCAAGCAAAGAACCGATAAAAGCATTACCAAGACCGATCCAAGTAGAAGCCAAGCCGAAATCCCAACCAAACTGACCGGCGTATCCTACAAAAATGACAGCTGAAAAGTAGGATGTCCCAAAAGCAAAGGCGGTAAGCCAAGGTCCTACCGATCGTCCCCCAAGTACAAATCCATCAACATTTGTTGAATGTTTGCGACAAGCGATGCCTACGCCTATCATCAATGCAAAGAATAAAACAAGCATAGGCACAGCTATTAGAGCAGTAGGAGAAACCGCTACTAAATTGACTTCAAAATTTAACATAAAAGACACCTCTTGCTCGCTTTAAAGTTTTAAAGCGTTAAATTATTTGCTGACACTTTAACACTTTAAAGTATGTTTGTCAAGGCTTTTTTGAAAAAATTTAAAAAATTCGTTCTTTTAGGTTGACAAATTTGCTTTAAAGTGTTAAAGTGTTTTTATCAGAACTCTGTTAAAGGATGAATAGAATGACTATTGTTCACTTATTGGAAAAAAACGCCAGGGAGTTTGCTCTGGACACTGCTCTTGTTGAAATAAATCCTGAGCAGCCCGAAACTCGCCGTTCAACATGGCACGAGTTTGAACTGGTTGAACCAACTCCTCGTGTTAATCATTACCGTCGCGAGATTTCTTGGTCAGTTTTTAATGAAAAATCCAACCGTCTTGCTAATATGCTTAAGCAAAACGGCATAGGTAAGGGCAACAAGGTTGCCATTTTGCTTATGAATTGTATTGACTGGTTACCTATTTATTTTGGCATATTAAAGACCGGTGCTTTAGCTGTACCGCTTAATTTCAGATACTCCTCCGATGAGATTGACTATTGTTTAGATTTGGCAGAAGCCGATGTTCTTATATTCGGCACCGAATTTATCGGTCGTGTAGAAGCAGTCGCAGATAAAATCAGTAAGCGCTGCACTCTTGTTTATCTTGGTGCCGGATGTCCTGCGTTTGCCGATGATTACAATGACCTAATCTCAGAGTGTTCAGGCAGCTTCCCTGAATGCACTTTAGAAGAAAGTGACGACGCTGCCATTTACTTCTCATCGGGTACTACGGGATTCCCAAAAGCAATTCTTCACAATCACGAAAGCTTGATTCACTCTTGCAGAGTTGAACAAAACCACCACGGTCAAACAAAGGACGACTGCTTCTTGTGCATCCCCCCTCTTTATCACACGGGTGCAAAGATGCATTGGTTCGGCAGCTTGCTTACAGGTGGTAAGGCAGTTATTCTTAAAGGCACACAGTCTAAAAACATTTTGAGTGCCGCAAGTACAGAAAAATGCACTATTGTTTGGTTGCTTGTTCCCTGGGCACAGGACATTCTTAATGCCCTTGATTCAGGCGAAATAAAGCTTGAAGATTACGATCTTTCACAGTGGCGCTTGATGCACATTGGTGCTCAGCCCGTCCCTCAAAGTCTAATTAAGCGTTGGCTTGAATATTTTCCTAATCAACAGTACGACACCAACTACGGATTATCAGAGTCCATCGGTCCCGGTGCCGTTCACCTTGGTGTTGAGAATGTACATAAGGTTGGCGCAATCGGTGTTCCCGGTTACAAATGGCAGGTTAAGATTGTTGACCCGGATGGCATTGAGGTGAAGCAAGGCGACGTTGGTGAGCTTTGTCTTAAAGGACCCGGCGTTATGACCTGCTACTACCGTGATGAAAAAGCCACCGCAGATACATTAAAAGACGGTTGGCTGTATACAGGCGATATGGCAATGCAAGATGAAGAAGGATTTATTTATCTTGTAGATCGCAAAAAAGATGTTATAATTACAGGCGGAGAAAATTTATATCCCGTACAGATTGAAAATTTCTTATCAGCGCATTCCAAAATTAAGGATGTTGCTGTTATAGGGTTGCCCGACGCAAGACTTGGTGAAATTGCCACAGCGATTATTGAAACCAAGCAAGGTATGACCTGCACAGAGGAAGAAATCAACGAATTTTGTATGGAGCTTCCTCGTTATAAACGTCCTCGCAAAATAATTTTTGCCGACGTACCCCGCAACCCAACCGGCAAAATTGAAAAGCCCAAGCTTCGTAAAATATACGGTGCTGAAGGTCTTGTAGACTCACAAAACAAATCATAAACGAAAGGATTACAGATATGAAAAAGTTGCTTATAGGCAATCAAGCCGTAGCAGAAGGTTTGCACGATGGCGGATTGGGTTTGGTTTCAAGTTACCCGGGCACACCTTCAACAGAAATAACAGAATTTTTATCTAAATTTGACGATATTCACAGTGAATGGGCTCCTAACGAAAAGGTTGCCGCAGAGGTTGCATTTGGTGCAAGTCTTGCAGGAGCACGATCTGTATGTGCAATGAAACACGTCGGTCTCAACGTCGCTGCAGACCCGTTGTTCACACTGTCATACACAGGTGTTAACGGCGGTCTTGTTATATGTGTTGCAGATGATCCGGCTATGCATTCATCACAGAATGAGCAAGATTCACGTCATTATGCTATCGCTGCAAAAGTGCCTATGCTTGAACCGGCCGATTCTGCTGAGGCATACGCTTTTGCAAAATCCGCATTTGAACTGTCCGAACAATTTGATACTCCTGTGTTGCTTCGTATGTGCACCCGCATTGCCCATAGCCAATCAATCGTTGAACAAGGTGAAAAATTGCCGGCTGTACTTAAAGATTACAACAAAGACCCTGCAAAATACATAATGATGCCCGGAAACGCTATTAAGCGTCACCCCTTTGTTGAAGAGCGCACTGATAAGTTGCGTGCTTTTGCAGAGAATTGCATTTATAACACTGTTGAAATGAATTCTGACGAAATCGGAATCATTACTTCCGGCTGTTCTTATCTTTATGTTAAAGAGGTAATGGGCGATAATGCAAGCATCCTAAAAATCGGTATGCCTAATCCCCTGCCTGTAAATATGATTAAAGATTTTGCAGCAAAGGTTAAGAAGCTTTATGTTATTGAAGAGCTTGACCCCATTATTGAGACTCACGTTCGCTCACTTGGAATTGAGTGCGTAGGTAAAGATTTGTTCTCGCCCCTTGGCGAATTCTCACAACAAACTATTGCAAAGGCCTTCGGGTTGGCAGATAAAGAGTCTGTTAGTGCAGATTCGGTTATTCCTGCACGGCCTCCTATGATGTGTGCCGGTTGCCCTCACAGAGGCATGTTCTATACCCTGTCTAAAAACAAGATTACCGTTATGGGCGACATCGGTTGCTATACTCTTGGCGCCGTTGCTCCTCTTAACGCACTTGACTCCACACTTTGTATGGGTGCATCTGTATCAGGACTTCACGGATTCAACGCTGCAAGAGGCACTGATGCAGAGAAAAAATCGGTTGCAGTTATTGGTGACTCTACCTTTATGCATTCGGGTATGACAGGTCTTGTAAACATTGCATACAATGCAACAAATTCAACTGTTATTATTCTTGACAACTCTATTACAGGTATGACAGGTCATCAGCAGAATCCCACAACCGGCTTTAACATTAAGGGCGACCCTGCTGCCAAAGTCGATTTGGAGGCCCTTTGCCGTTCACTGGGTATCAACAGAGTTAGAGTTGTTGACCCCTATGACCTCAAAGCTTGTGAAACCGCTGTTAAAGAAGAACTTGCCGCAGAGGAGCCCTCTGTTATCATTTCTCGCAGACCTTGCGTGCTGCTTAAGAGTGTAAAGCACGAAGCACCCTTAAAGGTAGAAACAGACAAGTGTAAATCGTGCAAGCGTTGTATGGGACTTGGTTGCCCTGCAATAAGTCTTAAAGACGGCAAGGCAAAAATTGACAATACCCTTTGCGTTGGCTGCGGCGTATGTAAGCAGTTGTGCGCTTTTGATGCGATTATTTAAGGAGGTTTAGCAAATGGATACAAAAAGCATAATGATTGTCGGCGTTGGCGGTCAAGGCAGTTTGCTTGCCTCAAAGCTTTTGGGCAGACTGCTCGTTGACGAGGGCTACGATGTTAAAGTCAGTGAAGTTCACGGTATGAGTCAGCGTGGCGGCTCGGTTGTTACCTATATCCGCTACGGTGAAAAGGTATACTCCCCCATCATTACCGACGGAGAAGCAGACCTTATCATTTCTTTTGAAAAGCTAGAAGCAGCTCGATACGCCCGTTTTCTTAAAAAGGATGGCAGAATTGTTGTTAACACTCAACAAATTGACCCTATGCCCGTTATAATCGGAGCCGCAGAATATCCTACTGAGGTTTTGAGCGAACTAACTGCCAAGGGTCTGAAGGTTGATGCTTTTGACGCACTTTCTTTAGCCGAGCAAGCAGGTTCCTCAAAGGCGGTAAATATCGTTCTTATGGGAAGAGTTGCAAAGGATTTTGACATCCCCTATGACAGTTGGATCAGTGCTATCGAAAAATCAGTAGCACCCAAATTTGTAGAAATGAATAAAGTTGCTTTTAATTTGGGTTATAATTCATAAAAAATTCAGAAAACTCTTGACAACCAAATTTTTAAGTGCTAATATATGTGCAATAAAAACGTTTGAGCGAAAACCAGTACCCGAAAATATCATTTCCAGAGAGTTGCGGTTGGTGCGATGCAACAGTGTAAAGTCGGCGAATTCCTTTCGTTAGTTGTTGGCTGAAAGTTAATTCTGTGTAGGTCAAACGGGTTCGACCGTTACATCGGCAAGGGTGTGTTTGCACTCGGAGGCCGATATCGTGAGATATCGGTAAATAGAGGTGGTACCACGGGTTTTTCTCGTCCTCTGTATTCCTAAAGGAATGCAGAGGACTTTTTGTTTCTTCTGCAGTCCAACCCCATTTATCACAAGAAACAGAAAGGATGAATCAATATGGAACAACGGTATTATCAAAAAGATATCGAAACCATGTCTGTTGAAGATATCAAAGCTCTTCAATCAGAAAAATTGGTTAAGCAGGTAAAGCATGTTTATGATAACGTGCCTTACTACAGGGCGTTAATGGACGAAAAAGGCGTTACTCCCGACGACATTAAAAGCATTGAGGACTTATATAAGCTTCCTTTTTTAAAAAAGGATGACTTGCGTGAAGCATATCCCTATGGACTGCTTGCCAAGCCCCTTAAGGATTGTGTAAGAATCCACTCCACATCAGGAACAACAGGCAAACGTGTTGTAGCTTTCTATACACAAAACGATGTTGATTTGTGGGAGGATTGCTGTGCAAGAGCTATTGTTGCCGCGGGTGGTTCAAATGAGGATGTTTGTCAGGTAGCATACGGCTACGGTTTATTCACAGGCGGTGCAGGTCTTCATGGTGGTTCACACAAAGTTGGCTGTCTGACATTGCCTATGTCATCAGGCAACACCGAACGTCAGGTTCAATTTATGACCGACCTTAGCGCAACTATTCTTTGCTGCACCCCCTCATATGCAGCTTATGTCGGTGAATATCTTAAAGAAAATGGGTATAAGCCCGAGGATATTCCTCTTAAAGCAGGTATTTTCGGTGCTGAGCCCTGGACTGAAGAAATGCGCAGAAGCATTGAAGAAACCCTCGGAATAAAGGCCTACGATATTTACGGTCTTACCGAAACATCAGGACCCGGAGTTGCATTTGAGTGCTGTGAACAGTCAGGCATGCATATTAACGAAGACCACTTCTTAGCAGAAATTATTGACCCCGATACCGGTGAGGTTTTACCCGAGGGTAGCAAAGGAGAATTGGTATTCACCGCTTTAGACAAAGAAGCATTCCCCCTGCTCCGTTACAGAACTCGCGATATTTGCATTCTTTCTCGTAAGCCCTGCTCTTGCGGCAGAACTCATATTAAAATGTCTAAGCCAATGGGCAGAAGTGATGATATGCTTATTATCCGCGGTGTTAACGTATTCCCCAGCCAGATCGAAGCAGTTCTTCTTAAAGAGGGCTATCAGCCAAATTATCAGATAGTTGTTGACCGCGCAAACAACACCGACACATTTGAAGTTATGGTTGAAATGAATCCTGAGCAATTCACAGACACCGTAAGCGGCGTAACATCCCTTGAAAAATCACTGGCAGGTGCTATGAAAACTATGCTGGGCATCAACCCTGTTGTTCATCTTGTCCCCCCTAAGAGCATAGTTCGCAGCGAGGGTAAGGCCGTCAGAATCATTGATAAGCGCAAGCTGATTGATTAAAAGGAGCTGATATTATGTCTTTAAAACAACTTACTGTATTTGTTAAAAATGAGCAAGGTGCGCTGGTTTCAATCACTGAGTTGCTTGCAGAAAAAGGCGTCAACATCCGCGCTCTTTCAATTGCTGATACTGAAGAATTCGGTATTCTTCGCCTTATAGTGAGCGATAACGATACTGCTTGTGCCGCACTTACTGAAAAAGGATATCTAATCAAAAACACCGATGTTGTTGGTGTTAAAATCGGTGATGCTCCCGGCAAGCTTTCAATGGCTCTTAAGATTCTTGATGATGCAAAAATCAATATGGAATATTTGTATGCGTTTATGTCTCGCACCGAAAAACACGCCTATGTTGTGCTTAGGGTTGCCGACAACAGTGCAGCTGAAGCAGCACTTGAAAATGCAGGTTTTCACATCATCACCGATGCTGACGTTTATAAATTATAACAAAGCTAAAGGCACAGTTGACACTGTGCCTTATTTCATTTAAAATATAATTGTTCATCAATGATAAATTTAACCTTACTATTCCGTTGACAAGCAATCAAAATATTGGAACAAGCTAATTAATTGGAGGTATGAATATGTTTAAAGTCACTTGGATCGGGCAAGCCGGATTATATATTGAAACAGACGACATTAAAATTATGATTGACCCCTACCTTTCAGACAGCTGCGGTAAAATCAATCCAATGAGCCACCGCCGTTTCGGCGTTGAAGATTGGGTGTATGATATTAGACCCGATGTTATGATCTTTACTCATAATCATCTCGACCATTATGACCCAGAAACTGTAGAAAAATTCATTAAGAACGAAGACCCCATCACCGTGCTGGCACCAAGATCTGTCTGGAATGAGATAAGACAGTATAAAGGCAACCATAACTATGTGTTGTTTAATCGCCACACCGAATGGACTATAGGCGATGTACGCTTCACTGCTGTTAAGGCAGAGCATTCTGATACAACTCCAATTGGCGTAATTATTGATGACGGAGAGAAAAAGCTCTATATAACAGGCGATACTCTGTACAACACTGAGATTTTTGATGATATACCCGATGATATATTTGCATTGTTCCTGCCAATCAACGGAAAAGGCAACAATATGAATATGACCGATGCAGCACGTTTTGCAAAGCAAATCGGTGCAAAGCACACAGTTCCTTTACATATCGGTTTGTTTGACAATTTAAGTGCTGACGATTTTGACTGTGATAACAAGCTTGTCCCTGTTGCATATAAAGAAATAAACTTTTAAGGAGTAGAAAATGAAGGTTACCGACATAAAATGCTTTACTGTTGACTGCTTTCGCACTAATTGGGTGTTTGTAAAAGTTTACACCGATGAAGGTGTTGCCGGTGTTGGCGAAGCTACGCTGGAATACAAAGAAAAAGCTTTACTTGGTGCAGTTGAGCATATAAAAGAGTATCTTGTAGGTAAAAATCCTCTCGATATAGAAAAGCATTTTCACGACATATATCGCGATGCTTACTGGCGTGGCGGTGCCGTGCTTATGTCGGCTCTTTCTGCCGTAGAAATGGCTCTTTGGGATATACTTGGTAAAACGCTTAATGTGCCGGTATATCAGTTACTCGGAGGTAAGGTGAATGACAAGGTTAGAATCTATGTCAACGGTTGGTTTGCGGGGGCAAAAACTCCTGCAGAGTTTGCTGAAAAAGCTAAAAGCGCCGTTGAACGTGGCGTTACTGCTATGAAGTGGGATCCCTTTGGAAAATCTTATCTCGAAATCTCAAACAAAGATTTAGGCACTGCTCTTGAATGTATTGGAGCCGTACGAGATGCTGTGGGTGATGAGGTAGACCTGTTGATTGAGGGGCACGGTAGATTTAATGTTCCAACAGGTATAAAAATTGCCAAAGAACTTGAGCAGTTTAATCCTATGTTTTTTGAGGAGCCCACGCCTCCCGACAACCTCGAGGCGCTTAAAGCTGTTAGAGACAAATCACCTGTTCCTATTTCTGCAGGTGAACGACTGTACACACTCAAGTCATATAAAGACTTGTTTGAAATGCGCGCCGCCGATTACATTCAACCCGACATTTCACACGCAGGCGGTATTATGGAACTCAAAAAGATTGCGGCTGTTGCAGAAGCTTATTATATTCCTTTTGCACCTCACAATCCGTCAGGCCCGGTTGCTAATGCAGCAACCTTGCAGCTTGCTGCATGCTGCCCTAATTTTAGCATTCTTGAAATTATGTACAGTGACGTAGATTGGCGAAAAGATGTTACCAACGAACAGCTTGAATATGCTGACGGATATATTAAAATTCCTGAAAAGCCGGGTCTTGGCATAGAGATAAACGAAGAAGAGTGCTTAAAGCACCCCTATCAGCCACACACATTAAGACATTACACAGGTGCATTAACCGATATAAGACCCGCTAAATCAGAATTTTATTTTTGATTGGAGACTATTATGCAAAAGTATGAAGTAAAAAATCAGGCACCAAGTTATTTGCCTGACGGTAATTGGAATTTGGTATGGTCTGACGAGTTTGACGGTACTGAACTTGACCAAAGCAAATGGAATTTCAGAAGATATTTTTGGGGTAAACTCTCACCTACTTTTACCGATAAGGTATCGGTTGAAGATGGTTGCTTGCATATTCCGCTATTATATGAAGACGGCGTTTTTAAATCTGCACATTTGCAAACGGGAAGTCTGACCTTTGATTTGCCAAAAGATGAAGACAGACAAGGTTTTTGGCCCTTTGGTAAAAAAGATGAAGCCAAATTTATGCACAAATTCGGCTATTATGAAATCAGATGCAAGTTGCCTAAATATACAGGATGGCACGCGGCATTTTGGCTTCAAGCACCCGGTATAGGCACCCATCCCGACCCTGCACA
>JAZRNV010000087.1:0-14563 GCA_045648425.1 Acutalibacteraceae bacterium | reverse complement strand
GCATTGCCGACGGCAACGAACGTGTCGGCATTGAAAGAACAGTTGTTAACCTTTTTGACGAGGTTGAATATCAGCAAATAGAGGGCTTTGGCGGCGCATTTACCGAATCAGCAGCTTACATATACTCACTGCTGTCCCCTGCTCAAAAGACCGACTTTTTAGAAAAGTATTTCAGTCGCGAAAAGGGAATCGGCTACAACTTTGGCAGAACCCACATTAACAGCTGTGATTTTTCTATTGATATTTACAGCTACGTTGACGAGGGTGACGAAACTCTTGAAAGCTTCAGCATTGAGCGCGACCGCAAATACATCATTCCGTTTTTAAAGGATGCCCTTAGTTATTGCCAAGAGGAGCTTGTGCTTTTTGCATCCCCCTGGTCCCCTCCTGCCTATATGAAGGATAACGGCAGCGTGCTTAAGGGTGGCCGTCTTAAAGAGGAGTATAAAGCTCTTTGGGCAAAGTACTACGCAAGATACATTAAAGAAATGGCTAAAGAGGGCATTACCATCTCTGCCATAAGTGTTCAGAACGAGCCCATTGCCGTGCAAACCTGGGAAAGCTGCTATTATTCACCTGAGAATGAGCGCGACTTTATAGAAAAGCACCTTGCACCCACTCTTGATGCAGAGGGACTCGGTCACATTAAAATAATAATTTGGGACCACAACAAAGAGCGTGTTTATGACCGCGCAAAAAAGATATTCACCTCTCCCGCAGTAAAAGAAAGAGTGTGGGGTATCGGTCACCACTGGTATTCGGGAGATCATTTCGACGGCATTCGCATTGCCCACGAGCAGTTTGGTAAAACTATGATATGCTCTGAAATATGTTGCCCCATCACCGAGGACAGTGCCTCGGCCGCAGAGCGCTACGGAAAAGAGCTGTCTAACGATTTTAACAATTTCACCGCCGCTTTTTGCGACTGGAATTTGCTGCTTGACACCTTTGGCGGCCCATATCACAACCGTTATTCTACCGCCACAAGCGGTGCAGGTGTTGTGTATGAGGACAAATCCAAAGGATGCTATGCTCCCGTGCTTTTTGACACAGAAAAGAAAGAGCTGATTTACACCCCCATCTATTACTACATCGGTCATTTCTCAAAATTTGTGCAAAAGGGCGCCTGTCGGATTGCCACCACCAAATACTGCGAGCAGATTCTTGCCTGCGGATTTAAAAATCCCAACGGTGAGCTTGCCGTTATTGTACAAAACTGTGCCGACTGCGCAATGCCTGTTACGATTCGTCACAACGATGTTTGCACTCGCATTGAGCTTGAGCCACATTCGATTGTAACAGCGCTTATATAAAAATTAAAGCCGCGATGCTTAATTGCACCGCGGCTTTTTATTAGGGTTAAAAGCTCAAATTTTCGTTCTTTACATATATTTTGTTTACTTTATTTGTCGTTTTATCAACGTCAACGCTTATGTAAAGATCATCCTCGCTGTAATAGTAGGTTAAGTCTGTATAATCGTTTATCTCGAAATCTTCAGTAATGGCCTTTTCAACCGCTGATTTGTCAGAGCCGATTCCCACACCTGCTATGCTGATATCGGTTTTATCGTAATCATAAACGTAAATCGAATAAACCAAACAGTTTTCAGGAATGGTCTGGTATTCTGCAGCGTTACAAATCTTAAGACCGATTTTTTTATCGCCCTTCTTCAACGTTATGTCGGTCTGACCGCCTGCAGGAACTGAGCCGGGCTTTTGGGTTATGCTCCAGCCGTTGCCGGTAAACTCTGAAAGAGGAGCAGGCAAACGGTAAAGGTCGCCTTCAACAGAAACAACGGGCTGAGCTAAGTTTTTTGCCTGGGAGGTAGGGGCTTTGTAATTAGAAAGATAATCGGGCACCTCGGTGGAGGTCTCGGTGGTTACGCCGTTGCTTACTGCATTGCATATGGTGATAACGTTGGGCTCTTCGCTGTCAAGAGAAATGCGGAATGTAACATATGAGATGTCTTCATCTTCGCCGTAATAGCTTAATCTGTTATATGCCGAGCCATCGTTTCTGTCATTGGGTGCGCCGTAAGCGGCAATAATCTCTTCTTCTGTGCTGTCGGCTGTAATACCCTTTGGCAAAGCAATATTAACCTCATCTCCATAGACGAAGAGGCCGGCCACAAGACAATCCTTAATCTTGGTAGCATTGCCGCTGGGATTATAGAATGTAACAGTTATGGTTTGACCGTTTTTAGCCATATCGCAGTCAACATCCTCTTTGCCGGCAACCAGAACGTCATCGGTAACACCCGATTCGGATATGGTCCAGCCCTCGCGAGTCAAAGCTTCTAAAGAGCAAGGAAGCTTGATAACATCGCCATCCAGCTCAACGGTAAAATCCAAAAGATTGTCAGACATTGTAACCACAGCAGACTGTGAAGAGTAATCATCATTGCCACGGTCATTGTTGCCGCCCGAAAGAAGAGAAACTAAAAGAATTATTACCAGCACAATAATCACAGCCGCGCCGCCTGCTATGCCAAGCACAAGACCCAAGGGCACTTTTTTGCCTTTTTCTTTTGCAGGCACGGTATGCTGAGCAGGAGCAGAAGCAGAGGCAGGAGCAGGAGTGGGGGTGGGGGCAGGAGCAGGAGTTTCGACCACAGCGGGTGCATTTAGACATTTTTCAATGTTTTGCGCCTCGAAAAGCTTAGAATAAAAGGTCTCTTCATCGTTATAAGCGTATTTGAAAAGCGACTGCAGGCGATTGACGCGCATTGCCATACCTGAAGGCAGCTGCACATCCTCTAAATAAACAACCAGGCGATCTTTTTCAAGGTCTCGGGCATAGTTGAGCTCATCCTTACAGTTGCTTGAGTCCAAATAACTTTTAGACATCATTGCAATGAAATAGCTGCAGTTGTCAATGTGAGAAGCAATGTTTTCATCCCATTCAGAGCCGGGGTCAATTCCCGAATCGTACCACACGCGGTAGCCCTGTTGCATAAGACGGGTGATTATAGGCAAAACCACTTTGCTGTCTCTGTGGGAGTAGCTTATAAAAATATAACTTTCATCGCCTGAATAGGCAATCGGCATAGACATTTTAACATCCCCTTATTACACTTCTAAATAAAAGCTATATATTATATTACATTCCATTCGGTAAAAAATCAATAGCTAAATGATATTTGTTACTACAACCTGAAGGGCACCTTTTTATTTTTCGTATGCTGCAATCAAGTTTTTATACAGCCGAGAGAAAAAAGCCGACGGTACAATTCGCACCGTCGGCTTTTGGTTTAGTCAAGATAAAGATTGATAGCTTCTTTAATAGTATCAGCGCGACCCGACTGGATGGTCTCAATAAGCTGAGCCAAAACGTTGGGGTAAATAAAATTGATACCAACAGGGCAGTTGGGGTAAGAACTGTAAAGGTCTTGAATTTGACCTACCGTTTCGGAAAGCTCTTTGGTGTACTTGCTGTACTTTGTGCGGTTGTTAACCTTCATAAGAATGCCACCCGCAATCATCATAGCGCTGACTCCAAGATAAATAACGCCTGCCATTCCTGCCGCAATTAAAATTATTGTGCCGATAACAGCGTTAATGATACCCCACACCAACAAGGCGCTCTTTGCACCCTCTTCGTAATGCTTAACAAGAGTGTTCAACGCGTCATGCAGCTCAAACAAATCTTTTCTTTGATAAAAATACTGATATGCCGCATTCAAAACGCTTAGCTCGCTTTGACGGATAGTATCCTTTTGAGTTTGATACTGCTTGCTCTGAGCTTCAGCGTAAGATGGCTTTAGAGGAGCAGCAGTAGCGTAGGTTGGCGCAGGAGCAACCTCTGCCCCGTCTGTATTCAAACATTTTTCAATGTTTTGCGCCTCGAAAAGTTTGGAATAAAAGGTCTCTTCATCGTTATAGGCATATTTGAAAATAGACTGCAAACGGTTGACGCGCATTGCTAAACCTGCAGGCAGCTGCACATCTTCTAAATATACAATCAATCGGTCTTTTTCAAGATCTCGTGCATAGGTAAGCTCATCCTTACAGTTGCTTGAGCCCAAATAGTTCTCAGACATCATTGCAATGAAATAGCCACAGTTGCTGATATGTGAGGCAATGTTTTCATCCCACTCAGAGCCGGGGTCAATTCCCGAATCGTACCACACACGGTAGCCCTGCTGTATAAGTCGAGTTATTACGGGGAAAACCACTTCACTGTCTCTGTGAGAGTAGCTTATAAAAATATAACTTTCACTGCCTATATAGGCAACCGGTATTGACATTTCAACATCTCCTTATTACACTTCTTTAGAAAAAACGTATATATACTTTATACCACACTATACAGTAAAAAATCAATAGATAAAATGATATTTGTAACAATAATCCAATTGACAAATTTCGCTTTTTGATGTATAATCTAGTCAAAGCTTTTACATGACTGACGGATTTCGCGGTTAACCGCGGTGAAGTGTAATAAGCGATATGCCGACCGTCTGGGCAAACTCAGTTCATTTAAGAGCTGGTTTGTCCTTTTTTTGTTGGCAAATCAGCGGCAAAGGAGAATGTTTATGAATCATCAGAATTGGTACGGTTTTACTGCAGGAAAGTGGCAAGATGAGATTAATGTGCGCGACTTTATTCAGCTTAATTATAAAGAATATACAGGCGATGCTGATTTTTTGTCAGGCGCTACCCCTCGCACCAATGCGTTGATGGTCAAGGTGCAAGCGCTTTTCAAGCTTGAGCGTGAAAAGGGCGGCGTGCTTGACATTGACGAAAACACCGTTTCTTCCCTTACCAGCTTTGCCCCCGGTTATATTGACAAAGACAGCGAGCTGATTGTGGGTATGCAAACCGACAGTCCCCTTAAGCGCGGTGTCAATCCCTTTGGCGGTATCAGAATGGCCCGTCAGGCCTGTGCCGCCTATGGCTACCGTCTCAGCGACAAGGTTGAGGATGAGTTTAAATTTCGCACCACCCACAACGATGGTGTTTTCCGTGTTTATACCGATGAGATGCGCGCAGCCAGAAAGTGCCACGTTATTACAGGTTTGCCCGATGCCTACGGCCGCGGCCGCATAATAGGCGACTACCGTCGTGTAGCTCTTTACGGTGTTGACCGCCTTATTGAAGAAAAGCAAAAAGACAAAAAAGCTATGGCAGAGGTTAATTTTACCGTAGATAATGCCCGTTTATCTGAAGAATTATATCAGCAAATCACCTTTTTGGGATATCTTAAAGAGATGGCTGCAATGTACGGCATTGACATCAGCCAGCCGGCCGCCAATGCAAAAGAGGCCATCCAGTGGACTTATTTCGCCTATCTCGCAGCTATCAAAGAGCAAAACGGTGCCGCAATGTCTTTGGGCAGAGTTGCTACCTTCTTTGACATTTACATTGAGCGTGACATTGCCAACGGATTGTTGGACGAGCAGGGCGCCCAAGAGCTGATGGACGACTTTGTTATCAAGCTGAGAATTGCCCGTCACCTGCGCACTCCCGAATATAACGAGCTGTTTGGCGGTGACCCCATGTGGATTACCGAATCGGTGGGCGGTATGGGCAAGGATGGCAGAACCCTTGTTACAAAAAGCTCTTATAGAATTCTCAACACCCTTTATACTCTTGGGCCCTCCCCCGAGCCCAACCTGACCATTTTATGGTCTGACCGTCTGCCTGCCCCCTTTAAGCGTTTTTGTGCAAAAGTTTCGGCCGATACAGACTCTATTCAGTATGAGAATGATGAAATTATGCGCCCTCTTCACGGTGACGATTATGCTATCGCCTGCTGTGTTTCTGCTATGGAAATAGGTAAGCAGATGCAATTTTTCGGTGCACGCTGCAACCTTGCAAAGCTGCTTCTCATTGCTATCAACGGCGGTTTTGATACCTCAAGCGGTATGCATATCGGGCCTCAAATGCCCGTTCTGAACGGTGATAAGCTTGACTATGATGAGGTTGTAAAGCGCTATGACATCTATATTGCGTGGATAAGCAAGCTATATGTTAACACTATGAATCTTATTCACTATATGCACGATAAATACGCCTATGAAAAAATACAGATGGCCCTTCACGACACTCAAGTTGAGCGTCTTATGGCCTTTGGCATAGCAGGTCTTTCGGTGGTTACCGACTCTTTGTCTGCCATCAAGCACACAAAGGTTACACCCATTAAGGACGAGCTGGGCTATATCATTGACTTTAAACGCGAGGGTGACTTCCCCACCTTTGGCAACGATGATGACCGCGTTGACGTTATAGCTCAAGACATTACCCACAAGGTTATCACCGAGCTTCGCAAGACTCCAACCTATCGCAACGCTGTTCACACCCTTTCGGCGCTTACCATTACCTCAAACGTTATATACGGCAAAAACACAGGTGCCACTCCCGACGGCAGACCTGCAGGTGCTCCTTTTGCACCCGGTGCCAATCCTATGCACAACCGCGAAGAAAACGGCGCGCTGGCATCACTTAACTCGGTGGCTAAGCTGCGTTATTCTGATTGCCGAGACGGCATTTCAAACACCTTCTCCATTGCTCCCGACGCCTTGGGCAAAACCCAGGAGGAGCGAATTGACAACCTGGTCAGCATTTTGGACGGTTATTTTTCAAAGGGTGCCCATCACATCAACGTAAACGTTCTTAACCGCGAGACCTTGATTAAGGCCTATGAAAATCCCGAAGATTATCCTAACCTAACCATCCGCGTTTCGGGCTACGCCGTTAACTTTAACAAGCTGTCGCGTGAACAACAGCGTGAGGTTATCTCTCGCACCTTCCATCAAAGCGTATGATTGGCAGAATTCACTCTATTCAGAGCTTGGGCACCGTTGACGGTCCGGGTGTGCGATTCGCAGTATTTTTGCAGGGGTGTCCCTTAAGATGTAAGTGTTGTCACAACCCCGACACCTGGGATTTTGAGGGAGGCACAAGCTACACCGCCCACCAAATTGCAGATATGGCCAAACGGTATAAGGAATATTTCGGAGCGACGGGCGGCATCACCCTTTCGGGCGGCGAGCCACTTATGCAGCCGGAGTTTTGCAGTGAAGTTTTTGAGCTTTGTCACCGCAATGGCATAAACACCTGCCTTGACACTTCAGGTGCAGTGCTCAATGACACTGTTAAGAATTTGCTTTGTCACACAGACAGAGTGCTGCTGGATATTAAATATACCGATGATACTTTGTACCGAGAAAATGTCGGCTGCTCTATTGATGCGGCTCTTGAATTTTTGGCATATCTTAATAAGTCAGGCATTCCTACCACAGTGCGACAGGTCATCATACCCACCGTAAACGATGACGAACAAAGCGTACTTAAGTTGAAAGCCCTTACAAGCAGCTATGCTTGTGTTGATAAGGTGGAGCTGCTGCCCTTCAGAAAAATATGCCAAGTAAAGTACGATAATATGGGCATCCCCTTCCCCTTTGGGCATTTAGATGAGCCCACAAAAGACAAAATGGCTGTTTTAGAAGAGCTTGTTAAATAAAGCTTTAAAGCAACCAACCAAAATCAACGCAAAAGACCTCCTGCAGTAGCTTCATTAGTTCTACCACAGGAGGTCTTTTATTATCTTTTAGAAACAATCGCCCTTGCTTATTCAACCGTAAGAACAACCTTGCCCACGTTTTCGCCTCTATAAAGGATGTCGTGCGCGGCCTCTGCCTCGGTTATAGGCAGCACCTTATGAATGGTGGGCTTCACTTCACCCGTAGCAACCTTAGGCCAAACCTTCTCAACAAGCTCCGCTAAAATCTGCGCTTTAACTTCGGGTGTTCTTGAGCGCAGGGTTGAGCCGATAATTCTAACGTTTCTCACGTATATATTCTTTAGATCGATTTCGGTTTTAGTACCTGCAAGGGCGGCTATCATAATCCACCTTGCGCCGTGCTTAAGATAATGGATACACTTGCCCATAATTTCACCGCCAAGACAGTCGATGGCAACATCCACGGGATGACCGTTTTCAAGCTCTTCTTTCAAAACTTCTACAATATCTTCCTTCGTAGTTACAACAACTCTATCAGCATTAAGGTGCTTGATGTTGTTTGCAATTTCTTCTGATAAAACTGTTGTTATAACACGAATACCAAACGCCTTAGCCATCGGTATAATAACACTTGCAAGGCCGGATGCTCCTGCATTCATAAGCAGGGTATCGCCTGATTTTATATTACCTTCAATAAAAAGGTTAAGATATGCTGTAGCAAAGGCTTCGGGAATAGCCGCAGCCTCAATCATGGAGCAATTTTTAGGTACCGGCATCAGCATATCATACTTTACATTAGCATACTCGGCATAACCGCCGCCACCTAAAAGAGCACAAACCTTATCGCCAATTTTCCAATTAGATTTTTCTTTTGCACCCTCTGCAATTTCTACGATAGTTCCTGCAATTTCAAGTCCCATCCATTCGGGGCAACCTGCAGGCGGCGGATAATCTCCCTCTCTTTGCATAAGGTCGGCTCTATTTAACGCTGCTGCCTCAATTTTTACAAGGCAGTCATCATTACCCAAAATGGGATTAGGCACTTCAGACCAAGACAAAGATTTATCGTCATTTACAAGTATAGCCTTCATTTTTACATTCCTCCGCAAGCCCTTAAAATAATCTTATGCAGACGTCTTTCGTATTCGTAACTAAAAGGATTTTGTTTTTCCCCATTAATATAGTCGGCAAAATTATGAAACATTGCATCCATACGGCCGTGAACCTCACTATTATGAAGCTCGCCTTTTGTGTGCCAACTCGGTGAATAACACTCTCGCACACTTGTGACCTGAGGTAAGTAAATATCGGTTCTGTCTTCTATTCGCCATTCAAGGGGACAAAGTTCGACCGTACCCTTTGTTCCGACAACAACTATCTGTCGTCGTTCAAAGCCACCCCTTTCAATCGCCGTGCTTGTTGCAAAGGAAACACCGTTTTTGTACTTAAACACAGCCATTCCGAAATCCTGAGCTTTTGTATCCATTCCCGACGAACAACTAAGCGGTATTACCTCTAACGGTTCGCCCATTATCCCATAAACGATATCTATCATATGGCAACCGAGAAAATAAAGCATACCGCCGGGGTAATTTCCCAGCCATTCTCTTTTCTCCTGCTTATGATAGCAATTCATACGAGCTTCCACAGAAAGTATTTCGCCGAGTTTGCCGCTTTTGATATCCTCTTTCAATTTTAAAACTTCAGGATTGTAGCGATACATATATCCCGTATGAAATACAAGACCTTTTTCAGAAACGGTATCGATAAGCTTGTCAAATTCCTCGTCAGAAACTCCGCCCGGCTTATCCATATGTATATGAAGTCCCTTCTCGGCTGCCAGTAAAGCATACTTCGTTAGCGCTCGGTCCTCTGTTTCAATGCACACGGCATCCAAATCAGGATAATTCAATATCTCCTCAACCGTCATTTGAGGAATACCTTGGTATGACTCTTTTACGTTTTCAAAACGGAACGCTTTGGTGTTGTAACTATCCTCAGGCACAATTGCGAAGCCGATAATATCGTAGATATCGCTATGTTCTTTTAAGGCGCAAATAGATCCTTCCGCATGGTCATGCCCTATACCTATCTGAGCAATTTTTATCTTTCTCATTTTATAGTCCTCCAATCGAATTGTACAAGCGGAAAGGTTTTTTCCTTTGCAAGTCGGGAATAAACTTCAGGAGCGTCGTTAGGCGAATGGGTTTCTTGGATTAAATCCGAAAGCTTTATGCGGTTCATTTGAGTAAGTTTTATAACACTTTTAATATCATCGGTTTGTGTCCACCAACCGCCGTGCGACTCAGCAGCGGGACGCGCTTGAGTGTGAGCGCCTACCAAAGTGATACCCGGAGCATGAACCTTACGGTAGTAGTCAATGGTGAATTCTTTATTGCGGGTGCAACCAAGCAACGCCACACGTCCAAATCTTGCCATACAATCAAGAATCCCATCTAAACCTGCCCCTACTCCCGTGACTTCAATACCAACATTGGCACCGCCGCCGGTAAGTTTTTTAGCAGTTTCAGCAAAATCGGGAGCGTAAGGATCAAGCGCATAGTCGGCGCCTATTTCCAAAGCTCTTTGACGCTTTTCAGGGTTAGGGTCAACAGCGATAATCGGCACTGCGCCCGCTTGCTTTAACAGAGGAATAGCCACAAGTCCAAGTACACCCATACCCATAACAATAGCTGACTCTCCTATTTCAAGTCGGCACTTACGCAGTGCCGCCAACGGGAAAATAGATATATGAAAAATTGCGGCATCCTCAAAAGACACCTCATCAGGCAGTTTGTACACAAATTTAGCCGCAACGTTAACATACTCAGCGTGAATCGACCAGCACAGCGCAACACGGTCGCCTACCTTTATATTGGATACCTTTTCACCAATAGCGGTAACAATACCGGCTGAACTATATCCTAAGGTTCTTGGAAAACGAACCTTACCCGAGCCATTCGGATTAATGTTTGGGTCACCCACAAGATTAGCTCTTTCGGTGCCGCTGCTTACAGTAGATACAACCAATTTAACTTGAACCTCATCTGCAGAAGGGTTTTCTATCTCGCCCTTTACTAATTCTGCTACGCAAGGTTTTGTAAAAACTATAGTTCTCTTTTCCATCTTCATCACTCCTGTTTTTATTTTACCGCTTGACAAAAACATTTACAATATACTATACTACAAAAAAAGAGGTAAAATATTCTAAAATAAGGCGATTTTTTTATTATGAATGATATACTTTTTTACAAAAGTTTCAGTTTCAATTTAATAACCTTTAAAAAACAAAAATACACCGATAACAGAGCAGGATCACCTTTTCATTATCTTGCATATATGATAAAAGGAACCAGCAAAATTGTTGCAAATGATATAAGCGTTGAGCTATCTGGCGGAGATTTGTTTTATATTCCCAAAGGTCTGCCTTATCAATCATATTGGAATTCTGATGATGACATACAGTTTTTATCTTTTGGTTTTCACCACTTCCCCGAAACCGAATCAAAACAATTTGTGTTGCAAAAAATAAATTGCTCTGATGAGATAAAGGAAAGGGTTAAAAATATTCCTATAAATAATACCATAGATAGTTTTGTTATAGGCGAATTTTATTCGGCGTTGGCAGAGATTGTAGGGTATCTCGAAAGTATGTCCAAAGACACAAAAAGCAAAATAATGGACAGAGCCAAACGGTACATATACGATAATACTAATTGCAAGGTTTCGGATATTGCTAAACATTGTCTTATAAGTAAATCGGAGTTATATTATATTTTCAAAAGCGAAAGTGATTTAACACCAAACAGGTTAATGCAAAAAGTCCTTTGCGAAAAAGCCGAATTATTACTTACAACCACTGATAAATCAATACAAGAAATCTGCGATATTTTGGGGTTTAGTTCCACGTCGTATTTCAGAAAAATAATCAAAGCTCACACAGGTAAAACTCCAAGAGAGATACGCAACAAAGCGAGAAACATTTAAAAAGTCTTACACCTTCTGAGTATATATCTAAAAATAAAACGTACAAAATATAAAGGGCTTGACCGATTGGTCAAGCCTTTTCGTTATAATAAGGTTGTTACCCAATAAATAACCCCATAAATCACGCTGACGGCGGTGCCGTAGACGATGACGGGGCCTGCGGTTTTGAACATATTTGCGCCGATACCCAGTATCCATCCCTCTGCTGCTGTCAATATAGGACACAGTGTTTTTATAAATTATTCCCATTGTAGCGACAAAAAGTATGGGTCTTCTTCTCTGCCACAATCCATTGAATAACTTGCAATATATCGAATTCCACCCGTATTCTCATTATAAGCAAATATTAGATAATAGTAATCAATCTTTCCTTTTGCTTGTTCAAAGTCAAGTGTATCATCCGTAAAACTCAGGCAAATCCATTCGCCCCACTGTACCTGCTGTTTTGCGCCTTCCGGATAATAATTACGGATTCGGTTTAGTTCTTCAGAAAATTCATTTTCCGGCAATACCCATTCAGCATAAATATGAAAGCTCGGGTCAACAACCTCTTGAAAATAGTAATAATATTTTGTTGTATCTAAAAACTTATCTGGTGGATACCATTGCGAACCTTCTGCTATAGCACTTCGCGGTATGTTGGCAGGAAATAGCTTGTATATATCATCCCCATACATTTTCACATGGTTTCCCAAAATTAAATAGTTTTTAGGATTATCTGTTTCCGAATAAACGGGCGGCATTAACATGATCGATGCCATACCGATCGGTTGTACGCACACCAAAAGCGCTATTGCCAAAGCAATGCCCGCAATCCATCTGCGTTTTTTTCGTTTTTCGGGAAGTAATACATATTTGCGATATAGAAATAAAACAATAATCGCTGCCAAAACAGGAAACAGTATGTACGCTGTTCCAATATAATTTATAGGATTCGTATAGTATCGAGGAAACACAAAATCTTCGCGGTATGTAAGCCACACACCAACTCCAAATAATCCCCAAAAAGCAAGAAAAATAATTGCCGGTATCCGCATTAACCATTTTTCCAACAGTTCGCCTTTGGTTGCCTTTCTGTCTGCATCAGGTAGCGGTGTATTTTCAAAGCTTGCTTTGATTTTTTCGCAAACATAGTCTATTGTAACAGTTTCTTGTTGCGGAATATCTTTTAATGCATCAACAATTTTTTGACCGGTAACTACAGATTCTTTCTTAGTGGCTAGGTAGGCAATCAAAACTTCCTTTGCAGATTCTCCACCTGATTTAAGCGTCTTGATTTGTTCCAAGGAAAAATCCGCTTTGCGTAACAATGCAATCTGCTCAAAATGCTCAATATCTGTTTGAGTAAAATTATAATTATTGCGTCCGTTATAGGATTTTTCATTTTCGGGTGTAACTAAACCGTTTTCAATATACAAACGAATAGCACGATCTGTTAGTCCTGTTTGGGAGATTACTTCTTTAATTTTCACAAAATCACCCCTTTGCAAAATAATTATATCATTTTACCTAAGGTAAATGTCAATAAAAATATGAAAAATTGTCAGTCCGTCAAAAGACGAACTGACAAAAATAATAAATTATTCCATAAATCACACTTGCCACTGTGCCGTAGACGATGACGGGGCCTGCGATTTTGAACACATTTGCGCCGATACCCAGTATCCATCCCTCTGCTGCCAATATAGGACACAGTAAATTGCAAAAATATTTACATTAAATCGGCAGTGTGGTATAATAGTTTAAACGAGGTGAGTATATGTCTAACGATTTCAAATGGCACGAATCTATGTTTATGATGATGCACAATAATCCTACAGAAAAAGTTAACGCTGAATATGTTGAGGATATTAAAATATACTTAAAATCCCCTGTTGCTTCTTGCGATAAAAAACAGTCCTTAAAACTTTTAAAGCAATTTGCAAGAAAGGATTTTTCGGATTTTTGGAACGAATCTGTTGATGTATATTTATCGGCTGTCAGCGAAGGCACAATGAAAATTGCAGAAAAAGTCCATTCTCATGACGAAGCAATTTGTTATGCAAAAAAACTGATAGATGCCTTTGACGTTAAGGAATTAGCCCGTGCATTTCTATATGGTGTAGCACATAACGCTCCTGAATACCGTACTGCCCTTGCTTGCTATTACTTTATAAAAAACCTACCCGAACATCACTTTGAAAAGAAATTTATCGGCACAAACGCTACAGGCGACGTGTACTCTGAAAACACCTGCGAAATATGTAAATATAATAGCAAATTAAGCGATGAGCCCAAAATGCAGTTTTGGCATATCAATGTGGATATGGAACACTTTTATTTCAATGCTTCTATTCCTTTTTGCTTTAATTTAAACACAGCAATTATTTTTTTAGAGGAGTATAAGACTTTACCACCTCCAAATTATTCACCGGAAGATTTACAATTTTTCAAAAAACTAATTACTCTTATAGAATCACTACCCGAAAGCACACCACCTTCTAAACTTCGTAAAGAATTAAAAAGTTCAGGTCTACTAAAAATGACGATTGAACAAATCGATGCGTTTATTGATATGCTTGGATATTTAAATATTCTGCATACCAACGATTCGTTTGGTGTTACGGTAGGACACACATGTGAAAAAGATATGCTCTATCCGATAAGCGACCGTTCCTATTTTGCCCACCCGGTTAATCGATGGACAAGAAAAAGCGGCATTGATTACACCATGATTGATATACTATTTGGCAATTTATATTGAAAAAAGGCTCGCCAACAGGCGACCCTTTTTGCTAAAATAATATTGTTATCCAATAAATAACCCCATATATTACACTTGCTACCGTACCGTAAACAATAACAGGTCCTGCGATTTTGAACATATTTGCGCCGATACCCATTATCCAGTGTCCGGTTTTTGCGGGCGAACACAGTTCGCCCCTACAGTAATGTATAAAATATCGTAGGAGGGGCTAATAGCCCCCCGTTTTCATTGTGCGTTTTTTTTGCGGGCGGCAGATTGCCGCCCCTACATTATGGTACAAATCCAATAAATAACCCCATAAATCACACTTGCTACCGTACCATACACAATAACAGGTCCTGCGATTTTGAACATATTTGCGCCGA
>JAZRNV010000086.1:0-4559 GCA_045648425.1 Acutalibacteraceae bacterium | reverse complement strand
TTGAAAAATATAATATTCGGGCTTATAAGTCAAGTTGTAATGATGGCGCTTGGCCTTATTATTCCGCACTTATTCGTTCGCCATTACGGCAGTGCGGTTAACGGACTCTTTTCCTCCGTTACACAGCTTATGGGCTATGTGGCATTGCTTGAGGCAGGCCTGGGAACGGCAACGGTGCAGGCCCTTTACAAGCACGTTGCCAATAAGGACAGAGAGGGAATTTCCTCGGTGCTTTCGGCAACCCGCACCTATTACCGTAAGGTCTCTCTTTATTATCTGATTTGCGTGGTTGGTTTGTCCTTTGTTTATCCCATGCTGGTAGACACAAGCGGAATCACCTATGAATTTTTCGGATTCAGCGGCGGACTTATTGTAAAGGTAGCAGTCGGTCTTATTACCCTTTTGGCAGGCGTTGCCGGAGTTGTAAACTTTTATTTTCAGGCAACCCTCAAGCAGCTGCTTACAGCTGAGGGCAGGGGATATGTAACCTCCAACATAACGCTGATAATCGAGTTGCTTATGTCGGCTACAAAAATTATTCTTATTTATTCAGGCGCCGATATTGTTTTGGTTCAGTTTGGCTATATGTCGGTTAACCTTTTTCAGCTTGGGCTTTACAGCATATACTTCAAAAAGAAATATTATTGGGTCAACTTTAATGCAAAGCCCGATTTTGAGTCAATAAAGCAAAAAAACGCATTTTTGATTCACCAGGTGTCGCTGCTTATTTTTTCCAATACCGATACTTTGGTTATTTCAATGGCAGGGCCAATGGGTCTTGTTTATTCAAGCGTTTATACCACCTATAACTTTGTCATTCATTCGCTGCACAAGCTGTGCAACACCCTTAATAACTCTCTGTTGTTTATGCTGGGAATTACCTTCCATGAGAACAGAGAAGAGTATCTAAAACTGCACAACGCCTATAACACCTATTACATAACCTTTATGTTTGCAGTTATTTCGGTGTGCTATTTGCTTTACCGCCCGTTTATTTTGATTTACACCGAGGGCTTTGATTTTGTGGGCGAGTATGACAAACCTTTTTTGCCCTTGCTGTTTTGTCTTGTTCAGCTGCTCAGCAGTATAAGAATGGTGTCGAGCAATCTTATTAATATTGCGGGTCACGCCAAGCAAACGGTGCCGCGCACCATTGCGGAGGCGGCTATTAATTTGGCGGTGTCACTGGCACTGGTTTGGCCGTTGGGGCTTTACGGCGTGCTTATCGGCACAGTTGTGGCACTGCTTTACCGTGCCAACGATATTATTATTTACACCGCAAAGCATATTCTTAAGGGCGGATATTACAAGGCCTACAAGCCGGTTATTATCAACTTTGCCCTATTTGCATCTGTCTGCTTGGCAGAAAAGCTTGTTGCACCTCAGGTGGCAAATTTCGTCCAGTTCCTGTTGTACGGCATACTTTTCTGCGTAATCATAATTCCTGCATATTTCATAATCAATTCATTGCTTGCTCCTGCTGAATTTAAATATGTTGCAAACATATTAAAATCCAAATTAAAAAAACGCACTACCCCAAAAAATGCGTAAAGAAGTGATATAATGAACAGCATCGATCTGAAAGAGCAATATGCACGCTACTTTGTTGGCAATCAAGAGCCCCAGACCGCCTTTTGCCCCTATCGAATCTGCCCTCTTGGCGCCCACAGCGACCATCAGCACGGCAAGGTTACAGGCCTTGCAATTGACAAGGGCATCAGCTTAACCTACACCCCCACCGATGACGGCTCGGTTCAGCTTATAAGCTTGAACTTTGAGGGCAAGGTGCATTTTGACATCAACAACGTGCCCAGACACAAGGCGAGGGATTGGGCTGATTATTTGCGCGGAGCCACCATTGCGCTGGGCAAAATTCGCCCTCTTTACAAGGGACTGAGAGGTATAATTTGCGGCAATCTGCCTATTGGCGGGCTCTCCTCCTCCGCCTCGGTTATCATCTCTTATCTTATGGCGCTGTGCCAGGTAAACGGTGTTTATCTGTCTGCGGAAGAGATGATTCAAACCGCCTTGTGGAGCGAGGTAAAATATGTTGGCGTTAATGTAGGCACCTTGGACCAATCTTGCGAGGTGCTTTGTAAAAAGGATAATTTGCTGTATCTTGACACCTCTAACGGCACATATGAGCGCATAGCTACCTCTTCAACCATGAAGCCCTTTAAGGTGGCCGTCTTCTTCAGCGGAATTGAGCGCAGTCTTGCAGGCAGCGCCTTCAACACCCGTGTTGACGAGATAAAATCGGCGGCATATGCTCTTATGTCATATGCAGGCATCGAGTGCGGCGGTTTTGCCAGCGCACGTTTGCGTTATGTGCCGCGAGAGGTTTATGACGCCTATAAAGACCGTCTGCCCGATAATTGGCGCCGCCGTGCCGAGCATTTTTATTCAGAGTATGCAAGGGTTGAACAGGGTGCGGCCGCATGGCGAAAGGGAGATATTGAGCGTTTCGGTCAGCTTTGCTTTGAAAGCGGCTACAGCTCTATTTACAATTACGAGACGGGCTCCCCCGAGCTTAAAGCCCTTTATGAAATTATGAGACGCACCGACGGTATATACGGCGGTCGCTTCAGCGGAGCCGGCTTTAAGGGCTGCTGTATGGCTCTTGTTGACCCCGATTATGCAGAGCAGATTGAAGAGTTTGTTACCAAAGAATATTTGTCGGTGTTTCCCAATCTTAAAAACAAGTTTTCTGTTCATTTTTGTGACACCGCCGACGGTGTGCTGCCCTAAATAAAAGGGACACGGTTTTCCTCGAAAGGAGATAGTAAATTTGATTTGTATGGTATTGGCCGCAGGATATGCGACGCGACTTTATCCCTTAACCGAAAATTTTCCCAAGCCCCTTCTTGAGGTTAAGGAAAAGACCATTTTGGACTGGTTGCTTGATGATATCAACCAAACCTCGGCGGTAGATGAATTTGTTATAGTCAGCAACCACAAGTTTGCCGACCATTTTGAGCAGTGGGCTAAAGACAAGCCCTACAATATCCGCGTTGTGGATGACGGAACCTCCACCGAGCAGACCCGATTGGGCGCAGTTATGGATATGCGCTTTGCCATTGAAGAGCTGAACCTCAAGGGAGATATGCTGGTTATAGCAGGTGATAATCTGCTTGATTTTTCTCTCGGCCGTTTTGTAGATTATGCAAAGCAAAAAGGCACCTCATGCATTATGCGCTATTATGAGAAGGATGTTGAGAAGCTGCAAAAATGCGGTGTAATTTCTCTTGATGGCGACCTTGTAACCTCTATGGTGGAAAAGCCCCAGCAGCCCCCCTCCCATTGGTGCGTGCCCCCCTTCTATTTTTACAAAAAAGAAGATATCGCCCGTCTTGATGAGGCCATTGCCGATGGTTGCGGCACCGATTCACCCGGCGCCCTTGCCGCCTGGATGAGTGCTCACACCGCCGTCAATGCTATGGAGATGCCCGGCGCCCGTTATGACATCGGAAATCTTAAAAGCTATCAGGCGGTAATGAAAAATTACGGAGGAATAAATATGGCTAAATTCCGCCCCTTTGACCCCTCAAAAAAGGTGCTTGTAACAGGTGCGGCCGGCTTTATCGGTTTTCATCTTTGCAGCCGATTGTTAGAGCTGGGCGCCACCGTTGTGGGCTTTGACAATATTAACAATTATTATGATGTAACCCTTAAATATGCCCGACTTGACATACTTAAAAAGCAGCCCGGGTTTACCTTTGTAAAGGGCGACCTTGCCGATGGTGAAGCGGTTGAGCGGCTATTTGCCGAGGGCAATTTTGACATTGTTGTCAATCTTGCGGCACAGGCAGGGGTGCGCTATTCTATCGAAAATCCCCGCGCTTATATCGACTCAAACGTAATCGGCTTTTTCAATATTCTCGAGGCCTGCCGTCACTATCCTGTCGACCATTTGCTTTATGCCTCCAGCTCGTCGGTTTACGGCAACCAGCAAAAGACTCCCTTCTCAACCGATGATAATGTTGACTCACCCATAAGCTTGTATGCCGCCACCAAAAAGAGCAACGAGCTGATGGCCTACACCTACAGTCATCTTTATGATATTGCTGCAACGGGACTGCGCTTTTTCACCGTTTACGGCCCCTACGGCCGCCCCGATATGGCCTATTTCGGTTTTACCAAAAAGATATATAAGGGCCAGCCCATCAAGATTTTTAATAACGGCGATATGTACCGCGACTTTACCTATGTTGATGATATCGTTAAGGGCATTGAGAATATGCTGTGCAATCCTCCTGTCCACAAAAACGGAGCCCGTCACAAGGTTTACAACATAGGCAACAACAGCCCCGAAAAGCTGATGTATTTTATCGAGACTCTTGAAAAGGCCTTGGGCAAAGAGGCGGAAAAGGAATTTTTGCCTATGCAGCCGGGTGATGTTTATCAAACCTATGCAGATGTCTCAGAGCTTATGAAGGATTTTGACTTTAAGCCCTCCACAAGCATTGAGGAAGGTTTGGGCAAATTTGCCAAGTGGTACAAGAGCTATTATAAGGTAGAAGAATAAAACACAAAGCATATAACCAAAAAGAACACTTTCA
>JAZRNV010000085.1:0-4809 GCA_045648425.1 Acutalibacteraceae bacterium | reverse complement strand
ACCTTCGAAAGGGAGTTGCGGTTAGGGATAAACCGCCTAAAAAAGCAAATTTTTGCGGACTAATATGTTAAAAACCCGTGGTACGCGTCAGCGTTACCACGGGTTTGCGTCTTTTATTCCACTAAAAATTTATCTTTTTTAGGTGAGCGCAGTTTTGTAATAAAAATTTTGGTTCACGACGAAGGCTTTTTTGCGCAGTAATACTTTGTGTCTTACAAGCAGAAAAGACGAGGTAGTGGGGCAAAATTTTCAGTTGCAAAACTGCATGCACCTAAAAAAGATAAATTTTTAGTGGAATAAAAGGCAAAAAGCCACGATAACGCTGACGCGTATCGTGGCTTTTTAACATATTAGGCCGCAAAAATTTGCTTTTTTAGGCGGTTACGATTACTATGCCCGGCGCCAAAAAGAGCAGTCGGGACAGCATACCGCCCAATGCGGCAAGGAGCAGCTTTTTGCCCCGTTATCACCATTTATTGACTAACACATTCGAGTGTGCTATGATACAAAAAAGAAAGGAGTGGACGGGTATGAAACGTTCTGAAATCAACAAAGCGTTAAAGGAATTAGAGGCGATGTGTCAAAAGCATCATTGCTATCTGCCACCCTTTTGCCATTTCACCCCCCAAAAGTGGCAAAGCATCGGTCACGAATACGACGAGGTGCGTGACTGTATGCTGGGCTGGGATATAACCGACTACGGTATGGGTGATTTTGATAAGTTCGGCTTTTCCCTTATCACCATTCGCAACGGCAATCGCTCAATGGCTGACAAATACCCCAAGGTCTACGCCGAAAAGCTGCTTTATCTTAAAGAGGGACAGTATGCACCCAACCACTTTCATTGGTGCAAAACCGAGGATATTATCAACCGTGGCGGTGGCAACGTGCTTATAAGGGTGTATAACAGTCTTGAAAACGAAGAAATTGACTACGAGTCTGACGTTACCGTCTACACCGACGGTCGCACCTACACCGTGCCTGCCGGCACTCAAATCCGCCTTACCCCCGGTGAGAGCATTCACGTGCAGCAGTTCTTATATCACGATTTTTCCGTGGAGGAGGGCACCGGCCCCGTTTTGCTTGGTGAGGTCAGCCAGTGCAATGACGACAACACCGACAACCGTTTCAATCCACCTGTGGGTCGCTTCCCCCAAATTGAAGAGGACGAAGCCCCATACCGCCTGCTGTGCAACGAATACCCTGCTGCCAAAGATTAACAGGTACAAAAACACCCTGCTGAGCATCAACTCGGCAGGGTGTTTTAATTAATCCACGTTCACGCCTTTTTTGAGCAGTTTGTTGCTTATAATCACCATAACAAGGTTAAGCATAAAATATCCTGCCGTGGCAATATAAAATAGCTCCTTAAGGGTTTTGGGGTCAACAGCAGTTTGGGTAATAAAAAGATTGTTAAGGTCGGTGCTTACAAAAGACAGCAAAAAGGCAAGCAAAAGCAATAGACAGCTTCCTGCAGAATATACTGCGATGCCAAAAAGCACCGACATACCCGTCTTTCCCTGACGGCAGCGGTGGCCCAAAACGATACCCACATAGCCGCACTGCACCATATTAAGCAGCTCAAGAAAAATCAGCAACAGCACCATGGCCACCATATATATAACGCTGCTGTCATACATTTCTGCCATTGGGTCAAGCAGCAGCTTAACCGTCTGCAGATTATCCTTTGAATAAAACGCAATAGCCAAAGCTGCAACGCAGACGGTAAAGGATGCAAGCATGGTTGTTATTGCCGCCAAAAGCTTGGCAAAATAGACCGAGCTTCTTTTTACGGGCAAGGTATGAGTCAGGTATGCCTCATCCCCATACATACTGCTTTTAAAGTGCGCCCACAGGCGCATAACGTTGTTGATTATAACGGCAACCATCATTGAAATTGTGGCTCCGCTAAAAATTCTGGCGATTATTTCAAGCACCAACGAGCCGTCAATGGGTGTAAGAAGTCGGCTGATAACGGCTACCCCAAGGGTAATAATATAATAAATCGATAAAAACTTGGCGTCCTTCAAAATTTCGTGTTTTAACAGTTTTTTCAGCATCTGAACAATCTCCTGAATATCTCGTCAACAGAGTAAGTGGCCTCTTCGCGCAGCTTATCGGCATTTCCCGTCAGCAGCACCTTGCCCTTGTCGATAATAACCACCTCATCCAAAATTCGCTCTATGTCACTGATAAGGTGTGTGGATATGAGCACACTTGCCCCCTCGCTGAAATTGGTAAGGATGGTGTCAAGAATATAATCACGGGTAGCAGGATCAACTCCCCCCAGGGGCTCATCAAGGATGTAAAGTCGGGCACGGCGGCTCATAACCAGCACCAGCTGAACCTTCTCTTGCATACCCTTGCTCATATTTTTGATGGGAGATGTAACCTTTAAATCCAAATCGTCCAGCAGCTTAACCGCCTTTTCGCGGTCAAAATCTTCATAAAAATCGCAAAAATAATCAAGCACTTGACTAACAGTCATATTACGGTCGAGATAGGTTCTTTCAGGCAAATATGCAATGATTTTTTTGCTCTCAACCCCCACGGGAAGACCGTTAATAAACACTTGACCCGATGTTGGCGTCAGCAGGTCGTTTATCAGCTTGATAAGAGTGGTTTTACCCGAGCCGTTTTTGCCCAAAAGGCCGATAATCTTGCCTTCGGGCAAAGAGAGATTGATGCCGTCAAGGGCCTTTGTGTCGCCATAGTGCTTGGACAGCCCCACGCATTCAACAAGATTCATCGCTGCATTCCTCCAAAACGTGACAGATAATCGGCAGCAAAAGGAGCGCTAATACCGATTTTTTCCATCATAGATAAATAATCCGCCGTCAGTTTCTCGGCGTAGCTGTCTTTAAGACGGCTGATAAGCTCACGGTCGGCAGTTACATACTTGCCGTTGGTGCGTTCGGTGCATACCAGCCCCATATCCTCCAGCTCGCTCAGCGCCTTTTGCATGGTGTTGGGATTAACTCCGGCATCTAGTGCCAAAACACGCACAGACGGCAACCGCTCCCCCGAACTTATATTGCCCGAAATTATGTATAATTTCAGCTGTTGCACAATTTGAATGTATATTGGTGAGTTGTTATCGAATACAAAATGCATTTTTTCGCCTCCATTGTATCACCTGATTAATACAATAATACACTACCCCCTCAAATTTGTCAAGATGTAAAATCAGAACAATGTCAATTCGCAAAAACTGCAAAAACGCAACTAAATATAAAACGAATCCCCTTTTTGCGGCAGACAAAAAGGGGGTATGTGTGAATTATAACGCAATTTTTGACACCGTTAGCAAGCGGTTGCAATTCATCTAACTTCTAAATCCGCAACAGCTTGATACATCAGCACAAGTCCTGTACTGAGCAAAGCACCGCCGATAATATCGGTAAACCAATGAACACCCGAAACAAGTCTGCCAATTACCATGAAAACAATAAAAGCAACAATTGCATAAGCTACAAATCCTTTGAAAACATTGTTTTTGATACGGGCATTAAATTGCATGATGGCAGTGGGCATAACGCACATTACCAGCATTGTTGTTGATGATGGATAAGATGCTTCCAAAATTCCGCCAATCAACACAGGTCTGTAATTTACAACAAGCACTTCAAACAGCACATATACCGCCATCACAACGATATAGAAGCCGCCAAGAATAAGGATGTTGCGATCCACCTTCAAGAGGTGTTTTCTCTTAATCCATTGAATAAGCCCGAGCAACGCAAACCCCATTACAAAGCCCAGTGGCACCAAACCCAACCAATCTGTGACAGTATACAGAAACATATGCACACCCGTAAGGTTATGAACGAACCGGTTAATCGTTGCAAATCCGACGGATGATGCTTGTGGTCCTATCCCTTTCACGTCAACAAATTTAATTGCTGCCGTCCATAACAAAAATGCTAAAAGCACGCATGTTGCAATGCAGAGTTTTCTTCGGTTTTCTTTTTTCATTTGTTCAACCTGCCTTTTTGTGTTTTGCTCTCGCCTAAACATATTTTAAGAGAAGGTATGAACAACCACAATAAACAAGGCATCACAGCTGCGATACTCTTTGTATCAATGCCATTTCACCAGCATTAACACCTTTATTACCAAGAAGATGAACAAAAATGCTGCTGCATACGGTTGCGAACTAATGATAAAAAGAAGTGCTCCAACTGCATTTAATGCTAACGATATTTTACTTTTATTCTTCACCCAAAATGCTCGATAGCAATTTTGCAGAGCAAGGGTTACAATTCCGAATGCTATAATTCCAATTACAACAATAAAATATGCCGTTCTCAAATATGGTGCAATTTCGGTAAGGGATAAAAGGGACACTTCATGTATAATCCCATCTGCTTTCTGCCCAAAAAACGGCAGAAAGAAAAACATTGCAACACTGCAATCGAGCAATCCAAACACCAAGTCACAAAAATGCTTTTCCTTTTGCTTGGTATCTTCTTCTGCTATGGTCAGCAATTCATCACCCGACAGCAGCTCGTCAATTGTTACCCCAAAAAACTTTGAAATTGCTTTCAAAGAATCTATATTTGGATATCCTCTGCCTGACTCCCATTTTGAAACAGCCGTTCTTGACACAAACAGAACCTCTGCAAGCTCTTCTTGAGTAAGCCCTTTCTGCTTTCGAAGTTCTTGTAATTTTTCGTTAAATTCCATAATAGTTGCTCTTTCTGAATATAACCGCCATACGGTAAATTCAAGTTTTTCTAAATAATTATATCATGGTCATGGGATAAATCAATATTGAGCAAGATGAAAAGACCGACCATTCCGATACTT
>JAZRNV010000084.1:0-9392 GCA_045648425.1 Acutalibacteraceae bacterium | reverse complement strand
TGCACCTAAAAAAGATAAATTTTTAGTGGAATAAAAGGCAAAAAGCCACGATAACGCTGACGCGTATCGTGGCTTTTTAACATATTAGGCCGCAAAAATTTGCTTTTTTAGGCGGTTTATCCCTAACCGCAACTCCCTTTTTCGCAAGGCGTGTTTTTTATTGTTTATTCAGCCAACCTTTGGGCGGCTTCGGCTGAAGTTTCAAAAGTCACAACGACCAACTCAAAAAGTTATCGGTTATAAAGCTTGTTTAGCTTATCTACATTGGCAATAACGATAAGCTTGGCATTTTCCTCCAAGGGCTTGTGGGGATCTATATCGATTTGCACACCGTCATCATTTATCATGGCCACGATGTTGATGGAGTATTTACCGCGCAGGTTAAGCTCGATAAGATTTTTGCCCACCCACTCGTGCTTAATATCAATTTCAACCATTGATACGTCTTTTGACAGCTCTACCAAATCCATAAAGCCGTTGCTGACAAGATTTTTGGCCAATCTTACACCCGATTCAAGCTCGGGAATCACAACTCGGTCAGCACCTATTCTAAGCAAGATTTTGCGGTGCATTTCGGTGGCACACTTGGCAATGACGGTTTTAACCCCTGCCTCTTTGCACAGGGTTACAGCCATAACGCTGGCTTCAAGGTCGCCGGCCATAGCCACAATAACCACGTCGATGTTGGCTACCCCCAAACGGTCGATAATTTCAGGGTCGGTGATGTCGGCACATTTGCAAACGGGAATGTCGGCTGACGCCTCGTTAACGATACTTTGCACGCGGTCTACTGCCAATACCTCGGCCCCCATAAGAGCCAGCTCTTTTGCTACGGCACGGCCGTATCTGCCCAGACCGAAAACGGCATAGCTTTGATGAATGCTCATAATAAATCAACCTTTCTATCCTACGCTGATTTCTTCAACGGGGTTGCTAACGGTGGGTTGCCCCGACCGCTTGGTTTTAAAGGCAAAGGCAAGGGATATAGGGCCAACGCGCCCAAAATACATTGTGGCGGTGATAATCAGCTTGCCTGCGGTGCCCAACGAAGATGTTAGATTTCTGGTCAAACCGACCGTAGCGGTGGCGCTGACCGTTTCAAAAAGCACGTTTAAAAGGTCGGTGTCGGTAACTGCACACAGCAAAACTGTAGAAACAAAAACCGTCAAAAAGGAGGTCGCAACTACCGCTACCGCTTTGCTGATGGCTTGAGATGAAATGGTGCGGTTAAACATATCGGTGCTTTCTTTGCCCTTAACCACCGAAACGGCTGAGCAAAAAAGAATGGCCATCGTCACGGTTTTTACACCGCCTGCCGTACCAACGGGGGAGCCGCCGATAAACATCAGCAGCAGGCAGACGACAGCGCCGCCGTTAGACAAATTTTCCTGTGCAACGGTGGCAAAACCTGCCGTGCGTGTGGTTATCGATTGAAAAAACGAGGCCTGAAGCTTGTCAAACAGCGACATATTGCCGATGGTGAGAGGATTGTTATATTCAAAGGCAAAAATTGCCGCGCCGCCTGCAAAAATCAACAGCAGGGTGGCGCTCAGGGCAATTTTACTGTGTAGGGTAAGAGATTTGAAGAGCTTGATTTTAGTTCTTTTTCGCAACCTCAGCACCCTTATAACATCCCACCAGACAATATATCCGATACCGCCCAGAATTATAAGCGCGGATGTAACAAAATTAATGATAGGGTTGTTCACATAGCCGCAAAGACTGTTTTCGGCGATGATGTCAATGCCTGCGTTGCAAAAGGCAGAAATGGAGGTAAAGACCGAAATCCATATTCCCTTTGCGCCAAATTGAGGAACAAAGACGGTCATATATAACAAAGCACCGATGCCCTCTATAACAAAGGTGCCTAAAATTACTTTTTTTAAAAATCTAACAAGCCCTGAAAGGGTGTTGAGGTTAAAGACATCCTGCAGCAGTAAACGGTCAGACAAGCCCATTCTGCGATGAAAAGCAACGGCAATGCCCGACATAACGGTGATTATTCCAAGGCCGCCTATTTGTATTAAAATAAGAATAACCACCTGCCCAAAAAGACTCCAAGACGAAACGGTGGGCACAACCACAAGCCCCGTAACGCAGGTGGCGGTGGTGGATGTAAACAGTGCATCGGTAAAGGGAACCCATTGCCCGGAGGCCGAGCTTATAGGCAGACACAACACAAGGGCGCCTACAAAAATAGCCGCCAAAAAGCTGAGCAGTATAAGGTGTGTTGTGGAAAGACCCGATTTAGCTTTTTTCATTAAACTTCGCTTCCTTAATCTGTTACCTTAAATATAGCACATTTTTTCATGGTTTACAAGGTCTGTCTTTACCTTGAAGAAAAAATATGCTAAACTGTAAAAAGAGGTGATTACCTTGCTTAACTATAAAAATCTTTCCAAAGAATTAACACAACAAATTTTATCCGACCGCGAGAGGGGAGCAACCCCCTTCGCATGGGATGACCAATCGGCCGTCAGACGGGATGAATCCCGTGACAAGCCCACGCTGATACGCCCACCCTTTATTCGGGATATTGACAAGATAATTCATTGCCCCTATTACAACCGCTATGCCGATAAAACTCAGGTGTTCAGCTTTTATAAAAATGACGACATTACCCGTCGCGGACTGCACGTTCAGCTTGTCTCGCGCATTGCTCGCACCATCGGCAAGGCCTTGGGCCTTAATTTGGAGCTGATAGAAGCCATCGCCCTGGGCCACGATATAGGTCATACCCCCTTCGGCCACGCAGGTGAGAGCTTTTTAGATGCCCTGTACTATCAAAGCGCAGGCAAGCATTTCAGCCATAATATTCATTCGGTGCGAGTGCTGGACGGCATCTTTCCTTACAATATCACCCTGCAAACCTTAAGCGGCATTGCCGCCCATGACGGCGAAATGGAGCAAAGCGAATATCACCCTGTGCCTATGGTTGATTTTGCCGCCTTTGATGCCCAAATTGCCGCCTGCTACCACGATAGGGCAGAGGTGCGCCGCCTTGCACCCTCCACCCTGGAGGGCTGCGTGATGCGCATTTCAGATATAATCGCCTATCTTGGCAAAGACAGGCAGGATGCCGAGCGAGCCCACATAGCCCAAAACAGCGGCTTTCAGTCGGGGGCAATAGGCACCTATAACGCCGAAATAATCAACAATCTGATGGTCAATATCGTTGAGCATAGTTACGGCAAGCCATATATCAAAATGGATGACGAGCATTTTGAAGCCCTGAAAAAGGCCAAGGCCGATAACTACGAGCTTATATATAAAAACGAAAAGGTAGAGCAGTTGCTTGCCGCCACCGTTAGGCCTATGATGGAGCAGATGTATGAGCGGCTGCTTAAGGATTTAAAGGCAGGGGATAAATCGTCACCCATATTCACCCACCATATTGAATACATAAACAAAGCCCATTATAAGCGCGCTGCTGCTTATACTGATACCCAACCCGACCAGATAGTGGTGGATTATATAGCCAGTATGACTGACGATTACTTTATCGATTTGTTTGACCACCTTTTCCCCAACAGTATGCTAAAGGTAACCTATAAGGGCTATTTTGATTAAATTGAAAACACGTTGACGACCTTTGAACAAAGCAAAGACCGCCAACGTGTTTTTTGTTATATTGCGAGTTTTCTTCCTCCAATTTTACATCAAATAAATTTTTCTTTACAACCCCCGTTTGCCGCGTTATAATGCTTTTAGCTTGCAAAAAAGGAGGAGCGTGCCGTGGGTAAGGATTTTCGCAGGATTCGGCTTGCCTGCTACTCAACCAATGTTGCAATGGCGGTTATGGCAAATATGCCTCCTGTTCTTTTTTTGACCTTTAACCGAATGTACGGCATATCCTTTACGCAGTTGGGTTTTCTTGTAATGTTAAGCTTCACCGCCCAACTGTTTATAGACCTTGCCTTCAGCTTTTATTCTCACAAATTTAATATACCCATAGCGGTAAAAATCACGCCGCTGCTTACATTTATCAGTCTTTTGATATATACTCTGTGGCCTCTGTTTTCGCCAAATACCGCATATGTAGGTATGCTCCTCGGCACCCTTTTGTTTTCTGTTTCCGGTGGCTTGGCAGAGGTGCTTATAAGTCCGGTAATTGCTGCAATACCCTCTGAAAATCCCGACCGAGAGATGAGTAAGCTTCACTCAATATACGCTTGGGGAGTAGTGCCTGTAACTATAATCAGTACGCTTTACATTGCCCTTTTCGGTGATGAAAACTGGCATCTGCTTGCCCTTGCGCTGTCAGCCGTTCCGCTGACCTCCTTTGTGCTGTATTTGGGCACCGACTTGCCTAAAATAGAAACACCCGAAAAGGTTTCGGGTGCAATAAATATTATGAAAAACAAGTGGTTATGGGTGTGCGTGCTGACCATATTTTTCGGTGGTGCAGCCGAGGTATCAATGGCGCAGTGGAGCTCGGGATTTTTGGAGCAGGGGTTAGGTCTGCCGAAAATTTGGGGTGATATGTTCGGCGTTGCCCTATTTGCCGTTATGTTAGGCCTTGGCAGGTCGCTATATGCAAAAATCGGCAAAAATGTAACCAAGGTCTTGCTTTTTGGAATGATAGGTGCCGCAATTTGCTATCTGACCGTTGCCTTTTGTAACGTTGCCTTTGTGGGCGTAATTGCAGTTGCCCTTACAGGATTTTGCACCTCTATGCTATGGCCCGGCAGCTTGATTTTTGCCGAGGGCAAAATCACTAAGGGCGGAGTTTTTATCTTTGCAATGATGGCGGCAGGGGGCGACCTTGGCGCATCAATTGTGCCACAGCTTATCGGCATAACCACCGATGGCGTTATGTCGGCAGAATGGATTGGTTCTTTAAGCCAAGCTCTTTCAATGACACCCGAACAGTTAGGAATGAAGGCGGGTATTATGGTTGCGGCAATCTTTTGTATCCTTGCAATACCCCTTTATATTTACGTGCATAAAAACAGAACAAAATAAAAAACGGCGGTCTTTGGTATGCTCCAAAGACCGCCAACATATTTATTCTACCACAATCGAAATTGACAGTCAATAAAAATCGTAACTGCGAGCTAAAAATCTGTGATTTGCATAATTTCCGGCTTTTAACTTTATTTATTTCGTGAATTGAAATCCCACAAAATTAATGCTACTATATAGTCAAAGAAAGGGTGATACCAATGTACAGGTAAAAATCCAAACGGCTCAAAGAAAGGGTGATACCAAAAATTAAATAAGCATTTAAAAGAAAAAAGTGAGCCATCAATGGCAAGCGATATTGATTACACAGGGTTAAAGCAAAAGTCTATCTCACTTACGAGAATTCACATAAAGAACAAATCAAGCGCTTTAAAACCGGTGAAAGAGAAAGGTCGCGAGTCAAATTATAAGAATACAGGAGGTAGCCAAATAAGATGTTAGATACTAAGAGTGAACAGAAATAGCCCTTGACCTGATGAAGTTTGAATCGTCGGTCAAGGGCTGTTTCTATTTTCTCCGGTATTATAAATCAAAAAGTATAATTCGTTCTAATTCTTTAATTTTGTCACTGTCAAGAGAGTTAAGCAAGGTAACCTTACCCGCCCTATTGCTCTCGTTCAGCAAATCGGCCTCTTGAAGTAATTTTCGCGTGTGCCGCGCGGTGCCCTCACTGCCGTCAAATATAGCAACCTCTTGCCCCCAGGATTTTGCAATTTGATCCTTTATAAGAGGGTAGTGGGTACAGCCAAGCACAATAGAGTCAATTTTGCTTTTGTCAAAGGGCGCAAATAAGCGCTCTAAATACTCCTCAACCTCGCCACCGCTGAAATTACCTGCCTCAATAAGCTCGGGCAACCCCGGGCAAGGCAGAGGGATAATGTTAGCATCATCGGTGTAGCGCTTCATAAGTGACAAAAACTTGTCCTGCTGCAGGGTGAGGGGAGTGGCCATAACCAGCACGGTAGGATTGTTTTTAGCCAACACGGCCGGCTTAAGTGCCGGCTCAATGCCAACAATAATTCTGTCGGGATAGGTGGCTCGCAGCACGGGCGCGCCAACTGCAGTGGCGGTATTGCAAGCAATAACCATTGCTTTAACCCCCATATCATACAGCTTGTTGGCGTTGCCCACGGTCAGCTCCACCACTTTCTCGACGCTTTTGGTGCCGTATGGGTTGTTGGCAGAATCGCCAAAAAATATATAGTTTTCGTTGGGCATTATTTTTAAAAGCTCTCGCAAGACGCTCAGTCCGCCAAGGCCCGAATCAATAATGCCGATTGGCAAATTGCTGCTCATAAAAAGACCTCTTTAAAAATAATAAAACACACCTTGTGATACCATCAGTATACCACAAGGTGTGCTTAATATCAACAACAATTAGTTTTTGCTGTAAATGACGGTAACATCGGGATGCAGCTGCAAAATTGATGCAGGCACCTCGGGAGTGATTTTGCCGTACATAGCGGCCATCAGAATGTCACGCTTGGCGGCACCGTTGGCGATAAGCAAAATCTTTTTGGATTGCATAATGCCGGCCATACCCATAGTAACTGCCTTGCGAGGCACCATATCCTTGCTTTCAAAGAAACGGGCGTTGGCCTCGATGGTGGAGGGGTCAAGCTCAACCACGTGGGTTGCGGCAGTAAAGCAATCGTCGGGCTCGTTAAAGCCGATATGACCGTCAAGACCGATGCCAAGCAGCTGAATATCACTGCCGCCAAAGCTCTGCAAACGGCTGTCATATGCGGTGCACTCTGCTTCAATATCATCGGCCATGCCGTTGGGAACATAGGTGTTGGCCTTATCGATGTTAACGTGGTTAAACAAATTATCGTTCATAAAATAGCGATAGCTTTGCTCGTGAGTGCCCTCAAGACCGAGATATTCATCAAGGTTAACCGAAATCACCTTGGCAAAGTCAAGCTCACCTGCGGCATTTTTTGCAATGAGGTTTTTGTATATGCCTACAGGGGATGAGCCGGTTGCCAGGCCCAAAACGGCATCGCTTTTGTTTTTTATAACATCGGCAATAATATCGGCACCCAGCTTTGACAGCTCGGCATAGGTTTCTACTTCAATAAAATTCATAAAAAACACTCCATTATAAATATTTGCTTATGATTGCGTTTATCTGTTCTTGATTGTTTTCAAGCTCAGTAAGCAGCTTAAATTGATTGCGGCAGCGCACAAGATTGTGTTTGTCATATGCTGTGCGGAAATAGGTATCACCCTCAAGATAGTCGGTCAAAAATCTCATGCCGCATTCAAAGGTCATCATTTTTGCACCGTCGGGCAGCAGAAGCAGCTCTTGCTTGGTAAGACCGCCGTCACAGCCCTCGATATATCCACGCACGCAGGCCTCGTAAAGCTCCAAATCAACGGTAACCTTGCTAAGGTCGGCCTCATCCTCCTTGGCGGTGTTGGTGCCAAAACGAATCATATCACCGAAATCGTTGACCGAATATCCGGGCATAATGGTGTCAAGGTCGATAACGCACAGTGCCTCAAAGGTCTTGTCATCAAGCAAAATATTGTTGAGCTTGGTGTCGTTGTGGGTAACGCGCAGGGGGATTCCGCTGTCCTGCAAGGTGTGGGTAAACTGCTCCCTCGCACGGGCAAAGGCAATTAAATCTTCAACCTCGGCGGCACGGCCGCACTTATCTTCGGCATAGGCCTTCATAAGGTTTGCGAAGCGGCGGGGGGTATCGTGAAAATGGGGGATGGGCTCGCCTAACTTTTCGGCGTCAAAGCCGGCAAGAGAACCTGCAAACTGACCGAAGGCGCGGGCAGATTTTTCAAGGTCGGCGGCGTTGCGGGGGCTGTCAAGGCAAATGTTGTCTGTTACATACAAATATGCGCGCCAGGCGCTGCCGTTAACATCGGTGTAGTAAAGCTTGCCCTCGTCGGTGGGAATGACCAGCATAACCTCGCGCAGAGTGTCACCGTTTCTGTCCTCAACCTGCTTGCGAACATAGTCGGTAACCGATTTGATGTTTTGCATCAGCATATCAGGATCGGTGAAAATATCGGTGTTGATGCGCTGAACAATGTAATCGGTGGTTACACCGTCCTTGACGGCAGAAACCTTAAAGGTATCGTTGATATGGCCGTTGCCGTATCTTTCGTGAGAAAGGGGCTCGCCCTTAAAGGTAAAGTGTTTAACTGCCTCGCTTATTTGAAGGCACAATTCATTTCTGTCCATATTTTTTACTCCTGAACTTTATACAAAATATTTTATACCACCGGCCCTATAATATGCAAGCATTTTGCCAAAAAAACCCATAAAAATTTCTGCTTGACTAAATTAGGGGCTTGTGTAATAATTGTATTGCGAACAAATTTGTATGTAAACCTAAAGATATGCAATTTTTCTTTAAAAAAAGACAAATAGTGTCAAGAGCGGTGAAATATATGGAGATTTGGTGGCCCTGTCACATAAAAAAGCAGATTAATATAACTTCTTTATACACTGCATTTATTCAGCAGTATGACAGTGATTTTAACTTTGTAGGTGAAACTCACAACTTTTGGGAGGTTGCCTGTGTTCTTGAAGGCACTGTTTGTGTGGCGTCCGACAGTAATATATTTTCTGTTACCGCCGGCCACGCCATTGTTCACCGACCTATGACCTTTCACCGCCTGTGGGCAGGGGATGGAGATCCTCCCAAGCTGGCGATAGTGTCTTTCGATGCCGAAATAAACACCGATATTACCGACTGCGTTTATGAACTTGATGAAGCCGGCACCAACGAAATAATCGATATAATATCCCATATACAGGATGAATTTGACAACGACGGCATAGCTGTAAAGCAGCAAAAATCTCTCTTGGCACAAATGACCATCAACCGCCTTGAAAATCTTATGATGACCATATTGCCAAACCGCTCGCCGGGAGACAGCATTCGTTCATCGGCAACAGGTGTGCGCAAATATACCGAGATAGTCCGCTGTCTGACCGACAATATTGACGGCAATTTGACGGTTGATGATATTGCGCGCGTGTGCAATATGAGCCCCTCCAGCGTTAAGCAAACCTTCAGACAGTTTACAGGTATGGGCGTTGTGCAGTTTTATCGCAGAATGAAGATGGATAGCGCCATCTCAATGCTCCGCAAGGGAATGAGCGTTAAAGAGATTTCTCAGCGCTTGGGCTATACCGATTCAAACTATTTTTCTACCGTCTTTAAACGGGTGATAGGGGTCAGCCCTACAAGCTATGCTTCAAAAATGCAGGTTAAGGATGAAAGTTCCTTAAGATAAACGAAAAACCGAGCACAACTCCCTAAAGGGAGTTGCGGTTAGGGATAAACCGCCTAAAAAAGCAAATTTTTGCGGCCTAATATGTTAAAAAGCCACGATACGCGTCAGCGTTATCGTGGCTTTTTGCCTTTTATTCCACTAAAAATTTATCTTTTTTAGGTGCA
>JAZRNV010000083.1:0-3362 GCA_045648425.1 Acutalibacteraceae bacterium | reverse complement strand
ACATACCTTTATAGTTGTCCTCAAATCCCATGCGTTGACCTGCAAGGCTGAACGCTTGGCAAGGGAAGCCGGCAAGGCAGATATCAAATGCCGGGATATCCTTTTCTTCGATTTGCGTAATGTCGCCGGCGATATCAAAATCATCGGTGAAATTCGCCTGATAGGTTTTTTGTGCATGAGCATCCCACTCGCTCACAAACACCGTTTCAATATTTTCGCCAAACGCTCGGTCAAAACCGAGACGAATACCGCCGATACCGGCAAACAAATCAATAGACTTCAGTTGATTCATTTTGAGCGTACCACCTTTTCTATTATATCTGCGCATTGCGCCGTGTGCTTCTTAATCTCATTTCCCCAAAAGCGGAGAACCGTCCATCCTTCGGATTCAAGTTTTGCTGTTACTTCTTTGTCGCGTTCCATATTTCGCTCTATTTTTGGAATCCAAAACTCTTGGTGAGACTTAAAATCTTTTTTACGCTCTTCCCAATTGTATCCGTGCCAAAATTCGCTGTCACAAAAAACGGCTATTTTCTTGCCTATGAATACAATATCGGGTTTGCCAAAAATTTCGGTTGAATTCTTTCTGTAACGGATCCCGCGACTCCAAAGTTCTTTTCGTAACAGTAATTCGATTTGTGAATCCTTGTTTTTAACGGCCTGCATATTCCTTCGCCGTTGTTCGGGTGTGTGTTTATCCATTATTTTTCTCCGCTGGCATCGGGTACCATTTCCATGATTTCACCTATGTCAACATTTAGCGCACCGCAAATTTTTGACAGTACATCCGTTGATACGTTTTCATCTCTGCCCATCTTGGCAATGGTAGTTCTGCTGATGCCCGCTTGCTCGATCAGCTCTTTTTTCTTCATTTTACGGTCAATCAAAAGTTTCCATAACTTGTTATAAGAAACAGCCATAATACACCTCTCATATAGTGATGGGTTCATTATAACATATAAATCGACAAATATCAAGTTCAAGCGAGCGCATTTGTGGACTTTTGTGTATAAAATGCTTCCAAATGTTCGCGAACGCTTACTTCGTTTTGGCTTTGAAACTTTTTATATTATACATCACCTCGGTAGCGCAAGGAAGTGCTTTCCGAATTCATAACCTGTTATGTTTTCGGTGTTCGTTTACGGGAGGTTTACTCGTTTACGGGAGGTTTGCTCGTTTACGGGAGCAAGTATTCATTGCCGGGCAGAGGGTGAAAATGCTGATTTTGGGTATTTTTCGATAATGCGGAAATCTTATATCCCCGATACAATTTTAGTACAAAGCCCCGTTTTTACAGCGCCTTGTACAAACAAAAGCACTAATAACAGGCGAAAAAGCACAAAAAATTAAGGTTGATTCGTTTTGAATCAACCTTAATTAGTATTGGTGGAGGCGAGGAGAGTCGAACTCCTGTCCGAAAATCCATTCTCACAACTTTCTCCGAGTGCAGCTGATAGTTTAAATTTCCCTCCGGCCGACGCTTATCAGCAAGCTTCGGCTATCGGTAGTCCGTAAGCCGTGATGGGATACCGGACACTCTCCCATTCACGTTCACTGTCTAAATGACGCCCTGTACCGCTCGACAGTATAACGGGTCGGACGCGCTGCCTTAATTAGGCAGCGTAAGCAACAGTATTAGTGTCGTTTAATTTTAAGTTACGGATTTTATAGCGGTCCCGCCCCGCTACTCGCTTATCGTGGTTCAAGATCCCCGTCGAAACCTTTACGCCCCCATATATATTAACGTCTGTGACGCTAATTACGTGTTTTGTTCTTTAAAATAGCGCTCGTTGTCACGCTTGACCGCCTTAGCAGCCAAATCGGCGCGCTTATCATAAAGCTTTTTACCCTTGCAAAGGCCGACTGCCAATTTTGCCCGCGAGCCCTTAAAATATAGCTCAATGGGCACCAAGGTCAGCCCCTGCTGCTTAACAAGCCCGAAAAGTCGCATAATTTCGCGCTTGTGCATAAGCAATTTGCGTTGGCGGTATGAATCTCTGTTAAATATATTACCCTTTTCATAGGGCGCTATATGCATACCGTTAACAAAAATCTCGCCGTCAATGACCTCGCACCAAGAATCCTTCAAATTTACACCGCCGCTGCGGATAGATTTGATCTCGGTGCCGAAAAGCTCGATGCCGGCCTCTATTTGCTCTTCCACAAAATAATCGTGAAAGGCCTTTTTATTTGTTGCAATGGTTTTTTTGCCGGTTTTCAAGCTTTTCACCTCTTTTCAAAAACTCAAATGTTAATCAACAAACTTGTCGGCATAATTTTCGGTGGCTTTTCTGATGATTTCAAGAGCCGCCTCTTTGCCCACTATCTCGTGAACAGCGGTGTTTTTATGCTCAAGAGCCTTGTAAACCTCAAAAAAGTGCGCCATTTCATCAAAAATGTGCTTGGGCAACTCGTCAATGCTGTTATACACATTAAAAGTGGGGTCTCCAAAAGGAATTGCAATAATCTTTTCGTCATTATCCTCACCGTCAATCATATTGATGGCGCCGATGGGATAGCAACGAATGAGGGTCATAGGATAAACAGAAGAAGAACCCAGCACCAAAACATCCAACGGGTCGTTGTCGTCGGCAAAGGTGCGAGGAATAAAGCCATAGTTAGACGGATAGTGAGTCGCTGTGTGCAAAACTCGGTCCATTCTCAGCAAACCGGTCTCTTTATCCATTTCATACTTAACCTTGCACTCTTTAGGTATTTCAATAACTGCAATAAAATCATCGGGTTTTATGCGTTCAGAGCTGATATCGTGCCAGATGTTCATATTATTCTCCTTATTAAATAATTATAGGGCAAAAAAGTCGTGCAAAGCTTGCACGACTTTTAATTGGCTTATTAAGACGAGCCTTAAAAACCGAACAATGCGTGTGAATCACGAAGGAGATTGGTAAATCTCCGAGAGATCAAGCCCTCGACCTATTAGTACCGCCTAGCTGAATGTATCACTACACTTACACATGCGGCCTATCAACCCGGTAGTCTACCGGGGGTCTTACTGACTAAAGTCATGGGATATCTAATCTTGAGGCTGGCTTCACGCTTAGATGCTTTCAGCGTTTATCCAATCCGAACTTAGCTGCCCAGCTGTGCCACTGGCGTGACAACTGGTGCACCAGAGGTTCGTCCATCCTGGTCCTCTCGTACTAGGGACAGATCCTCTCAAATATCCTGCGCCCACGACAGATAGGGACCGAACTGTCTCGCGACGTTCTGAACCCAGCTCGCGTACCACTTTAATCGGCGAACAGCCGAACCCTTGGGACCGAATACAGCCCCAGGATGTGATGAGCCGACATCGAGGTGCCAAACCTCCCCGTCGATGTGGACTCTTGGGGGAGATCAGC
>JAZRNV010000082.1:0-2064 GCA_045648425.1 Acutalibacteraceae bacterium | reverse complement strand
TGCACCTAAAAAAGATAAATTTTTAGTGGAATAAAAGGCAAAAAGCCACGATAACGCTGACGCGTATCGTGGCTTTTTAACATATTAGGCCGCAAAAATTTGCTTTTTTAGGCGGTTTATCCCTAACCGCAACTCCCTTTTACACTCACAGTTTTTAACTATGCTCATTTTAAGAATCATCCAGAGCGGCTCGGTCACAAAGGATTGAGCCGTGCATCGTCAAGCATCAATCAAGTACAATCTCGCCGAGAGTGTATACGCCGTTGTTGCCGCCTTTAAGTGCAAGATAAACAATTTCGTCGCCTTTTTTCATTGCAATCTTCAAGGTGTACTTGCCTTTTTTCAGGCCTGCTCTTGAAATAACGTGATTAGATGTGTACTCTTGGTTGGGCAGAATTTGAGTGTTGTCAAAATCAGTTTGATCGAAAACGTACTCTTTGTTTTCGCTGTCTACAAGAATGATGCTCAAATCGTACTTGTTATATGCTTTGGCTGCGCCCTTGTTGAGCCAGTTGATGTCAAGCATAAGCTTCTTGGAGTTTGAGTTGAGCTTAAAGCTGTTTACAAAATACCAATAACCCAATTTATTACCAATCTCTTTGGCAATTTCGGGGTTATCCTTGATAAAGTCTGCGGGATAACCGTGGAAGCCGCCGTAGGTAGCGCCTGTTTGCTCCATTGCTGACAAGAAATACTTGCCGTTTTGCCAGTTGCCGCACTCCTTGTTCCAGGCGTAATGCTCGTTTTCGATGATGGTGGGATAATTGTCCTTAACAGCATTAAACAGCTCGGGAGAACGCAACGTTTCGCCATAGTTGTTAACATACCATTCTACACCAACCGAGTCATCGCGGTAGGTCCAGCCGTTATCCAAAACGTATTGCTTGATTTCATCTCTGCCGGTGCTGGTGCTGCGGTTGCCCACAAAGTCGTCGCTGATTACGATTTGGGTGTTGGTGTAATACTTTTTGTAAATATCAAAGTGGGCCTTGATGGTGTCCCAGCCCCAAACCTTCTTAGAGCCTGAAGAGGTGTGACCCTCGCCCCAGTCGCCGTAGCTGCCTACGTCAACATAGATAACATCCTCGCGGCCGTCATATCTTTCGGCAAAGGCCTTGTGGAAGTTGTCAAGCTTTTGCAGGAAGATGGGATCGCCATAGTCGGGCTCCCAAGAATCGCTAAGCATGGTGCCTGCGGCGCCTGCATTCTTAACCCATTGAGGAGTGGCATACATGTTGTTTGCATCGGTTTCCTTACAAGTGATTCTGAAGGATACCTTAACACCGTACTGAGAGTAATCGTTGATAACGTCATCGATCAGCTTCCAGTTATACTGACCTTCTTTGGGCTCAAGATAGCTCCAGGCCAAGCGCAGGTAAATGTGGTCAAGGCAAGGAATCATCTTAACGGCATCCTTAGCGGCAAGTCCAACACCGTAACGTGTGATACCGTTATCGAAATAGTGAATATACCAGCCCTTGTCGGGGTTGTTAAGGGCGGTTGCCGAATCGGCCATTGAAGCAAGGTCGTAGGTGATAGCAACACCATTCTTGTTAACAAAGGTAAAGCCCTTGTTGATTGCATAGCTTTCAACGTGGCTGTCTTTGGTAGCGACAAGCTCAAGGTCTGTGCTGCAGCCCCCAAAGGCGTTGGGTGCAATCTTGGCCTCGTTGCCGTTAGAGGAGCCCCACATCATACCGTCGTTTTCAAAAATGATGCTTTCAAGGGCGGTGCAGCCGTTGAAGGCATTGGCACGGATGCGGCACATATTATCGGTAAACACAAAGTTTTTCAGAGAGGTGCAGTTCATAAAGGTGCAGGGCTGGAGCATTGATACGCCCTCGCTGAAGTCAACCGTTGCCAAATCGGCGCAGTTCATAAACACCTCGTAGCCCATCTTCTTAACGGTATCGGGAACTACAACAGAGGTAAGTCCGCTACCCTTAAAGGCGCGGTTTTCAATGTTGGTTACTGTGGCGGGAATGGTTACCTGCTTAAGAGCGGTGCAGCCGTAGAAGGTGAGCGCGCCAAGATTGGTAAGGCCTTCGTTAAGCACTAACTTTT
>JAZRNV010000081.1:0-1339 GCA_045648425.1 Acutalibacteraceae bacterium | reverse complement strand
CTGCGCCTAAGGTTTGAGCCGTTGGTCGTGACCTTGTAGGGCTCAGCCTGGGGCGCGGGGGCGGGTGTTGGTGTTGGTGTCGCCTCAGGTGCCGGGGGATCTATTTCATCAGCAAAACGCGGGGTTATAAAACCCCTGATGTTTTTTGCGTTGACTTTGACACTGCGGTTGCCGACAGCATCATTTTTGTTACCCTCGGTGACTGTAAAGGGGTTTCCCGCCTTTGTTACAATGCCCGTGTGGTCGTGCCCGGTAGTGTCGTCACCCTTGCCCGAGTCGTGCCAGTCATACATAATCACATCACCAACGCGGGGGTTATAGTCGTCAGCCTCGACCCAGATGCCCGCCGCCTTTGCCTTTTCAATAAGTGAATGAGGCCCGGTGCCGCACGAACAGTCGACAGGGACCCCGATGTTACCTGATAGCGCGTTGCCCGTTTCCTGAGCTACCGCCCCGACAAACATTGCACACCACGCGGTATTGACATCCGCCTTGCGGCCTTTATCACAAGCCTTGTTATAATCAGCAACAATTTGCTTGTGACCCTTTGAGCCCTCTTTGGTGCCGACCCAGGACAATGCCTTCTCGACATATTCATTGCGCTTAGACATCAGGCTCACCCCCTTTGTTTAATTTTGCATATCTGATCGCGCCAACCCCGACAAGGGCACCGATAAAAGCGGCCACCGCCGCAATAGTCGCGCCAACCGGGACCGCGATGTCAGAAAAACCCCATATTTGACCCAGGGTCAGGACAAGGGTTGCAAGTGCGGGCAAGCATACACTCGCCGCCCATTTCAAAATGTCATAGACTTTGCTGTCCTTGAATATCATTTTTTAACCTCCTTGTTTGCTTGTATGATGTCAAGGCGGTCGTGGGCCGCGTTGACCTTTTGCTCGACAATGATTAAGCGGTCGTTAAATTCATTATGTTTTTCGACCTTTGCGGCCAGGTCTGTGACCTTTTCGACCAAATATCTCATCCGCTCATCAACAATTTTGTCGTGCGCCTTGTTGCTTGTTACCGTGGCAATTATGGTCGGTATTGCCACCAACAGACCGCTGACCGCGGCCGCTATCAAGTTGACCCAGGCATCACTCATCGTCATCACCCCCAATTAAAAAACGGCGCCCGATGATCTCGGGGCCGTTATGATTTTGTGTTGTCGTTTCAATTCCTATTTTGCCGAATTACTGCTTTCAATGATATTCAACCAATAATTATTACAGGCGTTCCAAGCCTTTGCATATATACGGTCTTTTGTTGTTCGATACTTTGTATTACGAATAACCTTCTCGTTCATATTTGTTACCGCCTTTCAAAGTTATCAACAGAAAA
>JAZRNV010000080.1:0-3149 GCA_045648425.1 Acutalibacteraceae bacterium | reverse complement strand
GCATCTTCGGCACAGCAACAAGGACGATAATCGTACACAGATTCTTTTTTTCATTATAGCTCTTCCTTTTTGGTTTGTAACTATATTTTAGCGCTTTGACAAGATGTAGTCAAGAATTAAAAAAGGGAGGGCTTGCGCCCTCCCTTACATCATTGTTTTTAATCCTCGTCAACCTCGGGCAGCTTTTCAATTCTTACCCTTTCAATGCGGCGCTCGCTGACGCCCTCAACGGTAAATTCACAGTTGCCTGCGGTAACCTTAATATTTTCACCCTCGTCGGGGATGCGGCCGATAATAGACATTATCATTCCGCCAACAGTATCATAGTCGCCCTCGGGCAACTGAACTTCAAGCAGGTCGGATATTTCATCAACCAACGCGGTGCCGTCAACGGTAAAGGTAGTCTCGTCAATCTGCTCGATGTTATCCTCATCCTCGTCGTCATATTCGTCCTGGATGCTGCCCACGATGGATTCAAGCAGGTCCTCAATGGTTACAAGGCCTGCGGTGCCGCCATATTCATCCGAAACAATGCACATCTGAAGATGCTTTTCGGTCATTTCGGTGAACAGTTCGCCGCAGCGCTTGCTTTCGGGCACAAAATGTGCCTTGCGAAGCAGCTGGGTAAGCCCTCCCTTAGGCAGGTCGTGGCCTACAAATTTAAGCAGGTCTTTTACATATATGATGCCTTTTATATCATCAATATCGCCGTCATAAGCAGGAATTCTTGAGCATCCCTCTTCAATAGCCAGACGCACCACGTCATCTAAGGTGCTGTCGTTAAGGTCAACGGCAACCATATCGGTGCGGTGGGTCATAACCTCGGAGGCAACAATATCGTCAAATTCAAAGATATTGTTAATCATTTCTGCTTGGTTTTCTTCAATAGCGCCCGTTTCTTCACCGGCGTCAACAAGAAGCAAAATCTCATCTTCGGTAACGGCCTTTTCCTCTTTGTTGGGGTCAATGCCGAAAAGGCGTAAAAGCAAGTTGGTTGACAGTGAAAGCACACCCACAAAAGGTCTGAAAATTGCTTTTACAAAGCCAAGCACACCCACCACGGCAAAGGATACCTTTTCGGGGTTGTGCATTGCAATGCGCTTGGGTACCAGCTCGCCCAGCACCAAAGAGAAATATGACATTACAACAGTGATTATAACCACCGATGCGCCGTCAATAAATTCCAGCAAAAATCCCTCTTTTATGCTGCACACATCAACAAGCCACTTTGAAAGCATTGCCGAAAATGAAGTTGCGGCACTGGCAGACGCTAAAAATCCTGCCAGGGTTACGCCGATTTGAATGGTGGAAAGAAAACGCGATGAATCAGAAGTAAGTTTTAATAGTTTTTTCGCTTTGCGATTTCCGTCTTCTGCCATTTTTGCCACCTTGTTGGTGTTGAGCGAGATAATGGCAATCTCACTCATTGCAAAGAATGCGTTAACAAGTATCAGGCAAAAAAGCAGCACTATCTGCCAGATGATACTATCAGGCCCGGGGTCGTCCATAGTTTAAAAAACTCCTCTCAAAATAAAAAATCACAGTAATAATAACCTATATTTTACATTTTGTCAACAAGAGGTGTGTAGATTAGGTAAAGGCAGTACAATCGTAGGAGATGGCGCCCACGACATCCCAATATTATTCATTATTTATAGGCAAGGGCGGTGTTTTTGATTTTTTTGCCTCTTTTACTGTAATTTTCTTTAAAGATTGTGCATTTTTTATCAAAATGCCTATTTACACAGAGCTATAAAAGTGTTAATATATATGTGTATGCAAATGTGTCGGCAATCTTTCGGTTGCCCCATAATTTACAAGCTATTAAATTTCTTTTCTAAGGAGGAGCAAATCCAAAATGGCAAGAAAAATGAAAACAATGGATGGTAATAACGCAGCGGCACACGTGTCCTACGCTTTTACCGAAGTAGCCGGTATTTATCCGATTACTCCCTCATCCCCCATGGCAGACTATGTTGACCAGTGGTCAGCAAACGGTCTGAAGAACATCTTCGGCACCACCGTTAACGTGGTAGAGATGCAGTCTGAAGCAGGCGCTTCCGGTACCGTTCACGGCTCACTGGCAGCAGGTGCTTTGACCACCACCTACACCGCATCACAGGGTCTGCTGTTGATGATCCCCAATATGTACAAAATCGCCGGCGAGTTGCTGCCTTGCGTATTCCACGTTCCAGCACGTTGCGTAGCAAGCCACGCTCTTAACATCTTCGGTGACCACTCTGACGTATATGCCTGCCGTCAAACCGGCTTCGCAATGCTTGCAGAGAGCAATCCTCAAGAGGTTATGGACCTTGGTGCAGTTGCTCACTTGGCATCCATTAAGGGTCGCGTTCCCTTCATCAACTTCTTTGACGGTTTCCGCACCTCTCACGAGCTGCAGAAGATCGAAGTTTGGGATTTTGACGATCTTAAAGAAATGACCGATATGGATGCTGTTGAAGCATTCCGTAAGCGCGCCCTCAATCCTGAGCACCCCGTAATGCGCGGCTCTCACGAAAACGGCGACATCTTCTTCCAGCACCGCGAGGCCTGCAACAAGTTCTATGATGCAATGCCCGCTATCGTTGAAGAATATATGGATAAGGTAAATGCCAAAATCGGCACCAACTACAAGCTCTTCAACTACTACGGTGCTCCTGATGCAGAGCGCATCATCATCGCAATGGGCTCTATCTGCGACGTAGCAGAAGAGGTTATTGATTACCTCAACGCTGCAGGCGAAAAGGTTGGTCTTGTAAAGGTACGTTTGTATCGTCCCTTCTCTGCTGAGAAGTTGGTTGAGGCTATTCCTGCAACTGCAAAGAACATTGCTGTTCTTGACAGAACAAAAGAGCCCGGTGCTCTTGGCGAACCTCTTTATCTTGACGTTATCGCTGCTCTTGAAGCAAAGGGTGTTAAGGCAAACGTTATCGGCGGCCGTTACGGTTTAGGTTCAAAGGATACACCTCCTGCAAGCGTATTCGCTGTATTTGATGAGCTTAAGAAAGATGCTCCCAAGAAGATGTTCACCATCGGTATTGTGGATGACGTAACAAATCTTTCACTTGAAGAAAAGCCCGCTCCTAACACAGCAGCAGAAGGCACAATCGAGTGCAAGTTCTGGGGTCTTGGCGGTGACGGTACCGTTG
>JAZRNV010000079.1:0-11528 GCA_045648425.1 Acutalibacteraceae bacterium | reverse complement strand
CGACACGCGGTTTTGGAGACCGCTGCTCTACCAACTGAGCTATACCCCTATATTTGATTACGCCTGAAAAGTTTGGTGGGCCATCAGGGACTCGAACCCCGGACCAACCGGTTATGAGCCGGTTGCTCTAACCAACTGAGCTAATGGCCCGCGTGTGATAAATCGTTGAATTTGTCAACGCGCTAAAGTATTATACCATAAATATATGTTTTGTCAATAAAAAAATAAACTAAAATTAATTTTTATTCTTCCGGGTTTATTTTTGAATAAATTCAATTAATTGCGTTTGTTAAAAAGTTGTGATATAATCGATATATAAATTTTGAGTTGGGTGAATATAATGAGAACTATCGACTATGTTATAAGCTCTGTCGACGATGACAAAACGGTTGAACGTTATTTAAAAAGCCGCGGTTTCTCATCTTCTGTTATTACTGACCTTAAGTCCTATAATAACGGAGTTCTTGTTAACGGCACTCCTGTTTATGTTATATCAAAGCTTAAATCAGGCGACTTGCTGACTGTTAATCTTTTGGATGAAGTGCCGTCTCAAAACATTTTGCCTATTGACTTGAATTTTGCTGTTTTGTATGAAGATGAAGATTATATAGTTTATGATAAACCGGCAGGTGTTGTTGTTCATCCTACAAAGGTTTATCAAAACGAAACTTTGGGTAATGATTATATTTACAGATGTATGAAACGCGGAGAAACTGCTGTTTTCAGACCTATATATCGAATTGACCGCAACACGTCAGGGCTTGTTGTTGTTGCCAAAAACAAGCTTTCGGCACAAACTGAAATCCAAAAAGAATATTTGTGTATATGCAGCGGGGAATTGCCTTATAAAGGTTGCTTTGATAATCCTATTGGATTGTGTGACGGCAGCAAGATTAAACGCTGCCTGCGAGCTGACGGACAAAGCGCAATAACTAATTTTGAGCGTGTGTCATACAATGGTGGCTTTTCTTTGGCATCGGTAAGATTGTTGACGGGTCGTACTCATCAAATAAGAACACATTTCAGCGGCAACGGCTTTCCGCTTGCAGGAGATGACCTTTACGGTGGCGATACAAGTGATATGAAACGTCAGGCGTTACACTGTGCAAAAATCAAGTTTGTTCACATCGTAACAGGAGAAACAGTATCCGTTTCTTCAAATATGCCCAAAGATATGAACAACTTTATAAAAAAGAACAATATTTCTTATTAAAGGTCTTTTATTTTGTTAATATATCTGCTATAATATAATGAATATTAGGATATTTACGAATGGATGTGTTCCCGTGAATATAAATGTAAAAGGTTACAATATAAATTATATCGATAAAGGCGAGGGTCCTGCTGTTGTATTATTGCACGGTTGGGGCTCTTCTTGCGGTGCTTTTAACTATATTATTAATAATTTTTGCGATTCTTTCAGAATGATTGCACCTGATCTTCCCGGCTTTGGCGGAAGTGATATGCTAACTGAAGCGTGGACAGTTTCTGATTATGTTGATTTTGTTGCTGAGATTTTGCTTGCACTTGGCATTGAAGCTCCTGTTCTGGTGGGACACTCCTTTGGTGGCAGAGTTATCATCAAGGGCATCGGTGACGGTCGATTGTCGGCATCAAAAATTATTTTGTTAGATAGCGCAGGCGTTAAGCCAAAAAAGAGTTTTAAATCAAAAATTAAGCTTGCTACCTTTAAAATTTCAAAAGCAGTTTTATCTTGTCCTTTGTGGCGTTCACTTACCAAAAATGCGCTTGAATCCCTCCGCAGCAAATTCGGTTCAGCCGATTACCGAAACGCACCACCTGTTTTGCGTCAAACTCTGGTTAACGCCGTGAACGAGGATTTGTGCTGTTATATGCCCAATATTAAAGCGCCTACATTGCTCATTTGGGGCGAAAAGGATACTGCCACTCCCGTCAGTGACGCAAAAAAGATGGAGCAGCTTATTCCTGACAGCGGACTTTGTGTTATCAAGGGCGGGGGGCATTTTTCATTTATTGACAGTCCATATGAAGTAAACGCTATTATCAACAGCTTTATCGGAGGTTGATTATGCACTGGTATTATATTTTGCCCTTTTTCTTTATTTTTCTTGGCGGCGTGTTTTTGTCTACAGATGATTTTCATATGCTGCAGCAAAACTCTTACTTTAATTCTAGATATATAAAATGGCTTAGGGGTAATGGCGAAAAGTATATTTTTCGTCTTGTATGGGTTTGCATTTTTGCAATCGCCTTTAAACTTAAGTTTTTTGATTATAATTTGATAGGTTGTGCACTGTCTTTTATATTTGCTTTAAGCTCTGTGTTAGGTGTGCTTAAGCGTCAAAAAACTGCCATTAAGCCCTTGGTTTATACAGCGCGTGTTATCAGAATGTATGTGACTATGTCGGTTGTGAATTTTGCAGCTTTTGCATGGGCATCCATTTGTTTTGAAAACTATGATTACACAATGCTGCCTATTTTGATTCTTTCGGTGGAAACACCTGTTTCTGTGTTGCTTGCCAATATTATCAATTATCCTATCGAGGCCTTTTTCAGGCACAGATTTATTAAGGATGCGAAGCGCATTTTAAGGTCTGTTCCTTCTTTGAGAACTGTTGGCATTACAGGAAGCTTCGGTAAAACCAGCACAAAGTTTATACTTGCACGAATTTTGCAAGAAAAGTATAATTTGACATATACCCCTGCCAGCTTTAACACACCTATGGGCGTTGTCAGAACGGTGAGAGAGCAGTTGAAGTCATCTGACAGTTTGTTTATATGCGAAATGGGTGCGAAAAACATAGGAGATATCAAAGAAATTTGTAATATAGTTTATCCCGATGTTGCTGTAATTACATCGGTTGGCCCTCAGCATCTTGAAACATTTAAGTCAATTGAGAATGTAGCAAAAACCAAATTTGAGCTTGCAGATGCTGTATCGGCAAAAAAAGGTAAAATATACGCAAATTTTGATAGTCAACCTGTTAGAGACTACGCTGCAAAGTATGAAAACGTTGTGTCTTACGGAACAAGTGATGACTGTGACATTTATGTGTTTGATATTCAGTGTGGACGTTTTGGTGCACAGTTTACTGTGAGATACGGTGATGTGCAGATACCCCTTTCATCCAAACTTCTTGGCATTCATAATGTGCTTAACATTGCAGGTTGTGTTGGCGTTGCTATTGATATGGGTGTAAGCACAAACGATATAAAATATGCTGTCAGTCAATTAAAACCCGTTGAGCATCGACTTCAAATGAAACCGTTTATTAACGGCTCTGTTCTGGTTGACGATGCTTATAATGCCAATCCCAGCGGATCTGCCGAAGCGGTAAATGTTCTTGCCTCTTTTGAGGGCATGAAGCGCGTAATTGTTACACCGGGATTGGTTGAGCTTGGCGACGATGAATATGAATGCAACAAACGACTTGGTGCCCTTGCGGCAGAAAAACTTGACCATGTCGTGCTTGTTGGTATTGAGCGTTCTGTTCCACTGGCTGATGGTGCCCGTGAAGCCGGCATTTCTGATGATCGATTGCACATCGTTCCAACCTTCAAAGACGCTATGTCTCTTTTACATCAGCTTACAGACGGTAATACTGTTGTGCTGTTTGAAAATGATTTGCCCGATAATTATGCTAAATAAGGAGTTTGTTTGATATGAAAACTAGAGTTTTGGTTTTGTTTGGCGGTCAATCTGTTGAGCATGAGGTTGCTATAATTTCTGCTGTTCAGGCAATGAATTATCTTAACACCGAAAAGTATGACATTTTGCCTGTATATATTACTAAAAACGGCAAAATGCTTTACAGTAAAGATTTTTTAGATATTAATGTGTTTAAGCGCCGTGACCTTTCCGAGCTTGATAATATATACCGGTCGGTTATGATTACTGTTGTTGATTCTAAAGTTTCTATTGTTGGTGTTCACCGCAAAAAAGGCATCAAAAAGTGTGACGTCTTATCTGAAGTTGATGTTGTTTTACCTGTTGTTCACGGTACAAATTGTGAAGATGGTACCCTTCAAGGTTGGCTTGAGCTGTTAGGCGTTCCGTATGTTGGCTGTGACATAATGTCATCTGCTATCGGTATGGATAAGGACTTGTTCAAGCTTGCATTGCTTTCTTCTGATTTGCCTACATTACCCCATATTGCATTCAGAGCAAAGATGTGGTCAGCTGAACGAGATGCAATTATAACCAATATTGAAGAAAAGTTCGGCTATCCCGTAATTGTAAAGCCAGCAAATCTCGGCTCCAGCGTTGGCATAAGCAAAGCGAAGGATCGCAATGAGCTTGTTGATGCTGTTGATCTTGCTGTTTCCTTTGCTCAAAAGGTGCTTGTTGAGCACGCAATCACCAATTTGAGAGAGATTAATTGCTCTGTTTTGGGCGATGCTGATGATTGCTCTGCATCTGAGTGTGAAGAGCCGCTCAACTATGACGATGTGCTCACCTTTGGCGACAAATATTTATCAAATGGTGCATCTAAGGGTATGACTTCCCTTAAAAGACGTTTGCCTGCCGATATTACTGATGAGAAAAAATCTGAGATTCAGAATATCTCTACACAGGTTTTTAAGCTTATAGGTGCCTCAGGTGTTGTTCGCATTGACTATTTGCTTGATGTTGACACAGATAAGGTTTATGTTAACGAAATCAATACTATTCCCGGCTCGTTGGCCTTCTATTTATGGGAGGCAACCGGTATTAAATATACCGAAATGCTTGATAAATTGATTGATTTGGCCTTTAGTCGCCAACGTGCAAAAAAATTGCTCGTGTATAATTTTGAATCTAATATTTTAGAGAGCGCAGGCGGATTTAAAGGCGCTAAGGGATCTAAAATGTAAGGTGTAGCTTATGACTAAACTGCTTATAAAGCTATTTGTTAAAAACGCTGATGACTGTATGTCTGCAAAGGTGCGAAATTCATACGGCAAACTAAGCGGTAATACCGGGATTGTATGTAATCTGTTGCTTTTTTCTTTAAAATTGCTGGCAGGAATAATGACTGCCAGTATATCTCTTGTTTCTGACGCATTTAATAACCTTGCAGATATGGCATCATCCGTTGTTACCTTGCTTGGCTTTAAATTGGCTGCCAAACCTGCCGATAGGGAACACCCCTTTGGTCACGGCAGAATGGAGTATATGTCGGGCTTCATTGTGTCGGCAATAATTATATTTGTGGGTTTGCAGCTTGCTAAATCTTCCGTTGAAGGTATTATTACTCCTCAACAGATAAAGTTTAATATTGTTTCCGTAGTAATAATTGTTGTGTCAATTTTGGCTAAGATTTGGATGTACTTTTTCAACAGATTTATTGCAAGAAGGATTGCATCTAAGACTGTTGCTGCAACTGCACAGGACAGCTTGAATGATACTGTTGCCACCACGGCAGTATTGATAAGCGTATTGGTTTCTCATTTTACCAGCATAAATATTGACCCTTATATCGGTTTGCTGGTGTCGGGATTTATTGTTGTTGGCGGTTTTAAATTTGCAAACGAGATGCTTAGCCAGCTGCTTGGTGAACCTCCAAAAGAAGAGTTCGTTACAGACCTTAAGCAACGCATTATGCAATCCGAAATGTTTTGCGGTATGCACGACCTTATTGTGCACGATTATGGCCCCGGACGATGCTTTGTGTCTGTGCATATTGAGGTACCGTCAGATGCTGATATGATTAAGTGCCACGAAGAGATTGATGAATGCGAAAAGCGTGTAGGGCAAGAACTTAACATCATTCTTGTTATACATATGGACCCGGTTGACCGCGGTGAAGAATGTATGAGGCTCAAGGATTCTATCAGTGCTGTTGTTTATGATGTTGACCCTGCGCTGAGCATACACGATTTCAGAGTGGTTAAAGGTGAAAAGTGCATTAATTTGATTTTCGATGTTGTGGTTCCTTTTTCAATCACTACCGAGTTGAAATCTATTGAGGCATCCATCCAACAAAAGGCGTCTCAACTGGACGAACGTTATAATTGTGTTATTCAGTTTGACAGACATTATAATTAATTTAAGCCGAATCTATGTGGATTCGGCTTTTTCATTCATTATTATATCTCTTATTACCGCTGCAATTATTGGCGATAGGACAAGACCCCAAAATCCAATTAAAGAGTATCCGATATACATAGTTGCCAACACTGTTAATGCGTCCAATTTAATATTATTAGCCACGATTTTTGGTGCTATAAAATTATGAACTACGGTTATAATCAAATATAGCAGCAGAAGGCAAACGCCTTGAGCTGTATGTCTGCTTATAAACTCAAATACTGACCAAGGAATCAACACAGCTCCTACTCCCAATATTGGCAGCAAATCTATTACAGCTACAATAGAAGCTATTGCTGCAGCATGCTCAATTCTTATCAACATAAATCCTAAATATAATTCTGCAAAAGTTATTGCTGTCATAATGGAATAGCTTTTAACGATTCCGATAACCTTGGCTGATAATATCTTTTTTGTTGATAATATTTGCGTGTAAGTTTTAATCGGTATGGTTTTTTGAACAAAAAGCACCAGCTTTCTGTAATCTCTGGTGACTAAAAAGGTTGAGAATATTGTTACAAACAATGTAATGAAAAAATTGGGCAGTTGTTTTGCCGTTCCGCTAAGTGTATTTGTTATCCACTCAGTAGCGCTTTCAATAAATTTTGCCGGCATCTCTTTAATTCCTTCTTTAACTGTCTGCGGCATAGAGTGCATAATACCGTTAAGGGCTTTTGTGACTTTTTCGCTGAATGTAGTTAGTGTTGGCAATAAATCGGGTAAATAATTCAGTAAATCGCTCAGCCAGTTGTAAATGCTGTAAACAGTCAAAGATAACAACGATAAAATAATAAGCAAAATAAGAGATACACATACAAACGACAGAACACATCTGTTTAATTTAAACTTTCTTTGAAGATGGTTTATGGGAACCTTCAAAAGGGAAGCAACAATGACTGCGATTATAAATGGTAGCAGTATAGGAAGAGCAAATTTTACTGCTAAGTACACCAAAACTATTACAGTGATGTAGTACCATAAACCGATAAGTTTGTTTAGTTTTGTATAACTCAACCGTTAATCACTCCAAAGTTTGTTTATTAACACAAATATATATTATTATTTGACATTTTTTCTTGAAATAGAACCGAATATGTGATATAATCAAAAAACTAGATATGTAATAGTCTGAAAGGGTGATTTTCCTAATGATTAACATTGCTGTAATGGGCCACGGTGTTGTTGGTTCAGGTGTTGTTGAGGTTTTGCTTAGCAACGCTGAAAGCATAGCTAAGCGTGCAGCAGATGAAATTAATATAAAATATGTTCTTGATTTGCGTGAATTTCCCGACAGCCCGATTGCAGACCGATTTACAAAAGATTTCAACGATATTTTGAATGATGATTCGGTTAAAATTGTTGTAGAGTGCATGGGCGGTCTTAAGCCGGCTTATGATTTTGTTAAAAGCTGTCTGCTTGCCGGAAAAAGCGTAGTAACATCAAATAAAGAGTTAATTTCCGTTAAAGGGCAAGAACTGCTTAAAATAGCCAAAGATAACAACCTTAATCTGTTGTTTGAGGCAAGCGTCGGCGGAGGAATTCCCATTATTCGCCCGATTTGTCAGTGCTTGACTGCAAACGAGATATATAAAATTACAGGAATTCTTAACGGAACCACTAATTTTATTTTAACCAAGATGGTTGATGAAAATCTTAGTTTTGATGAGGCATTATCCATCGCCCAACAGCTTGGTTATGCTGAGCGCGACCCATCTGCAGATGTGGACGGCATTGATACCTGCAGAAAAATTGCCATTCTCGCTTCTCTTTCTTTCGGAAAAAATGTAAATCCGGACCTTATAAAAACCGAAGGCATCAGGAACATCACTCTTACCGATGTTGCCTATGCAGAAAAGTGGGGCGGAGCAATTAAACTTATAGGCACTGTCGCAAAAAAAGAAAACGGTCATGTTGTTCCTGCCGTTTATCCCGCTTTTATCCCCAATTCGTGTCAGCTTTCATCCGTTAACGATGTGTTTAACGCAATTTTGGTCAACGGTGATGCCATTGGTGATGTTATGTTCTATGGCCGTGGCGCAGGAAAGCTTCCGACTGCTAGTGCTGTTGTTGCTGATGTGGTTGACTGTGTCAAACACATTTCCGCACGAAAGTATGTATACTGGGATGAGGCACCCGCTGATTACGTAGATGATTGCGATGCCGATTCATACAGCTTTTTTGTTCGTGTGTCAGTTGATGATTATGACAATGCATTAGCTGCTGCGACTGCTGCTTTTGAAAAGATAGATGTTTTGTCCTGCTTCGGCAATGAATTGGCCTTTATTGTTAACTCCAAAAAGACTGATTTGCTTGAAAAGCTTGATAATATTAAAGGAATTAAGCTTGAAAGCTTAATTCATGTATTGACTGAATAATTTGATAGGAGAGAATTTCATATGTCATTGATAGTGCAAAAGTTTGGCGGTAGCTCTGTTGCTAATGCCGAGCGCGTTATGAATGTTGCCCAAATAGTAACTGACACATATAAAAACGGAAATGATGTTGTTGTGGTTGTGTCTGCTCAGGGTGATACCACCGATGATCTTATTGAAAAAGCACAAGAAATTAACCCCAAAGCATCTAAGCGTGAGATGGATATGCTTCTTTCAGCAGGTGAGCAGATTTGTATTTCTTTGCTTGCAATGGCAATCGAAAAGCTTGGATTCCCTGTTGTGTCTCTTTTGGGCTGGCAAGCAGGCGTTCATACCGATTCCCATTACGGTATGGCAAAGATAAAAACTGTGTCCTCAGAAAGACTTGAGACCGAGCTTGCAAAGAAAAACATTGTTGTTGTTGCCGGGTTCCAAGGTATTAATAAGTTTGAAGATGTTACAACTTTGGGTCGCGGCGGTTCCGATACAAGTGCTGTTGCTCTTGCTTGCTCACTTAAAGCAGACAGATGCCAGATTTATACTGACGTTGACGGAGTTTATACCGCTGATCCCAGAAAGGTTGAAAACACCCAAAAGCTTAATGAGATAACCTATGACGAAATGCTTGAGCTTGCAACATTGGGTGCACAGGTTCTGCATAATCGTTCTGTTGAAATGGCTAAAAAATACGGGGTTGAGATTGAGGTTCTTTCCAGTCTTGAGCGCAAACCCGGTACCATAGTAAAGGAGAGTACTAAAATGGAAAAAATGCTTATTCGCGGTGTCGCAAAGGATGATAATGTTGCCCGTATATCAATTGTTGGTGTTGAGGATACTCCCGGCGTAGCGTTTAAGATTTTTGAACGCCTTGCCGCAAAGAAAATCAACGTAGATATTATTCTTCAATCGGTTGGCCGCGATGGCACAAAAGATATTGCCTTTACCGTTGCAAAGGATCAGGCCGATCTCGCCGTTGAATCTGTATCGGCTGTAGTTAATGCAACTGTTTCTTGCGATACAAATGTTTCTAAGGTATCTATTGTCGGCGCAGGTATGGAGACTCATCCCGGCGTTGCTTCAAAAATGTTTGAGGCACTTTATGATGCCGGCATTAATATTCAGATGATTTCTACAAGTGAAATTAAAGTGTCTGTATTGATTGATGCTGAGAACAGTGCTCAAGCTGTTTCTGCCATCCATAAGGCATTTATCGGCTGATTATGATTGAAAATGCCGCAGTTTTTACTGCGGCATTTCTTTGTAAAGATGAGGTGTTGGGTATGTATGACATAATTGTTATTGGTGGCGGTGCATCAGGTCTTACTGCTGCTATAAGTGCAAAAAGAAATAACCCTTCTTTTTCTGTTGCGATTCTTGAAAAAAACAGTAGAGTAGGTAAAAAATTGCTTACTACCGGTAACGGCAGATGCAACATATCCAATGTTAATATTGACATATCCAGATTTCATAGTAATAACATTAATTTTGTAAAAGATGTTATTGATAACTCTTCTGTCGATGTTGAAGAGTTTTTTTCCACACTGGGCATTCCTTTTGTAAGCGAGGGGGATAAGCTGTTTCCTGCAAGCTTGCAGGCCTCGTCTGTTTTGGATGCGTTGCGCTTTGAATGCGAGCGCTTGGGCGTTGAGATTATCTGTGATTGCAATGTTACAGATATTAAGTCGGGCTTTGTTGTAGAAACCACTACAGATGTATATAAAGCAAGACGTGTGGTACTTGCCTGCGGTGGCAATGCGTCACCTGCATCCGGGTCAAACGGATATGGACTTAAAATGCTTGCTCGTATGGGTTTGCCCGTTACGGTAACACGACCCACTATTGTTCCCATAAAAACTCAATTTGATGCTGTTAGGCCTCTTAAAGGCGTTAAAGTAGAGGGATTACTTACTTTGTTTGACGGCAAAAACAGCGTAGCACAAAAAGGCGAAATTTTGTTCACCGATTACGGAATGTCAGGCCCTGCGGTTATGCAAATATCTCGATTTGTAAACAGCACTGATCGTCAGGTTTATGCAAGCGTTGATTTTTTGCCTGATCTTAGCATTGAACAGATTGTTGATTATCTTATGCGCCGAAAAGAAGTGGCTTATGGATATGTTGCCGAAAATTTAATGTTAGGTTTTTTAAACAAAAGGGTAGGACTGGCTATTATAAAATATTGTGGTCTTAACTCGAATGATGATTGCCGAAAATATTCCTTAAAACAAATTGAGCGAATTGCTGCTGCTATAAAGGATTATTCTGTAAAAATATTTGCTACCTGCAGCTTTGAGCAGGCACAGGCAACAGCCGGTGGCTTGTTGCTGGATTCCCTAAATCCTAAAACCTTTGAAGTTAAAAGCAAAAAAGGTTTGTTTGTTTGTGGAGAGGTTCTTGATTGCGATGGAGATTGTGGTGGCTTTAATCTTCACTGGGCATGGGTCAGCGGTATGATTGCGGGAAAATCAGCAGCAGGAGTGTAAAATGATAATTGTTCAAAATGTAAAAGTGTCTTTAGATGATTATCAAAATCTTAAAGGTTGCTGTGCTAAAGAATTAAGAACAAACATTGAAAATATTGTAAGTATTGAGATTTTAAAAAAGAGTATTGACGCGCGTAAAAAATCAGATGTGCATTTTGTATATACTTTCTTGGTTGAACTTAAGTCAAACGAAAGAAGCATTTGTCATAAATGTAAAAATGCCTCAGAATATTCATTTGATGCTAATGATTCGTTTATCCCGACTCTTGATAAAAAAGTGCGACCTATAATTGTAGGCAGTGGTCCCGCAGGCCTTTTTTGTGCATTGGAATTTGTTAAGTATGGATATACGCCCATAATTATAGAACGTGGTAAAAGCGTTGAGATGCGTGTTAAAGATGTTCTATCTTTTATTACAAACGACCAACTGAATGTTGAATCAAATATTCAGTTTGGTGAAGGCGGCGCAGGTACCTTTTCTGACGGTAAGCTGAACACAGGTATAAGCAGCGCTTATAAAAAAGCGGTGCTTAAATCTTTTGTTGAATTTGGCGCTGATGAAGATATATTGTATGAAGTCGGAGGCCAAGCGGTCTTAGGAAGACAAATGTCTTAGCCAAC
>JAZRNV010000078.1:0-4206 GCA_045648425.1 Acutalibacteraceae bacterium | reverse complement strand
CTCGTTTGTAACGTACTTAAAGCGGCCGATGGCAAAGTCGCCGTTGGTCTTAAGGTCGTTCCAGGCCCCCGTTTTGCCATACCAATAGTCACCGCCCACGCTCAAAACATAGCGTGCCGATGCGCGGTCGTCGGGCTTGCTTTTATTGCCCACGATAAGACGAGCCTGGCAAGAGGCATAGATAATGGCAATATCATCGGGGTCGATGGTAGCGCGGCCGGTGCCGGGCCAGAAGTGATAGTTGTAGCCGTCACCTGCAGTAACCGATATACCGCCGCCGTTAGAGGCACTTTCGGTGCGCTGGTCGGCAGCCTTATTTACGTTGTTTTTAAAGTCCTCGATGTAGGCATTGCCCTTGATGTTGCTTGTGTTTTGCAATTCAATCCAACGCTGCTCGCTCTTGCTGAAATAATACAGCTGCATATTTCTCAGCTGAACGCGGGTGTTGGTAGCAGGGTTGCCCTCGATGGCCTCATAAACCTGTCCCCATGTAAGAACGGCCGACCAATCCTTGGGCATATTGACACCGTAGCCCTCTCTGGGCCTCTGGGACCAATTGTAGGATGTGGGCACGCCGTGAGGCCGTGATTCGTGAGGCAAGGTCATATCGTTGATAATGTTTTCAATATAATTGATTTTTCCGTTTGTGTTAGGCCTTGCGCTTGACGTTGCCGATGACACGGGGGCGGGTGGATTATATCGTGACGATACAGCTGAAGAGGTGTAGCGTGAAGGAGCTGACGATGAATCCTCTTTTGACGACACTGAAGATAAGGTGTCAGAAAAATAAGAGGGGGCAGAAGAATAAGCATTTGATTTGTTTGAGCTTTGTGCCGAGCTTATGTCAGCAGTTGAGTCACCGCAGCCCACAAGAAGGCACAGTACCGATGCCGAAAGCAAAGCAACCGATTTTTTAAACAGATTCATAAAACCGCTCCTATCACTTAACTTCTTTATATACCTTAACGTAGTCAACAACCAAAGCGTCGGGCAGGGTGTCTTTTTTGATTTGTCCGCCCCAAGAGCCAAACTCGGCAGTGATTTTAAGGTAAGACGGATCATTGCTTGAGCCGGGGAAATTAGATTGAGTGTTGTCAATTTTCTTAACTAAAATTCTATCAACATAAAAATAATATCCATCTTCATTCCAAAGCATACCAAAGGTATGGTAATTGTCGTCGTAAAGGGATTTATTTATTGTTTCGGAACCGGTCGACTTGTGATGCTCTTCATATCCGTCCCAGTGGATAGCGTGGTTTATCTTGCCGTTTTTAGCATCAAAGCTTTCAAAAATATCAATTTCTGCGCCATCGACAGCGCCATTTCCTACTTTACTTACCCCGTTGCTTCCCATAAGCCAGAAAGCACCCCAACAACCGGGAGCAGTTTGTAATTTACATCTTATTTCAAAATAACCGCGCGCCTGTGAAAACAAATTTCTTTCCCGTTTGGTTCGTGTGCGAACAGCACCTGAAATGGGATTTCCATTGCTGTCCAAACCAACCTTGATAAGCAGGTTACCCTTTCCGTCGAGCACTGCCATATCGTCATCCCACTTGCCGCCACGATCGCCACGATTCCATTCAGGGCAACGATCCCACTTTTTAGAGTCAAGCGTTGTGCCCAAAAAATCATCAAAAAAAGTAAGTTCAAATTTTTTGCCCTCTGTATTTGGAGGGGTTATTGCAGGTATCGAAGAGGTGGGCTTTGAAGATACGTTTTGTGATGATTCAGCCGAAGAGGTAGGATTTGATGAGGTTGCAGATGAAAAGGAATCTGAAAGAATAGCAGATGACACCTCTTTCGATGATAAGTCAGAAGAATAAGCACTTGATTTGTTTGAGCTTTGTGCCGAGCTTATGTCTGCAGTTGAGTCACCGCAGCCCACAAGAAGGCATAGCACCAATGCCGAAAGCAAAGCGACTGATTTTTTAAACAGTTTCATAAAACAACCCCTGATTAGATAATCTTTTATTAAATATATCATATGGCCCATGCTTTGTCAATTAAACCGCTGCGCGTAGCCACATCTGCGGCACAAATCTTCAGCAGCACGGCGGCATCTGAAGCCCTCAACCATTGCCGTTGCACGAGATGAGGAGATTATGTCGTTAACCGATTGCTCAAAAATGTTGCCCAAAGCTATTACTCCATCACTGTCAAGGCAACAAGGCACCACCGTGCCGTCACACAAGACACCAAAATGGTCCTTCAGTCCGTAGCAATAGACCGAATCCCCTTGAACGGGAGCCGACTTGTCGGGCCACACAAAACGGTCGCCCCACTCAAGATGCAGCTTTTCCCGTATGCGTATACCCCGTGTGTTAACCGCCCAATCGCCGTCAAGCCGTGCGCGTAAAAAGTCAAGCACCTTGTCGTTTTTTCCCTCGTCGCACCCATTGTTCCACAGGCGCAGGCAAATTATAATCCCTGCCGTCGACGCAGCATCGGCAAAGTCGGCCACCTGGCCGAGATAGCTCAAAAAAGCGGCCTGATCGCCCTGCTCAAAGCTGTGCAGAGATATGTTCAGCTTGTAGGGCTTGGCGGCTAAGAGCTCCTCTCCCCTCTTTTTCAAAAGGGTGCCGTTGGTGGTGATAACCGAGCGGTATCCCTTTTGGCTTGCCAGCTTCAAAAAATCGGGCAACTGAGGATGGGTCAGGGGCTCCCCCATTAAGTGATAGTAAATGTATTCGGTTTGACCTTGAAGCTTATCAAGAACAGTGCAAAATTCATCCTTGCTCATTTGTTTTTTCGGTCGGCTGTGGCCGTGACAAAAGGAGCAGTTCATATTGCAGATATTGGTTATTTCAACATAAACCTTGCTGTACATTCGCCCACCTCCTCGAAAATAATATACTGCAATTTAATAATAGCATTGCGGCAAAAAATTATCAATATGTTTTGGTTGTTTTACCTTGCAAATAATACTTGCAGAAGCGTCAGACTTTATATATAATAAAATTAGGGTACCGAATGAGCACCGTGCCCAAAAACGAAAGGAGCATTTATATGAAAAAGTTTTGTTCGATTTGCCTTGCATTACTGCTATGCCTTGGAATTTGCGGCTGCCAAAGTGAAACCGCCTCGCTGCCACCCTTGTCTGACGATGAATACGAAACCGTTTCTGTTGATGACTCCAACGACAACATGTACGGCAAGATTATTAACAAGATTGATTCTAACACTTTAGAAATGGAAGTGTCCGGGTCAGCGGCCAACAAATGGGGAAAAACCGTATACGTCATCACCGACAAAGCAGATGATTGGTGCGTGGGCGATTTTGTTCGCGTGCGCTTTTCTAAGGTTCAGGTTCCCCGCAAAAAATCACAAAAAGCAAGGGTTATCGCCGATTCGGTTTATGACGAATTTGTACCCGGCAAGCCTATCATTTACTTTTACCCCGACGAGCCAACCCAATGCTCAGCCTCCCTCACCCTTGACGGAGAGCTGACCTGCACCTATCCCGACTATGACAAGGGCTGGCAAAATTTCACCGCATATCCCGACGGCACGTTGGTATTTCCCGACGGCAAAGAATACTACGCCCTGTATTGGGAGGGCAAGCTTAACGCCCAACCTGATCTTTCGCAGGGCTGGTGCGTTAGCGGTGAGGATACGGCGGCATTCCTTGAATGGGCACTTGCGCAGCAGGGCTTAACTTCAAGAGAAGCCAACGAATTCATCATCTATTGGCTGCCACATATGCAAAACAACCCCTACAACGTAATATCCTTCCTCACCACAGCGTATGAAGACTGCGCCAAGTTGGATATAACCCCCAAACCCGACAGTATGCTTCGCGTTTTTATGACCTACTACCCCTCCGATTCAAAGGTGGATGTAGAGCCGCAAACCTTTGAGCCTTTTGAAAGAAAAGGCTTTACCGTTGTGGAATGGGGCGCCACCGAAATAAACAAAAACAACCAAGTTGCCCACTAAAAAAGGTTCCCTCCGGGAGGGAGCTGTCGCAAAGCGACTGAGGGAGAAAGCGCAATAAACCCAACGTCCCCCCGCATAGCGGGGGGGTATTTCATTTTCGGGCATAGTCCTAATACTACCGGCGGCGCACAAGTGCGCTTAGGATTGCCCTGCCAGCCACGCAACGGTCATCGGCGACCCGTAAACGGGTTGTAAGTCTTTGCCGGCCCCCCTTGTCAGGGGAGCTGTCGGCGGCAGCCGACTGAGGGGTAGTCTTTCCTTTTCTCT
>JAZRNV010000077.1:0-13086 GCA_045648425.1 Acutalibacteraceae bacterium | reverse complement strand
CCCTATCCCCCATCCCCCAAGGCGCAAGCCCTGGCGGCAGAGGCAGCCAAAAGGTTACAGCTTTATCCTGACCCCGAATGCACCGCCCTTGTAGATGAGATGGCCAAGCTGTATTCACTTAGCCCAAATCAGATTTTATTTACTAACGGATCTGACGAGATACTCAACTTTGCCTTTATGGCCTTTTGCGACGGCAACACTCCCGCTGTGTTTGCCGACATAACCTACGGATTTTACAAGGTGTTTGCTCAAATTAACTGTCTGCCTTACGTCGAAATCCCCCTGAAGGAGGATTTTACCCTCGATATAAACGACTATCTCGGCGTTAAAAAGACAATTTTCATCGCAAATCCCAACGCTCCTACGGGCATCGCCCTTTCTCTTGATGAGATTGAGCAGATACTTATCAGCAACCCCGATAACGTGGTGGTAATTGATGAGGCCTACGTTGATTTTGGCGCCCAAAGCGCGGTGTCGCTTATAAACAAATATGACAACCTGCTTGTGACACAAACCTTCTCAAAATCCCGTTCAATGGCCGGTGCCCGTCTTGGTATGGGCTTTGCCTGCGAGCAGCTTATTAACGACCTTAAAACGGTTAAATATTCCACCAATCCCTACAACATAAACAGCTTAACAATGGCGGCAGGCCTTGGCTGCCTTACGGATGAGGAGTACACTCGCAGAAACTGCCGCGAAATAATTGAAACAAGAGAACGCACCGCCGAAAAGCTTAAGGTGCTGGGTTTTGTAATGACCCACTCATCCACCAACTTTTTGTTCTGTAAGCACCCAAAGCTTGAGGGTGAATTTTTGTACAAGCGGTTAAAATCCGAAGGTGTGCTTGTGCGTCACTTTAACACTCCCCGTCTTAAGGATTACAACCGCATTACGGTAGGCACCGCAGAGCAAATGGATATATTGATTGATAAAATTAAAAGCATTTTGGAGGAATCGAAATGAGAACTGCCGAAATTAACAGAAAGACCAACGAAACCGACATCCGTCTGACCCTTAATCTTGACGGCGCAGGCAACAGTGATATTAAAAGCGGCTGTGGCTTTTTAGACCATATGCTCACCCTTTTTGCCAAGCATGGCCGATTTGACATCACCCTTAACTGCACGGGGGACACCTACGTTGACTATCACCACACCGTTGAGGATATAGGCATCTGCCTTGGTCAGGCCTTCAAAACCGCGCTGGGTGATAAAAAGGGCGTTTGCCGCTATGGTAATATGCTGCTGCCTATGGATGAGGCCCTCATCCTTTCTGCCGTTGATCTCTCAGGCAGGGGCTTGCTTAAATTCGGCCTTGTTATTCCTTTTGAAAAGGTGGGCGACTTTGACACCGAGCTGGTTGAAGAGTTTTGGCTCGGCTTTGTTCGCAACGCCGAGTGCACCCTGCACATCAAACAGCTTGAGGGCTCTAACTCTCATCACATAATCGAGGGTGCCTTTAAATCGGTTGCCCGCTCTTTAAAAGCCGCCGTTATGACCGACAGTGATTTCGCTGATGAAATCCCCTCTACGAAGGGAGTTCTTTAATGGTTGCCATAGTTGATTACGGCGTTGGCAATCTCTTTTCTTTGAAAAGCAGTTTTGCCGCCATTGGTGCCGATATTGTGGTTACTGATGACCCCGAGGTGCTTCGCAATGCCGACAGAATTATTCTGCCCGGTGTAGGCGCCTTTGGTGATGCCGCCGAAAAATTGCGCTCATCGGGACTTGATAGGGTGCTTAAAGACCTCGCCGCCCAAGGTAAACCTTTAATGGGAATTTGCCTTGGTATGCAGCTGCTTTTTGACAAGGGCTACGAATATGGCGAGCACGAGGGCTTGGGGCTTATACCCGGTAACGTAAAGCCCATCGCAGATGTAATTCCTGCCGAGCTGAAAATTCCCCATATCGGATGGAATGCTCTTGATTTTAAAGGCGATTGCCCCCTGTTTAAATACTTAAAGCAAGGCGATTGCGTTTATTTTGTTCACTCCTTTTACGCCACTGACTGTAACGAGTTCGTTATAGCCACTGCAGAGTATGGCGCCCGCCTGACTGCCGCCGCCGCTAACGGCAACGTTTTCGGATGTCAGTTTCATCCCGAAAAAAGCGGTGATGTCGGACTAAACATTTTGCGCGCTTTTTGCGAAATTTGAGGTTGATTATATGCTGATTTATCCTGCTATAGATTTATACGAAGGCAAGGCCGTTCGCCTTTTTAAAGGCGATTACGCTCAAATGACCGTTTACAGTGAAAACCCCGTTGAGGTTGCTATGGATTTCAAAAATGCAGGGGCAACTCACATTCATTTGGTCGATTTAGAGGGCGCCAAATCGGGCACTACCCCCAATCTTGATACCGTTTGTGCCATAAAAAATGCTGCAGGTCTTTTTTGTGAGGTTGGGGGCGGAATCCGCAGTATGGAGGTTGTTGACCGCTATATCGGCGCCGGTGTTGACAGAGTTATTTTGGGCACTGCCGCCGTTACCGATCCCGACTTTTTAAAGCAGGCCGTTGCAAAGCACGGCGATAAAATTGCCGTGGGCGTTGATATTAAAGAAGGCAAGGTCGCCATTAAGGGCTGGACCGAAAAGTCACAGCTTGACGCCTTTGATTTTTGCAAAGCGCTGCAAGAATTGGGAGTAAACACTCTTATTTGCACCGACATTTCCCTTGACGGCGCTATGAAGGGCACCAACGTGCCTCTCTATAAAGAGCTGTCAGAAAAATTCAGTATGCAGATTATTGCATCGGGCGGTGTGTCATCCATTGATGACGTTAAGCGCCTGCGAGCCCTCGACATATACGGCGCCATCATCGGCAAGGCCTATTACACCGGAGCTATAAATCTGAAGGAAGCAATAGAGGTGGCAAAATGATAACAAAGCGAATCATCCCCTGCCTCGACGTGCGTGACGGCAGAGTGGTTAAAGGCATTAACTTTGAAGGACTCAAGGATGTTTCATCCCCCGTAGAGCTTGCCAAGTTTTACAGCAGCTGCGGTGCTGACGAGTTGGTCTTTTATGATATTACCGCATCCTCCGACGGCAGAAAGCTGTTTACTGATATTTTGTGTGAAACGGCCAAAAGCGTTTTTATTCCTCTTACCGTCGGCGGCGGTATTAATTCCGTTGATGATTTTGACCGAGTTCTAAAATGCGGTGCCGACAAGGTAAGCGTCAACTCAGGCGCCATCCGCAATCCCGACCTTATTTATGAGGCGGCCAAGCTTTACGGCGACCAGTGCGTGGTTTTATCGGTAGATGTTAAGCGTGTCGACGGGCAGTTTTGCGTGTTTGCAAAGGGTGGCCGCGAAAACACCGGTATGGAGGCCATCGGTTGGATTAAGCGCTGTGTTGAAAGCGGTGCCGGTGAAGTTGTGGTCAACTCTATTGATACCGACGGCGTAAAAGGCGGTTTTGACCTTGAAATGCTTGACAAGGTGTGCAGTGTGGTCAACGTGCCCGTTATAGCATCGGGCGGTGCAGGCAACATTCAGCACTTTATAGATCTTTTCAAAGCTTTGCCTAAGGTTGATGCAGGATTGGCTGCATCTATCTTCCACTTTGGTGAAGTGAAAATCAGCGATCTTAAGAATGAAATGAAGTTGCAGGGCATTCCTGCACGTATATAGAAAGGAACGGCTAATATGATTGATATTTCTAAGCTTAAATTTGATGAAAAAGGACTCATTCCCGCTATCGTGGTTGACTCAGCAACCAAACGAGTTCTTACCCTGGCTTATATGAACGAGGAAAGCTTGAAGATTTCTTTGGAAAAGGGACTTACCTGCTTTTTCAGCCGCTCTCGTCAGGAGCTTTGGCTCAAGGGGGAAACCAGCGGCAATTATCAGCACATTGTATCCATACCCGCCGATTGCGACAATGATGCATTGGTTGTAGTTGTAGAGCCCGACGGCCCTGCCTGCCATCTGGGCACCAAGTCCTGCTTTGAAAACACCCTTTGGGAAAGTGATGAACTCAAAGAGTTTTCTCTTGAATCGCTGATGTCACTTATTGAGGGCCGTAAAACCGATAAAAAAGAGGGCTCTTACACCACCTATCTTTTTGAAAAGGGCTTAGACAAGATTCTTAAAAAGGTGGGCGAGGAATGCACCGAAGTTATAATCGCTGCCAAGGCAGAGGATAAGGCCGAAACCATCTATGAAATATCAGACCTTGTGTATCACGTTATGGTTTTGATGATTGAAGCAGGCATTTCTCTTGAAGATATACACAATGAGCTTAAATCCCGTCACGTTATTGACCACAAGGTTAAGCAGGAGAAAATGACACAATGATAAAGTGTGATTATCATATCCACACCAATTACAGCCACGGTGAATGCTCGGTAGAGGAAATAATCCGCGCTGCCATCGGTATGGGGATGGATACCATCGGCTTTTCAGGCCACGGATACACCGAATTTGACCAAAGCTACTGTATGTCGGTAGAAAACACCAAAAAGTATATTGCCGAAATTACCGAGGCCAAAAAGAAATATGCCCATCAAATCAACATCCTTTGCGGTATTGAGCAGGATTTTTACGGTGGCAAGCCCATTGCAGAGTTTGACTACGTTATCGGCTCGGTTCACTATGTGGAAAAGGACGGCATCTACCACAGTGTTGACCACACAAAAGAAATTATGCTGGATGCTGTTAACAGTCATTTTGACGGCGACATCTATTCTTTTTGCGAGGCCTATTATGACTGCGTAGCTCACGTGGTTGAAGCTACCGACGCAAACATTATCGGGCATTTCGATTTGGTTACCAAGTTCAACGAAGACGGGGCTTTGTTTGATGCTGCCCACCCACGCTATGCAGCAGCATGGCAAAAAGCTGCCGACAAACTGCTGTCTGCAGGAAAGCTGTTCGAAATTAATACGGGTGCTATCTCAAGAGGTTACAAAACATCACCCTACCCTGCTTTTGAAATTGTAGAGTATCTTTCAAAGGGAGGCGCAAAATTTATTCTCAGCAGTGACAGTCACAACGCGCAAGCTCTTTGTTTTGAATTTGAAAAATGGCAGAAGGAACTGTCAAAAATCGGCGCCGAATTTGTAAACAAATTATAATAAAATCCTTCCCCCTTGTCCTCTGACAAGGGGGTTTTGTTGTGTTGTTCAAAAAATTTACAGAAAAATTGTAAATATTCACAAAATTCTGTATATTTATGCGTATATTTACTGAATAAATTACTATTTATACAATTTTTATACGCTTTTCTATTGACAAAAAGCTTGTAATGGCTTATAATTATTCAATCAAGATTAACATGGCAGATTGTTTTTAAAGTGAGGTTTTAGTTATGGCAAAGATTTTTATTGACGGCAGCGCAGGCACCACCGGTTTGCGAATTGCTGAGCGTCTTGAAGGCAGAAAGGATATAGATATCATTCGCCTTCCCGAGGCACTCAGAAAAGATACCGAAGCCCGACGCGACGCCCTTAATCTTGCCGATATTGCCTTTTTGTGCTTGCCCGATGCTGCCGCTGTTGAAGCGGTCGCCCTGGTAGACAACCCCAACACGGTAATAATTGACACCTCCACCGCTCACCGCACCGCTCCCGGATGGACATACGGCTTTCCCGAATTTTATGCCTATGATAAAATTCAGCAGTCAAAGCGCATTGCCAATCCCGGTTGCCACGCAAGCGGATTTGTGTCTTTGATTAAGCCCCTTATCGATGCAGGCATTGTAAAAAAAGATGCTCTGCTCACCTGCTTTTCCATCACCGGCTACTCGGGTGGCGGCAAAAGTATGATTGCCGACTACAACTGCGCTGAGCGCAGTGAGCTGCTGGGCGCCCCCAGACAGTATGCCCTTACACAGCAGCACAAGCATCTTAAAGAGATAACAGCCATCTGCTCTCTTGATGATGCTCCCGTCTTCTGCCCCATCGTTGCCGACTTTTACAGCGGTATGGAGGTTACTGTGCCTCTGTTTAAAAATATGATTAAGGGCGATATGCAAACAATCATAGATTTTTATAAAAGCTATTACAGCAGCTCCAAAATCATCAAATTCGCAGAAAGCTCCGACGAGGGCGGCTTTATGTCAGCAGCCGCAATGTCGGGTAAGGACGGTATGGAGATTTCGGTTTGCGGTAATGAAGACAGAATTTTACTTATAAGCAGATTTGACAATTTGGGCAAGGGCGCTTCCGGCTCTGCCATTCAAAATATGAACATTGTTTTGGGCGTAGATGAGACTACCGGTCTTGATCTTTAAGGAGGATTTTTAAATGATTAAAGCTATTAAAGGCGGAATTACAGCCGCAAAGGGATATAAAGCAAACGGTGTTCATTGCGGAATCCGCAAAAACCGTTCAAAGATGGATCTCGCCCTTATTCTCAGTGAAAACAAGGCCAATGCGGCCGCAGTTTATACCACCAATTTGGTTAAGGGTGCTCCCCTTTCCGTCACCAAAAAGCACATCGCCGACGGTATGGCTCAGGCCATCATCTGCAATAGCGGCAACGCCAACACCTGCAACGCTGACGGCATTGAGGTGGCAGAAAAGATGAGTGCTTTGACCGCAGAGGCACTTAACATTTCTGCTGAAGATGTTGTTGTAGCATCAACAGGTGTAATCGGTCAGCCCCTTGACATCACCCCAATTGCAACAGCTTTGCCTCAGTTGGCCAATAGTCTTTCTGTCGAAGGCGGCAGTAATGCAGCTTTAGCAATTATGACCACCGACACGGTAGAAAAAGAGGTTGCAGTTGAATTCACCCTTGGTGGCAAAACCTGCCGTTTGGGCGGTATTGCCAAGGGTAGCGGTATGATTCACCCCAATATGGCAACCATGCTGGTCTTTTTGACCACCGATGCTGCAATATCTACCCCCATGCTGCAAAAAGCATTGTCGGGCGACATCACCAATACCTTTAATATGCTCAGCATCGACGGTGACACCTCAACCAACGATATGGTTGTTGTTCTCGCCAACGGTTTGGCAGGCAATGAGGAGATTACCGAAGAGGGTGCTGATTTTGACCTGTTTATGAAAGCCCTCAACAGTGTAACCGTTATGCTCTGCCGCGCCATTGCCGCTGACGGTGAGGGCGCCACCAAGCTGCTTGAGTGCAAGGTAAGCGGTGCAGACAGCTTGCAAACGGCAAAAACCGTTGCAAAGAGCGTGGTTTGCTCCAGTCTTCTCAAAGCTGCAATGTTTGGCGCCGATGCCAACTGGGGTCGCGTGCTGTGCGCTATCGGCTACAGCGGTGCCAAGGTAGATGTTAATAAGGTTGGCGTTTTCTTCCGCTCTGCCAAAGGTGATATTGAGGTCTGCCGCGATGGTGCAGGCGTTGATTTTTCTGAAGAAAAGGCAAAAGAAATTTTGCTTGAAAAAGAGATTGAAATTATTGTTACCCTGGGTAGCGGTCAGTATGAAAGCTGCGCTTGGGGTTGTGACCTTACATATGATTATGTAAAAATCAACGGTGATTACCGTACCTGATTTATAAGAGGTGTTAAAAATGGTTGACGATTTTACCAATTTACAAAGAGCCGAGGTTTTAACCCAGGCATTGCCCTATATCAAGCGCTATAACGGCAAGGTGGTTGTTGTTAAATATGGCGGAAACGCTATGATCAACGAGCAGCTTAAGCAGCAGGTTATGGAGGATATTGTGCTCTTGTGGCTTATCGGTGTAAAAGTTGTGCTTGTGCACGGCGGTGGTCCCGAAATCAGCGACATTATGGGCAAGCTGGGCAAAAAGCCCGAATTTGTTGACGGTTTGCGCGTAACCGATAAAGAAACCGTAGACATTGTGCAAATGGTGCTTGCAGGCAAAGTCAACAAAACCCTTGTAAACCTAATTGAAATGAAGGGCGGCAAGGCGATGGGCATCTCGGGTATGGACGGCCGTTTAATCGAGGCCACCATGAAGGATGAACGCCTTGGCTATGTGGGTGAAATCAAAAAAATCCACTCCGCACCCGTTATAGATTTGCTCGAAAAGGGCTACATCCCCGTTGTTTCAACCGTTGGATGTGACAAAGAGGGCAACGCCTACAACATCAACGGTGACACCGCAGCCGCTTATATTGCAGGCGCCATCAATGCCGAGCGTCTTATTATGATGACCGACATCGCAGGCGTTTTGAAGGATAAAGATGACCCCTCGACCCTCATTGCAGATATTACCATTTCTGAGGCCGAAAAGCTGAAGGAGGAGGGTATTATCTCGGGCGGTATGATTCCAAAAATCGACTGCTGTATTGAAGCCATTCACGAGGGCGTTAAAAATGTTGTTATTATGGACGGCCGTGTGCCCCACTCTATTTTGATGGAGATTCTTACAGATGAGGGTGCCGGCACTATGGTTATGGGTGATAAGCAATGAGTTTGGTTATTGATAACGATAAAAAATACATAGCATCTACCTACAACCGTTTTCCCGTAGAAATTGAAAAGGGCGAGGGCTCGGTTATGTACTCCCCCGACGGCAAAAGGTACATTGATATGGGCACCGGAATCGGTGTTACCGCCTTTGGCATCGCCGATAAAGAGTGGCAGGCAGCCGTCTCTGCTCAGATGGGATTGGTACAACACACCTCGAACCTTTATTACACTAAGCCCTGCGTTGAGCTCGCCCGACTGTTGTGCGAAAAAACCGGGCTTAAAAAGGTCTTTTTTGCCAATTCAGGTGCAGAGGCAAATGAATGTGCCATAAAGGCCGCGCGCAAATATGCCGCCGAAAAAAAGGGTGAGGATTATTACACAATAGTTACCCTGTTAAACAGTTTTCACGGCAGAACCATTACTACTCTTGCCGCAACCGGTCAAGAGCATTATCACGAGCTGTTTAAGCCCCTCACCAATGGATTTGTACACACTCCTGCAGGTGATACCGATGCTCTGCGTCAGATTATAAAGGAGCATAAGGTTGCCGCCGTTATGATCGAGTGCATACAGGGCGAGGGCGGTGTTTGTCCCCTTGAGCCGGAATACGTTAAAGCAATTGCAGAAATCACCGAAAAAGAAGATATTTTGTTAATTGTTGACGAGGTTCAGACGGGTAACGGTCGCACCGGCGAGCTGTACGGATATATGAATTTTGGCATCAAGCCCGATATTGTTACCACAGCCAAGGGCTTGGGTGGTGGCCTGCCTATCGGTGCCGCCATTTTGGGTGACAAGGTTGAATCTGTGTTTTCCTTTGGCGACCACGGCTCTACCTTCGGCGGAAATCCCGTTTGCTGTGCAGGTGCAGTGAGCATCATTAAGCGAATTGACGAAGCACTGCTCAGCGAGGTCAAGCGAAAGAGCAAATACATCTTTGACCGACTGAGCAAGGCCGACGGAATTGAATCGGTCAGCGGTATGGGACTTATGATTGGTATCAAAACCAAAAAGCCCGTAGGCGAGGTTTTAAGCAAATGTATAGAAATGGGCGTTCTTTGCCTCAGTGCAAAAGATAAACTGCGTTTGTTGCCTGCCCTTAACATTGAGCAACAGGTGCTTGAAGAAGCTATCGATATAATCATTGCGGCCTGTGGCGAATAAATCCACACTAAACCGCTAATAATATTTATAATTTAAAAGGAGGATTTTACAATGCCCGAATTGAAAGGTTCAAGAACCGAGGCCAATCTGATGGCCGCTTTTGCAGGCGAGTCACAGGCCTACACCAAGTACAACTATTACGCTTCAAAGGCAAAAAAGGACGGTTACGTTCAAATCGGTGATTTGTTTGCCGAAACCGCATCTCAAGAGAAGGAGCACGCTAAAATCTGGTTTAAGCTGCTTCACGACGGTATGCCTGATACTATTGTAAATTTGCAGGATGCCGCCAGTGGCGAAAACTTTGAATGGACCGACATGTACGCCGGCTTCGCAGAGGAAGCCCGTGCAGAGGGATTTGATGAAATCGCCGCTTTGTTTGAGCGTGTTGCCGCCGTTGAAAAAACTCACGAAGAGCGCTACAGAAAGCTTATCGAAAACGTAGAGGGCGGTTTGGTCTTTTCTCGCGATGAGGATGTTATCTGGCAGTGTTATAACTGCGGTCACATCGTAATCGGCAAAAAGGCACCCGAGGTTTGTCCTCTTTGCGTTCATCCTCAAAGCTACTTCCGCATTAAGGCCGAAAATTATTAATAACAGCACATTTAAAGCCGCTTCAGCTTATGCCGAGGCGGCTTTTGTTAACTAATTACAATATAGTAACCTTCATTGACTGACTTTTTTTAATATGCTATAATTCACTTGAAGATGGCTGCATATTATATGCATAGTCTTTGAGAGGAAGTGCAGATATGAAAAAATGCCTATGTTTATTATTAGCTTTTATTTTGACGGCATCCCTTTTTGCGGGGTGCAAATCTCCTGAAAGCATTGCCACACTTTCGGTAAATATTGCCGAACAGCCCTATACCGAAGATAAGATTGTAAAAATCGGTGATGCCGATTCCCTTGAGATTGTGTTTAACTTGGATAAGGCGGGCTACATTAAGCTGTATGCTTTTGATGCTACCGATTACGATGAGTGGCCCAGCTATGTTAACACCTCAAAGCTTACCTTTACAGACGAAAAAGGCAAAACCCTGTATGAATTTGAAGACGTTTCGGGCGGCTACTCTAAAGCTACCCGCTTTGAAGCAGGCACAGTTACTGCAAAGCTGACCTTTGACGAGCGCTTTGAAAACATGAACCAGGTATGCCTTGGTTGGGCGTTTGCACCCGATACCGACGATGCCCAGGCAGTTACCGTTGACGGTGGTACCGCATTTGCCAAAATCGGCAAAGATAAGCACGCCTATTTTACCTTTACCGTAAATGAAAACGGCTTGTACCAAATCAACTGCGGCGAGGCCTGCGTATTTGAAAGCGACAGCAAATTTACCCTTGAATCAGCCGACGGCGCCACGATAGCAAGCGACGTGTTTATTCACGAAACCGAGTGGTGGTCTCGCAAAGTATTTTTGACTGCAGGCGAATATAAACTCACCACCAGCGATATTGAAAACGTAGCCCGTTGCTCGGTTAAACGCCAAGAAGAGCAGCCCGGCAACGTACTGACCGAGGTGCCCAAAAAAATGATTTTGGCCACCTCCCCCATCGCTATCGGTTTTGTCAAGACTGAGGGTCAGGTTATCGAAGCCACCTTTAAGGCAGGCAGCTCTAACCGTTTGCAAATCAATGCAGACGGGCTCGGCACCTTCTATGATTCAGAGCAAAGCTTCGACCTGGTTATCACCAATTCAAGAGGTAAGGTTGTGTTGGAAGAGGAATATTGCGAATCGGGTATGTATGACATCAGCAGCTTCAAAGGCGAGCATAAGATAAAGCTCACTCCTCACGGCAACGGCATTTATCAGCTTTGTTTGACCACCTATAACCCGGAAGATTAATAACAAACATAAAAAAACGGTTGTTAGGAGCAATCCTAACAACCGTTTTTGTTGTATATATTACAGGTTATAATACTTATCAAACTCAGCAGGATGAGGAATTGCGGCCAACTGGCGGCACTCGTCGCGCTTGGTTTTGATGAAGTTTTTGATAAGCTCTTCGGGGAATACTCCGCCTTCCATCAAGAAGCCGTAATCGGCCTCAAGAGCATCCAAAGCACCCTCAAGAGAGGTGGGCAAGCCCTGAAGCTTTGCCTTTTCTTCTTCGGGAAGATTGTAAAGGTTAACATCGAAGGGGCCCCAACCGTTTGCGTGGGGATCGATCTTATTCTTAACACCGACAAGACCTGCCATAAGCAATGCAGCATAGCAGAAATAGGGGTTGCAGGTTGCATCGGGATTGCGGATTTCAAAGCGGCGCTCTTCAGGCTGCTTTGCGTATGCGGGGATGCGAATAACTGCGCTGCGGTTTGAGGTGGCGTAGCCAACGGTTACAGGGGCCTCAAAGCCGGGAACAAGGCGCTTGAAGGAGTTGGTGCTGGGATTAGAAATAGCGCACAATGCACCGATATGCTTAAGCAGACCACCGATAAAGTAGTGGGCAGTTTCGCTGAGGTGTGCATAGCCGGCATCATCAGAGAATACGGGCTTGCCGTCCTTCATAAGAAGCATATGAACGTGCATACCGCTGCCTGCCTCGCCATAAATGGGCTTGGGCATAAGGGTTGCACTCTTGCCGTACTTGGCAGCGGTGTTTTTGATGATGTACTTGATGGTCATGGTAGCATCTGCCATTTTGGACATTTCGCCAAGCTGGGGCTCAATCTCGAACTGGCCGGAAGCAGCAACCTCGGGATGATGATACTTAACCTTAATGCCTGCCTGCTCCATCAAAAGGCACATTTCGCTGCGGCACTCATAAGAGGTGTCGAAGGGCTTGGCAATGTGATATGCCTTCTGCTTGGGAACGATGTGGCCGAGTCCCTCATCAAAGCTGTTCCAATATGACTGCTGAGCGTCAACACAAGCAGAGATAGAATTGGGCTGAATCTCCCAACCCACCTGGTCGAAGAGATAAAACTCAAACTCGGGAAGAATAAACATCTGGTCTGCAACACCGCTGTCGCGCATAAACTTTTCGGCGGCAAGCACGATATTGCGGGGATACTGTGCCAAAGGTCTGTTGGCAGGAGAGTCGATAATCATTGCGTTACCGCTCATTGTAAGGGTAGGAACCTCACAGAAGGGGTCAATCATTGCGGTATCGGGATCGGGGATGAAAACCATATCACTCTTTTCAACCACTGCATAACCGTAGTTGGATGCGTCAAAGCCGATACCCTTTTCCATGGTTTCTTCGGAAAAGCTGTATGCGGGGATGGTAACGTGACGGAATTGACCGTTGATGTCAACCATTTTAAAGTCGACCATTTTAATATCATTGTCTTTTATAAACTTGACAATGTCTTGAATAGATTTGCCCATTTGAAACACTTCTTTCCATTTTAAGATGTTATTATTTTATAATATAGCTGTCCGTTTGTCAATAAATTGACGATAGAAAATTGTATAAAAACAAGGTATAATTTAGTTGACTTTTTAAAAATGTTGTGTTACTATGTTATTCCTTAACCATCTCCCTGCAGTAGTGTACATCTTATTTATTTAAGAATGAGTGGCGAGTCGCCGCTTAGGGTTTGTGCCGAAGGTCACTATTTGCTGC
>JAZRNV010000076.1:0-3122 GCA_045648425.1 Acutalibacteraceae bacterium | reverse complement strand
ATAATGGTTATGGTTAGTCGAAACAAACTTGTTTCGACACAAAATCTTTGATTTTGCGGCAAATTTTCTTTGAAAATTTGTCCATATCCATTGCAATGAATGTTGTGCAAAATTAAATATAGAATTTAATTTTGCTATATCCGCTTAAAAAGCGGCTTGTCGAAGCGCTTTCAAGCGTTTCGACAAACAACAATCATTATAATTTAGGTATATTCTATAATTAAGGGGCAAGCAATATGTGTGACAAAATTAACAGCTTATACGACCTTTGGTGTCTTAAGGCAACCGACCCTGCTATCGCTCGGGAGCTTGAATCCGTAAAGGGTGACGATGCCGCCGTTGAAGACCGCTTTTACAAAGAGCTCGATTTTGGTACGGCAGGTCTGCGCGGTGTTATCGGCGCAGGCACTAACCGTATGAATATTTACACCGTCGGTCGCGCCACACAGGGCTTTGCTGATTATATTAACAGCACCTATAAAAACCCTTCGGTTGCCATCGCCTATGACAGTCGCATAAACAGCGACCTTTTCAGCCGCACCGCTGCTTGCGTTTTTGCCGCAAACGGAATAAAGGTTTGGCTTTATCCCGAATTGGCTCCCACGCCTATGCTTTCATTTGCCGTGCGTTATTACGGCTGTGTAGGCGGTGTTGTTGTTACCGCCAGCCACAATCCTGCCGAGTATAACGGCTATAAGGCATACGGTGATGACGGCTGCCAGTTAGGCGGTGAGGTCTGCGCTCAAATTTATGATAACATTCAAAACACCGACACCTTTGATGGTGTCAACGCTCTTGATTTTGACACCGCGGTGGCCGAAGGCAAAATCTGCATTATCGGTGAAGATTGTTATGAGGCCTATTATCAAAAGGTTTTGGAGCAATCGGTTGATTCAGAGACGGTTGGAAGTTCAGGACTTAAGGTTATATACACTCCCCTGCACGGCACAGGCAACAAGCCCGTGCGTGAGATTTTAAAGCGCATCGGTGTTACCGAGGTTACCATTGTCAAAGAGCAGGAATTGCCTGACGGCAACTTCCCCACTGCTCCCTATCCCAACCCCGAAATTCGCCAGCCCTTTGAGTGCGCTCTGACTCTGGCCCGTCAAATTAAGCCCGACCTTCTGCTGGCTACCGACCCCGATGCCGACCGCGTTGGCATCGCTGTGCCTGACGGTGACGATTACCGCCTTGTTACAGGCAACGAGGTTGGAGCAATGCTTCTTGACTACATTCTTAAGCGTCGCAGCGAAAAGGGCACTCTGCCCCAAAATCCCGTTGCGGTAAAAAGCATTGTTTCCACTTCAATCTGCGATAAAATTGCCGCAAAATACGGCTGTGAAATGCGTAATGTTTTGACCGGCTTTAAGTATATCGGTGAACAAATCGCCCTGCTTGAAAAGGCCGACCAAGCACAGCGTTACGTGTTTGGCTTTGAAGAAAGCTACGGCTATCTTGCAGGCACCTATGTGCGCGATAAGGATGCCGTTGTGGCCTCTATGCTCATTTGTGAGATGGCCGCATACTACCGCACAGTGGGCAAAAGTCTTATTGATGTTTTAAACGCAATTTATGATGAATACGGCAGATATTTGCACCGCACCACCTCCTTTACCTTTAAGGGCTCAAAGGGTATGGAGCAGATGGCCGCAATTATGAACACACTGCACACCGAAAAGTTTGAGCAAATAGGCGAATATAAGGTGCTTGCCGTTGCCGACTACCTTTCTTCTGTTCTCACCGATAAAGACGGCACCTCCACCCCCATCACTCTGCCAAAAGCCGATGTTATCGCCTTTATGCTTGAGGGCAACAACTGCATTATGGTTCGCCCCTCAGGCACCGAGCCGAAGATAAAGGTATATGTTACATCGGTGGCCGCCAACACTGCAGAGGCAGAAAAAATCAATGCAGCCCTTACTGCTGAGGCAGCAAAAATGCTGGGGCAGTAACAATTAATTTTTAATCAGGAGTTGAGCAAAATGCCTTTTACTCAAGAAGTAAAAATTAAAAAGCTTATTCCCGGTGCAACTATACCTGCCTATGGCTCCGAGTTTGCCGCAGGCGCTGACCTGTTTGCCTGCACCGACGGTCAAAAAATTGAAATCGCACCCCATCAAACCGTCTTTATCCATACAGGCATCGCCCTTGAGGTGCCTGTGGGCTATGCAGGGCTGATATACGCTCGAAGCGGTGCCGCCTGCAAACGCGGTCTTGCTCCTGCCAACAAGGTGGGCGTGGTAGACAGCGACTATCGTGGCGAGGTGATGGTGGCTCTGCACAATCACTCTGAGATTACTCAATCCATTGAGGATGGCGAGCGCATTGCACAGATGATAATTGCTCCCTATCTGACCGCCAAATTTGTTGAAGTCGATGAGCTTGAAGACACCCTTCGCGGTGAAGGCGGCTTCGGCTCAACAGGCAAAAAGTGATTTAATGGAATTACCAAAACGAAAACCAACGCGGCTGAAAGACTATGATTATTCAACTCCGGGTGCGTATTTTATAACGATATGTACCAGAGATAAGAAAAATGTTTTTTGGGACAGAAATCACCCGGACATTGTAGGGGAGGATATTATCCTCCCGTTATCGCCTTACGGGAAAGTTGCGGAAAAAGCAATAGAAGCAATTCCTGTACATTATTCTCACATAGAACTGCAACAGTATGTTATTATGCCAAACCACATTCATTTGATACTATTTATTCCCTGTGACAGCGGGAGGCTGATAGCCACCCCTACAAGTGTCGCAACGGTAATAGGTCAAATGAAGCGATTTGTGTCAAAGAAAATCGGTTCTCCGATTTGGCAAAGATCTTTTTACGACCATATAATCCGTGATCAACGGGACTACGATAAAATTGCAAAATATATTCAGGATAACCCTGCAAAGTGGCAAAATGATTGCTTCTACTCTGAATAACAAACAAAAAACGGAAGGCTATTGCCTTCCGTTTTTGTATGCGGAAAAATTACTTGTTGACGGTTACGGAATAAAGCGTTGCGTCCTCGGCGTAAATTTTAAGGTCGGCTTCGCGCACATCGGTAACGCCTGCGGGCCAGGCGATCTTATGGCGAAGGCAAGTCGGAGGCCCAAGCGGTCTTAGGAAGACAAAT
>JAZRNV010000075.1:0-3395 GCA_045648425.1 Acutalibacteraceae bacterium | reverse complement strand
GGAGGATTTCTTTATCCTTGGCACAAAAAATCACGCTTGGTCAGGTTGTCCGCTGGAAATTGCATTTAAATATATTTTGGGATTAAAAACCGACGACGCCTTTAAAACCTATACCCTTTCACCGGTTGAGGATGTTTTCGGCGAAATCGAGTGCTCCTTTACGGCAGATTGCAAAAGAGTGGAAAAGCAGTTGCGTTTCAATAGGCGTTAATTTGCCGCAAACAGCCAAACAACAGAGTAAAGATGATGTTTTAGTCGTATGATGAGAACAGCATGAAGTAATTTTGCCAAATAAATAAAAAGGAAGACCCGATTAAGCGCGGACCTTCCTTTTTATTTATTTTATGGACAAAACCGCCAAAATTTGCACATATAAAAATTCAAAAAAATATTAATTATGTGTTGAGAAATTTTGCGCTATGTATTATAATGTATCTGTATAACTATTTACTATCGTGGAGGTATGCGCTTTTATGCACTATCTTGATAACAGCGCAACGACCCCCTTATGCAAGGAGGCGGTCGCTGCAATAGCATCGGCTGCTGAGCGGTTCGGCAATCCGTCATCTTTGCACGCCCTGGGTGCCGAGGCCTTGGCCGCTCTTGACAATACCCGTCAAAGGGTTGCCGCTTTTATGGGCTGCGAGCCAAAGGAGATTTATTTCACTTCGGGCGGCAGTGAGGCCAATAATACAGCTGTTTTTGGTGTTGCCGCCGCAATGAAACGAAGAGGCAACCATATTATTACTACCGCTGTTGAGCATCATTCGGTGCTTAATCCTCTCAAGCGACTTGAGTCAGAGGGCTTTGAGGTTACCTATCTCAAGCCCGACAGCCGCGGTGTTGTGTCGGCCGAGCAGGTGGCTGAGGCATTGACCGACCGAACGTTGCTGGTAAGTGTTATGTATGTAAACAACGAAACGGGCGCGATAATGCCCATTTCCGAAATAGCAGCCGCCATTAAGGCATCGGGCTGCGGTGCGGTTTTTCATTGCGATTGCGTGCAGGCACTGGGCAAGCTGCCCATCAATCTGCGCTCCTTGGGCCCCGACATAGTGTCGGTGAGCGGCCACAAGGTGCATGGTCCCAAGGGTGTTGGTGCGCTTTTTGTTAAAAGCGGATGCCGCGTTTTGCCCCTCATATACGGCGGCGGTCAGGAAAAGGGTATGCGCTCGGGCACCGAGCCCACCTTGCTGATAGAGGGCTTCGGCGCCGCTCTTTCGGCTATGCCTGACCTTAAAAAAGAGCTTGCAAGGGTAACCGCCCTGCGAGATGATGCTCTTGCCCGTTTTGAGAAGCTTGAGGGCGTAACGGTCAACTCACCTGAAGACGGCTTGGGGTACATCATTAACATATCGGTTAAGGGCATCAGGTCAGAGGTTATGATGCACTGGCTTGAGTCAAAGGAAGTTTATGTGTCAAGCGGCTCTGCCTGTGCCAAGGGCGAAAGCAGTCACGTGCTGGCAGCCCAGGGCATTGACAGACAATCGGCCGACAGTGCCATAAGAATCAGTATGTCTCACTTTACACAAAAAGAAGATATGGATGCTCTTGTTGAGGCCATTGACGACGGCATCCGAAAGCTTATAAGAAGAAGGTAAAAAATTGAAAGAGATTATTTTAATAAAAAACGGTGAAATAGCACTAAAGGGGCTTAATCGCTCCAATTTTGAGGATGCTATGATACGCAACATACGTCGTCGCCTTAAGCCCCTGGGAAGGGTAGATATACGCAAGGCCCAGTCTACGGTCTTTATTGAGCCCCAGGATGATGATTTCGATTTTGAGCAGGCCCTCGACCGAGTCAGTCGCGTTTTCGGCGTGGCGGCATACTCTCGGGCGGCAGTTTGCGAAAAGGATATGCAGGATATACTCAGCAGGGGTGCCGATTGGGCAGCTGCGCGGCTTAAGGGAGTTAAAACCTTCAAGGTTGAGGCCAAGCGTGCCGATAAGCGTTTTCCTCTTAAATCTCCTGAAATTTCAGCACAAATGGGTGGCGCAATTTTAGAGCGCTGTCCTTATCTTAAGGTTGATGTTCGCAACCCCGAGGTTACGGTGGTTGTTGAAATAAGAGATTTCGCTGCCTATGTCAGGGCAGGCCAATCTCCCGGTGCAGGCGGTATGCCCGTAGGAACGGGCGGACGGGCTGCTATACTTATATCGGGCGGTATCGACAGCCCCGTTGCTGCCTGGATGATGGCCAAGCGAGGCATTGAGCTGAGCGCCATCCATTTTGCAAGCCCGCCCTATACAGGCCCTCTTGCCCTTAAAAAGGTGAAGGATTTGCTCAGTCAGGTGGCCCGTTACAGTGGCCCCATCAGTATGGCAATTGTGCCCTTTACCAAAATTCAAGAGCTTATCGGGCAGGAATGTCCCGAAGAGTATTTTACTCTTATTATGCGTCGGTTTATGATGAAAATTTCAGCCCGATTGGCGCAACGTGACCATTGCAGTGCTCTTATTACAGGCGAAAGCGTGGGCCAGGTTGCAAGTCAGACATTGCCTGCCTTGCAGGTAACTGATGCTGCCGCCGATATGCTGGTGCTTCGTCCCCTTATCGGAATGGATAAAGAAGAGATTATAAGCATATCCCGAAAAATCGACACCTTCGATATTTCGGTGCTTCCTTATGAGGATTGCTGTACTGTTTTCACTCCTCGTCATCCTCGCACACGTCCTACCGTTGAAGCTGTGGATGCTGCTACCGCTAATCTTGACGAGCAGGCGCTGATTGATGAGGCAGTTGAGGGAACAGTTTTTGAACTTATTGAGTAATTGGATATATATACGAAAGGAAAAACCAATGAAAGCAGAACTTATATATGTTGGCAGTCGCCCCGGCGATGGTGAAAATGGGCAAGAACTCACAAAAAAACTTAGTGAACGTGGTGTTGAGATTGTTGCCGAAACGGTTGTTGAGGTTGATGCTGTTAAGCTTAAAAAAGCTTTGAAGCTCGCAACCGATCGCAGCCAGTTTACCGTCATTGTAGGCGGAATGGGTATAAAGGATACCGATATCACCGTAAAAACGGTGAGTGATGCCATTGGTGTTGATACACAGTGTGACCAATCAGCTTTGGCTGCCATTGCCGACCAATATGCCGAAAAAGGTGAACCCCTGCCCGACGGTGCTTACAGGGGTGCTGTAATTCCTGCAGGCGCAACCCCCCTTTACAGTGAAAAGGGCGGAATGGGCTGCGCCTTGTCGGCGGGGGATCAATGGATTGTTATGCTGCCCTCTGACCCGACATCTTTAAAAACTTAGTTGATGAAAAACTGTTGCCCCTTGTGCAGTCGGTTTCTCATTCGGTCAGCAGTACCCGCGTCTTTTGCGGTGTTGATGTGCCTGTGACGGCTGAAGAAGAGCTGATTGCCGACTTTGCCGATGAAAAAGG
>JAZRNV010000074.1:0-3149 GCA_045648425.1 Acutalibacteraceae bacterium | reverse complement strand
AAAAAGCCACGATAACGCTGATGCGTATCGTGGCTTTTTAACATATTAGGCCGCAAAAATTTGCTTTTTTAGGCGGTTTATCCCTAACCGCAACTCCCTTTAAGGAGATGTTTTTTATCAGTCACAAAATACTGTTGCTACCGACCAAGCGGTGATTTCGGGCAGCTTAATATAATAATCGTTGCCTACTTTTTTTGCGGCAAGCTCTGCTTCGCCGTCATACTGTGACATAAATCTGAACTTATCGGATTTGGGGTTGCGTATGATAATCTCAACATCATCCTGGGGCTCAATGGTGCAGTTGATTACGCTGACCGACGAGGTTTTGCCTGTCTCTTTGCAGATTCTGGGCAAATACACGTTTTGAGTGGCGCTGACAGGTCTTACGGCCGGTGCGTTTCCGCTTATGTAATCGATAATGTTTAACAGTCTGTCGCGCTGGAAAGAGGGGATAACACTCTTCCACAGCCCGTAGCCAATAACAGCCCAGTTACCGCCCTTTTCGTTGTGAATGATAACGGAGGTGTAGCCGTGAGGCGCATCGGGCAAGTCATAGATTGCCTCGGGGAATTTGATTTTGTATGCACCCAAAACTTCAGCATTTTCGGGAATTTTGGTGATGGTGTAATAGTTGGCAAGACCGCCCGAGAAGAAGGGAGCGGTGAAAAAGCTTTTATAACCTTCGTTCAGCTTGTGATCGGTGAAAATCTCGCTTGATGCCATTCCTTCATCGCTTGAAAGTGCACGCGCTTCAATGCCCAGGTCAATGCCGATGGATTTAAGATACATAACCGTTTCGCCATCGGTAAGAACATTTTTCTTTGTCAGCGCCTCCAACTCGTCAAATTGCATTTGACGGGCGATTTGGGGATGCAACAAAAAGATGCCGCTGTTCTCATCTTCATAATTAAGCGCAAAGCCGTTGCGCAGCATGAAGTTGGCGCATTCGTGCTCTTCTCCGTTCCAATTAAAGGCCTGCATGGTTTCGCTTTCATCAAGCTTGCGCAGATGTGCCTTTTTAGATGTGGCGCAAGTAATACCGCCGGCAATGGTTTTTCTTGAAACAGCGCCCAGATTTTCATAATAGTCACGCTGTTGGTCAAACAGCTTAAAGGATTTGTAAAAGAATTCGGGCTTTTCAGGCATTGCGCCAAGCATTGCATAGCTCATACCTGTGGCACCGCCTGCAAGATAAGCTGCGGTTTCAAAGGCGTGACCGCGGGCAACCTTGCCGAAAGCGGTGTCGGGCGTGCTTTCAATTTCGGGGCAGCGCTCTTCAACGTATTGGGGCAAACGGGAGTGGTCAAAGGATATCTGAAAAAGTTTGTCCAGCATCTCGTTGGGGTTGTGAGCGTGATATGCTCCGCCGCCTGCACGGTACATGGGTGCGTGCCCCGTAGCTTTATACATAGCGTCAAACAAATAATCGTGGCTGTAACCGGTGTATGGGCCGTTGAAGCCGTTTTGCAGGCAAACAACGGTGTCTGCACATCCCAGATGTGTGGCCTTGGCAATAACCTCAGCGAGACCGCTCATACCCTTGCGTACAAAGTTTATCCAATTTTCACGGACGGTAATATCGCCGTGCAAGAAATCCTCAACCAACCTCTCGCGATTGTAGCTGTAGCCGTGCATAGCATTGAAACTTGCTATACAGTCGTCACAGAAACAACCAAAATCAACGGGCGCGTGATTGCGAGCGCGCAGGTCATCGTCAATCCAGATTTCAGCGGGTTGAACCTTTTCTACGTAATATTTAACGTGTTCGGCAAGGTAGTTTTTGAAAAAGTCGTCATTCCAGCAAAAGCCGTATTCAGCGGTGCAACCGTTGGCACCCACCATCTTTTTAACAGGGGAGCCCTCATAAACTAATCCCGAGCAATCGCGGGTCATCATATACTGACCGTGGCCCAAAGTGTTGCTTAGCTGCAAAGATACGGTTATGCCTTTTTCACGAAACAGCTTTGCATATTCAGCAAAATGATCGGCGGTCTCATAGTGCACCGATTGAGCAGGATATCCGTATGCGGTGTTGAGCCATACGTTGGTTACCGAGCTAGGGAATTTGTCGGCGGCGCTCAGAACTAAATCTACAAGTTCTTTGTTGTCACCTATACGCTGAATTAGTTTCATTTTAACCACTCCAAAGCATTTATTTAAGTTTATTTATTTAAGTTTATTATACAGTTTAAAACTTAAAAATCACCATACAAACAGACAAAATTACTTTGATTTAAGACCGTTATCCTTAAGCTGCACAAATATGCCCAGTACAATAATCGCAAGGCCTATCAAGGACCAGGCGTTTACGGGCTCTTTTAAGAAAAGAGCGGTCCACACCAGCGATAAAAAGGGAGTAATGTAGGCGAGGTTTGACACCTTAGCCGTTTTGCCCGAATCAAGAGCCAACGCCCAGGTAACGGTGGCAACAGCCATAATGAAGATGCCGTTCCAGCCGAGGCCTGCAACCTGCCACCAATCAGAGGGGATATAGGTGCCGCTTACAACAAGGGCAGGGAAGCTGAGCAAAAATGCCGCAAAAAAGGAAAACATCATAGAGACTTGCTTGTCGTAGTTGAATTTTTGATTGAGCGCAGTGAAAAGTCCGTAAGACACAGCCGCTCCCACGCATAAAAGCATACCCCAAAGGGTGTCGGTGTTAAAGCTGATAAGGTCACCGCCGGCGACTGTTATAACCCCCAAAAACGACATAGCAATGGCAATGCTTTTGCGCACGGTCAGCTTTTCTTTAAGCAAAATGCAAGCGAAAACAACACTCATAATAGGCCATAGATAGTTGATTATAAAGGCCTGAGAGGCCATCATTCTTTCGGTGCCAAGATACAAAAAAACATAGTAAAGGAAGGTGCCCGGCAGCCCTATTAAAATGATTATAACAATATCCTTAAGAGCGTAAGAGGTGAGCAGGTGAAGCTTCTTTTTAATGACAATCACCGCCAAAAGGGCGATGGCCGCAAAAAACGAGCTGTAGCAAAGCACCTGAAAGCTGTTCATCGTGCTCAGCAGAAGTTTTGAAATGGTGGCAAGACTTGACCACAGCAAAATGGAGATGCCTGCGTATAAATAGGTTTTTTTCATAATACGTCCTTACTTGATTAACGGAAATCTTAACTGATGAATATTTTCGC
>JAZRNV010000073.1:0-5829 GCA_045648425.1 Acutalibacteraceae bacterium | reverse complement strand
GATTGACCATGCTGCCTCCCACGGTATTATTCACAAGAACAATGCCGCACACAAAAAGTCAGCTCTTGTCAAGAAGCTTAATGCATCTCTTTGATTGTGATTGAATTAACTCCCGCTTATGCGGGGTTTTTTCTTTTATATGAATAAAAAAGCAGCAGGGTTTCCCCTGCTGTTTTTTATTCAACTGCTTTTAAAGATTCAACCATATCAATTTTATTTATTTTTGGTCGCATCATCACATTTACTATTATAACAAAAAGCACAGATAAAACCGACGATGCAATATAACTAAGCGGATAAATTTCTCGACCAAACATTACCATATTAATTTCAGCCGTATTAATAATATACATTGCAAGAAAATATCCCAACCCTATACCAATCGCAGTTCCAAACAATGAAATAACAGTGTTTTCCCTAAAAATGTATCTAAACATCTCTTTTTTTGTAAACCCAAGCACCTTAAGTGTTGCGATTTCTCTTGTTCTTTCTGCAATGTTTATATCGGTCAGATTATAAACCACAACAAAAGACAAAGCTGCTGCAGATAAAATCATAACAATAATTACAACGTTAAGAATTTTTACAATATCATTAAATGTAGATTGAATCTCAGAATTAAACTTAACAGCCAACACATCTTTTGATTCTATCAGCTTTTCTGCCAGTTTTGAATCGTTGCCGTCATATTTAATTAATGCAGAATTGTATTCGACCTTTTCACCAACAATTTCATTATACAAATCATCAGAAATATAAACATAGTGCCCGGCATAGTTTTCAACTATTGCCCCAACAACAAAGGTGAATTTCTTGCCACCGATATCAAGCTTTAATGAATCACCTTTATCAATATTTAAAAGTTTTGACAGTTTCTCTGTTATAATGCAATCGTCTTTAAGAGTACAGGATTTTTTACTTACTCGGTTTCTTAAATTAATATAATCACCCAAAAGTTGTTCTTTTTGAGGAACCATTACATTAACTTCTTCCGAAGAACCGTTGTGTTCGGCCTTGTGCGTTTTTTGATAACAAACAACATAATCTTCTACGCCGTTGATGCTCAAAGCACTCTCGGCACGTTTACAATCATTAAAGTAGACAGTGCCGTCATAAGACCATATCTGCTCAAACTGCTTATTGATTATATCGGTAACTGAATCCTTGAGGCCAAAACCGGAAAGCAAAAGCGCAGTACAACCAGCGATGCCAACAATAGTCATCAGCTTGCGTTTTTTGTGCAAAAACATATTTCTTGCTATAACCTTTTGGGTAAAGCTAAGCTTATTCCATACAAACTTGATTTTATCTAAAAAGATACGTTTAATCGGCTTGGGCGCTTTTGGTCGCATCAACGAACCGGGCGTATTGCTGAACTCTTTTGAACAGGCAGCAATCACCGTCAAAAGTATACAGATACACATAATAAATGACGATGCCAATGCAATATCCCATCTAAACGGAGTAACCTGACAATTTATCGTGTAAAGCATGGAATAGGTAAAAAGTATTACTCTTGGGAACAGAATAAAGCCAACACTCAAACCTACAATGCAGCCCAAAAGGGTCGCAGACATTGCATATGCAATATATCTTGCAGCAATGGATAAATTAGAATATCCCAGTGCTTTAAGAACTCCTATTCGTGTTCTGTGTTCACCTACAAGTCGAGTCATATTTGTAAGGCAGACCAGCATAGCAACCAGTAAAAAGAAGGCAGGAAAAACCTTAGAGATATTTCCAATTCTTTTAGCGTTATCACCATATTCCAAATGGCCCGGCAAATCAGAACGGTCACTAAAATACCACAAGCTGTCAAAGTTAGAATATATCTTACTTACCGCCTCGTTCACTTGGGTTAATGATGAGCTTAGCTGCTCACGCGCATTATCATAAATAGCAATTCGAGCGTTGTACTCCGCCAAAGCCGAACGATACGAGACAGTCATTTGTACAAGCTCTTCGGCCGTTAAGCTGTTGGCGCCGTTTATCTCTTTAAAGCTTTTATCAGCAGAAGAATATGCAGACTTGTACTCTTCGGATGCTTTAGTTAATGCTGCATCTTTATCTTTAAAAAGCTTTTCTTTAGCAGGCAGCTCTTTATTTATTGCATCTGCTTCAGCTTGAAGAGTATCTACCTCTTTTTGTAAAGATTTATATTCTTCACTTTCTGTATCGGTCAATTCAGACAATTGCGCACGCTTTTCATCAATTAATGCAATTTTTCCGTCATATGTGCTTTTGGCATTAGTAAAATCTGACTCTGCCTTGTCTCGTTCACCTTGCAGTTTTAGAACAACACTCATAAGTTGATCGTATTTTGCAACCTCTTGCTCTATATAAGTTTCAGTTTCCTCAAGTGTATGCTGCAAGCCAATACTTTTTGAATCAATAAGTTCCTTGGTTTTATCTAAAATTTCTTTGTTTTTAATAAGCTCATTATACTCGAAATCAAGCTTTTCTTTAGCGTCATAGACAGCGGTAACTGACTGCGCAAGTGAAGAATCGTACTTAGCTAAATCAAGTTTGCGGTAATCATAACTTCCGTCCAATATGGAAGCAAGTCGATTTTTTAAGATACCGTCTAACCTTTTGATAATGTTATCTACTGCTTTTTCATACTCTTTTGAATAGCAATCATACTTACGTAAAAATTCACATCTTACAAAAAGCGTATTATAATCACCGACAAAAGCATCTTCATTCAAAAAGGCAACCGTTCCGACCTGCCCGTTTCCTATATTTGTGGTGCCGTATTGAGTGGCGGAAATATACATAGCTGTATCAACCAAGCCAACAACCTTAAGTTCTTTACTGTTTATATCGGCACTGTCGATTTTAACAACATCACCTATTTCAATTGGAAAACTCACACTGTTTGCATCAACTACGCACTCATTAGCCGAAGACGGTAAACGGCCTTGTTTAATATCCGGAGTGTTTATTTTATTGCTAAACGAATAAAACTTAATAACACCTTCGGTTTGGTTAACCTTGGCAACACAATCATAAACATAAGCTTTTATCGGAACAGAGTCAACCTGTTCTTTAATAATATTAACATCTTCGTCAGTAAAGCCGTCAACAGACGAAATGCCAAAATCCATCAGCAACCGATTGTTGTAATACTGATTGGCAGAATCTATCATATCCGGTTTTGCAGCTCTGATGCCTGCAAAGAATCCAATGCCAATAGCAACTATGGCAAATATTGATAGGAATCGGCTGCAATTACTTTTTATATCTCTAAAAACCGATATAAAACTAATTTTATTCATAATATCTTTTACCACTCTATATCTTCAATTGATTTTGGATGCTTGTTTGTTTTAACAGAGTCAACCTTACCGTTTTTAAGAGCAATCACTCTGTCTGCCATCGGTGAAATAGCAGCGTTATGGGTTACAATAACAACCGTCATACCTTCGTTCACACAAAAATCCTGCAACAGCTGTAAAACCATCTTACCCGTGTTGTAATCCAAAGCACCGGTTGGTTCATCGCACAGCAAAAGCTGAGGTTTTTTTGCCAGCGCTCTTGCATTTGCAACACGCTGCTGCTCTCCACCGGAAAGCTGTGACGGAAAATTGTTAATCCTTTCTGCTAGTCCCACCTTTTGAAGAACCTCTTCGGAACTAATAGACTCCTTACACAATTGAGACGAAATCTCCACATTTTCTTTAGCGGTTAGGTTGTTGATAAGATTATAAAATTGAAAAACAAACCCAACGTCATTTCTTCTGTACGCGACCAGTTCTTTCGCCGACAAGGAACTAACTGCAATATCAGAAACAATTATTTCTCCTTCAGAACAATAATCCATACCGCCCAACAGGTTTAAGACGGTTGTTTTGCCCGAACCGGATGGTCCGGTTATAACACAAAGCTCACCCTTATTTATTTCAAAATCGATTCCATTAAGAGCGTTTATCTCTATCTCGCCCATAGAATATACCTTTTTTACATTTTTTAAAGAAACATAACTCAATTTTATCACCTAACACTTGAATTTGTTATTTTTATATGCATAATATTATTTAGGATGTGAAAAACAAATGAGAGAATTTTTAAAATATCTATACTTAAGATTTAAACCAAAAATTATTTTTGATTATAAAGATTGGTTAAAAAGATTCTTCATTGTCGACAAAGTTGATAAAGTGTACAAACCGTATAGAAACACATCAATATATACAAGAGAATTGCTTATAATGGGTTTGATTCTCAGTATGTGCGCCACGCTCTTTTACGGAACAAACGGAATAATATATACATATCCGCTAGAAGAGCATGATGCAATTTATGCATATATTAATGGCCAACAACCTCAAACATATGAAGAACTTGCCAAAGAATTTGAAAAGCGAAAAATAGATGGCCCTGAGAAATTAAACATTAACACAGCAACAAAGAAGGAACTGATGGCCTTAGAAGGCATAGGAGAGCGAATATCAGAACGAATACTTGCTTACAGATATGAAAACAAAAGATTTAATTCTATATATGACCTCTTGGAGATAGAAGGTTTTTCACAAGCCAAACTATTAAAAATTCAAGATCAAATTACAGTATGAACGAGCCCAACGGTTCGTTCATTTTTTAATCATTGCACTTCGGGCAACCTTAATTCCGTCAACAGCTGAAGAGGTAATACCTCCTGCATACCCTGCCCCTTCACCGCAAGGGTACAATCCCCTTACGTTTGATTGATAGGTATCATCTCTTAATATTCTAACAGGAGAAGAGCTGCGTGTTTCCGGTGCAGTTAAAACAGCATCGCCATCATCAAATCCAGGCAACTGTCTTCCAAGAGCAACGACACCTTTTTTAATAACAGATGCAACCTTTGACGGTAAAATTTTATCGACACTGCCTACAACAACGCCTTTTGAATATGTAGGCATAACCGAACCTAAAGACGTAGTTTCAACACCGTTAATAAAATCAATCAATCTTTGACAAGGTGCTTTGTAGCTGTTTGAGTATGAATATGCAGCCCTTTCAATCTTTTCTTGAAAATACATTCCTGCAAGAACATCATCACTTCCAAAATCGACAGAATTTACACCAACAAGCAACGCACTGTTAGAATTAACACCATCTCTGGCTCGATAGCTCATACCGTTTGTTACAACCGAATTATAATTACTGGTTGCAGGAACTACAACACCACCGGGGCACATACAAAAGGTAAAAAGACCTTCACCGTCTACTCGGGTGGATAGATTATAAGAAGCGGCTTCAAGAGCAGGATGCTTATATGCTTCACCATATCGTCCAAAATCGATTTTTTCTCTTAAATGCTCTATTCTTGCACCAACAGCAAAGTTCTTTTGCTGCATCAACACACCTCTGTTATAAAGGGTTTTAAAGGTGTCTCGAGCACTGTGACCTATAGCCAAAACAACTATTTCGCCTTCAACGACAGAAATGTTACCGTCATTTTCGACCTTCACTCCTACCACTCTGCCGTCTTTCATAACAAAATCAGTCATTTTTGTATCAAACATATATTGAGCACCGCAATCCTCAAGATATTTGCGAATGTTTACAATAACATTGCGCAATACATCTGTACCAATATGAGGATGAGAATCATACAATATATCTTCATCAGCGCCAAATTCAACAAAAGATTTAAGCACCGCTTTTTTATAAGCGCTGCTTATACCTGTGTTCAGTTTACCGTCAGAAAAGGTACCTGCGCCACCTTCACCAAACTGAATATTTGATTCGCCATTCAGTTGGTCGTTTGCAAAAAAAGCTTGAACATCTTTAACACGCATCTCAACGCTTTTACCACGTTCTATAATTATGGGCGTATATCCA
>JAZRNV010000072.1:0-10841 GCA_045648425.1 Acutalibacteraceae bacterium | reverse complement strand
TGCGGTAATACTTTGTGTATTACAAAGGAAAAAGTTGTAGCAGTGGGGTGAAATTTTGTTTCAAAACCGATTTCGTCCCTAATCACAACTCCCTAATCGCAAGGCGTATTTTGACGTGCTTTATTTTTCCATATATTGTTTAATGGCGGCAATAGTTTCATCGCTGACAACATGCTCGATTTTGCAAGCATCCTTTGCAGCCACCTCTTCGCTGACGCCGATAAGTGCCAAAAAGTCTGACAAAACGGTGTGGCGCTCAAATATCTTTTTAGCTGCCTGCTTGCCCTCGTCGGTAAGAGCGAGCAATCCGTCCTCGGCCATAGTAAGATAGCCGCCTTTTTTAAGCAGGCCCACCGCCCTGCTGACGCTGGGCTTGGAATAGCCCATATGCTCGGCCACATCTATGCTGCGCACAGAGCCCGACTTTTCGGACAGCAGATATATTGTTTCGAGATACATCTCGGCTGATTCGTGAAGAGACATTTACAATCCTCCCTTGTTGGTTAACTTTATTGTAACATAAACAAAAATCTTTTGCAAGTGGGATGAGATTTTGTTATTTTACAAAAAATTGCCAAAAGCTATTGACAAAAACATATGGCGATGATATTATTATGAGGTGGTTAGCAATGGCTAATCAGTTATTTTTCGCACATCAGTTAGCAATGACTAATCGGGAGAATCGTTATGAATCTTAAGCTGGCAGAAGAAGGAAAAGAATATATCATTCAGCGAATAGAGACCGACGATGAAGAGCTTGATGCCTTTTTGTTTTCTTTGGGTTGCTACAGCGGTGAGCCCATCACCGTTATATCTCACCTTAAGGGCGGTTGCGTAGTTTCCATCAAGGATGGAAGGTATAATATCGACAACCAGCTGGCAGAGGCCATCATAATCTGAAAAAGCGGTCAGCCCTTCGCTGATTACTTTTTTTACCGATTAGTTAGCGATGACTAACCAATCGTATTTATGCAGCTTTTGCTGTTTAAATAACCATAAATATTTGGGAGGATTTGAAATGAGAATCGCTTTAGCAGGTAACCCCAACAGCGGTAAAACCACCATGTTTAACGCCCTAACGGGCAGCAACGAAAAGGTGGGCAACTGGGCAGGCGTTACCGTTGACAAAAAGGAGCATTCCGTCAAAAAGAGCTACTATGACGGCGACGGCGAGGTCATTATAGTTGATCTGCCCGGTGCTTACTCTATGTCACCCTTCACCAGTGAGGAAAGCGTCACCAGTTCTTTTGTAAAAAACGAAAATCCCGATGCCATCATAAACATCGTGGATGCCACCAACCTAAGCCGCAGTCTTTTCTTTACCACCCAGCTTTTGGAGCTTGGTATTCCCGTTGTGGTTGCCCTTAACAAAGCTGACATCAACAAGAAAAAAGAAACAAAAATAGATGCCGCGGCTTTATCAGCAATGCTGGGTTGCCCCGTTGTAAGCACCGTTTCCACCTCAGCAGACGGACTGAAGGAGATTGTGAGCGCCGCTATCGGTCTGATAGGAAAGGAGCAAACTGCTCCTTATACCCAGCGTGACATCGACCTGACCGATAAAAAAGCAGTTAACGAAGCCGACAGAAAGCGCTTTGAATACGTTAACAAGGTTGTTAAAGAGGTTGAGACCAGAAAAGTCCATACCAACGAGAAAAATGCTCAAGACAAGGTGGACGCCGTGATAACCAATAAGTGGGTAGGTATTCCCATCTTTGCCGTGGTTATGTTTTTGGTGTTTTGGGTTTCCCAGGCAGGCCCAGGCGTTTGGATTGCTGATTGGCTGGTTGGCCTTTTGGAACAGGGTCAGGCGGGGATTGGAAGCTTGTTTGCCGACAGCAACTCCATTCTGTATGCCCTGTTGGTTGACGGCGTAATCGGCGGTGTCATTGCTGTTATCGGCTTTTTGCCCCTGGTTATGGTTATGTATTTTCTTATCGCTCTGCTTGAGGATTGCGGATATATGGCACGTGCATCGGTTGTGCTTGACCCCATTTTTAAGAAGGTCGGTCTGTCGGGCAAATCGGTCATTCCCTTTGTAATCGGCACAGGATGCGCCATCCCCGGCGTTATGGCCTGCCGCACCATCCGCAACGAGCGTGAGCGCAGAGCCACGGCTATGCTGGCACCCTTTATGCCCTGCGGCGCCAAAATGCCGGTTATTGCATTGTTTGCAGGCGCATTTTTCAGTGACGCCACCTGGGTTGGCCCCTTGATGTATTTTGCAGGCATTGTAATTATCTTTCTTTGCGCCCTGCTTATTAACAAGCTCACCAATTATAAGGTTGGCAAATCCTTCTTTATTATGGAGTTGCCCGAGTATAAGCTGCCCTCTTTGTGGAGAGCAACCAAATCAATGTGCAGCCGCGGCCGGGCTTACATAGTAAAGGCCGCCACCATCATTTTGCTGTGCAACACCGCTGTTCAGATTATGCAAAGCTTCACTTGGAGCTTTGCCCCCGCCGAAACGGCCGACCAATCCATTCTGGCAAGCATTGCAGGTCCCTTTGCCTACATACTGGTGCCCGTTGTTGGCGTGCTGTCGTGGCAGCTGGCCGCGGCCGCAGTATCCGGTTTTATTGCTAAAGAAAACGTAGTTGGCACTTTGGCCGTTTGCTTTGTGGGACTTGAAAACCTTATCGACACCGAAGAGCTGGCTATGATGGAAGGCGCAGGCGCAGAGGTTGCAGGTGTGATGGCGATCAGCAAGGCAGCCGCTCTTGCTTACCTTATGTTTAACCTCTTCACTCCCCCCTGCTTTGCCGCTATCGGTGCTATGAACAGTGAAATGAAGAGCGCCAAATGGCTGTGGGGCGGTATTGCGCTTCAGCTGAGCGTTGGTTTCACCGTCGGCTATCTGGTATTCACCCTGGGCACGCTCATAACTGATGCCTCCGCTCTTAACGTTGCAGGCGCCATCGGCGGCGGTATTGCAGTAGCCGTTATAGCCGTCATTGTTACAGCGTTTTGCATCAGAGCCGACAAGCGCAAGGCCGAGCTCCGCCGACTTAAAAAACAAAAGGCAACCGCAAAATAATTAACGAGGTTACCGTTATGGAAAACGTAATCATTATTTTAATAATTCTGGCCGTTATCGGTTTGGCGGCGGCCTATATCATCAAGTCCAAAAAGAGGGGCGACAAATGCATCGGTTGCCCTTATGCCAAAAACTGCGGCAAAAAGAATTGCGATAATAAATAATGTCAGCGCCTTCGCCCCCTAAGGGACTGAAGGCGCTTTTTATCACTTTTTGTCAAAAAATGTTGAGTTGAATAATTCCAAGTGATATAATCGAATTAAGAGGTGATTTTATGACTTGGATTATCGCAGCAATTTTTTCTGCTGTATTTGCTGGGCTTACCTCCATTCTTGCCAAGTGCGGAATCAAAAAAACCGACTCGGATGTTGCTACAGCTTTACGCACCCTTGTGGTGCTGATTTTCGCCTGGATAATGGTTTTCGTTGTGGGCTCGCACACCTCCATCACCGATATAAGCACAAAGTCTTTCACATTTTTGATTCTCTCTGGGTTTGCAACGGGAGCGTCATGGCTGTGCTATTTTAAGGCCTTGTCTATGGGCGATGTCAATAAAGTTGTGCCTATTGATAAATCCAGCACCATTTTGACGGTTCTGCTTGCTATAATATGTTTTCATGAATATACCCACCTGGCGGTTAAACTGATTTGCACCGTGGTTTTGGGCGCAGGCGTCTTTTTGATGATTGAAAAAAAGCAAGCTGCCAAAGGTTCCGATAAAAAAGCTTGGTTGATTTTAGCCATCCTTTCGGCTGTTTTTGCCGCTCTCACCTCTGTTTTGGCCAAAATTGGCATTTCAGATGTGGAATCCAATTTGGGCACCGCCATACGCACTGCCGTTGTGCTGGTTATGGCTTGGATTGTGGTGCTTGCGCAAGGCAAACAAAGCAAGCTTAAAAGCATTGACAAAAAAGAACTGCTGTTTATATCCCTTTCGGGTGTGGCAACAGGAGCATCCTGGCTATGCTATTACTATGCCATTCAAAAGGGCGAGGTCAGCGTGGTTGTGCCCATTGACAAAATGAGCATTTTGGTCGCCATCGCCTTTTCATTTATAGTCTTTAAAGAAAAGCTTTCCATAAAGGCCGCCATCGGTCTGTTGCTGATGACTTTGGCCACACTGGCTATGGCCTTGTTTACTTAACCACAGGCAATAAAAAAACCTTCAAGGATAACCTTGAAGGTTTTTTATCTTTGCTATATATCCTCTGCCAAAACCTTATGCTTTTTCCACACACCCGACAGAAAATAAATCACACTGGGTATTGCATAGCCGTAGGGTGCCAAGCCGTAGCCCAGCACAAATCCGAAAAAGCCCCATCCAAAATAAATTCCGAAGAGCCAGCTGAGGCCTATTCTCAGCACAACACCGTCTAAAACGGCCAGCAGCATGCTTAGCTTTGCATTGCCGATGCCCTGTATAAACGCACCACTGCCTCGCATAAGAGCAAAAGCAGGAAACATCCACAGAATGGCCAAGATAAAATCACCCGACATACCCAGCACGGCAGAATCGTCGGAAAAGAGCATAAACATCTGCTTGCCCATTGTAACATACATAGTTACAAAAACCGCCGTAAGGGCGATGGAATATATCCAAGCACATCTGACAACCCTTTGGGCTCTTTCGGTTCGACCTGCGCCAATATTTTGGCTGATCATAGGCACGGCGGCATACTGAATGCCCTGGGATATTTTATTGATGATGTCATCTATTTTTACGCCAACGCCAAAGGTGGCGGCCGCTACAACGCCAACCTTGTTTATCATTGAGTTGACCACCAGCATCGAAAGATTGATAAAGCCCATTTGCACAGCCATAGGTGTGCCGAGCTTTGCTATCATTCCGATATACTTCATTTTAGGAACAAAACTGACGGGCTTAAAATCAAAGCCAAATTCATCCCGATGGCGATATAAATAAAACAGCGAAAACAAAAAGGACACCGCTTGACCGATTATGGTCGCCCAGGCCGCGCCTGCCACTCCCCACTCAAGAACGCCTGTAAACAGAATGTCAAGCACAAGGTTCACGCCGGAAGCAATGCATATAAACATAAAGGGGCGCTTAGCATCTCCCATACCCCTTAAAACAGCCGAGATGAGGTTGTAGCCGGCGGTAAATATTAATCCGCCACCACAAATTATAAGATATTGCCGAGCCATTTCGTAGGATTCTTCAGGCACGTTTAAAAGGTCAAGTATTCGAGTTTGTGCTGCAAACACAACAAGTGACATAACCAGCGCAAGACCCGATATAAAAACAAACAGCGTGCCTATTACATTATTCATCTCTTTACGCTTGCCTGCACCCAAGGCCTGTGCCAAAAGCACCTGACCCGCATTTGAAAAGCCAAGACAAACCATTGTGGCGAAATTAACTATCAAGCTGCTTTGTGAAACTGCGGCCAGACCTGCCGTGCCAACATATTCACCCACAATTATCATATCAATGATACTGTAAAAAACAAGCAGAGCGTTTGAGGCCATAAAGGGCAACGAGAAAAGGAGCAACTGACGCGGAATGTTGCCCTGCGTAAAGTTTTTAGATAAGGATTTTGCGCTCACAGTCTGTCACCCTCTTTTGTCAAAATTAGTCGCTTTTTATATTCTAATACATTGCGCCGCATTTCTCAAGGGTATTTTGATATATGTCTTGAATGTTTTGAATTATGTATGTTATAATTAAGTTAATCTGAATTTAAGAGGAATTTATATGAAGCTTAAGGTTGCGTTACTGCAGATTGCTCCTTGCGGCTCGTTGGAGCAAAACAAAATTAAAGGATTGGAAAGTTGCCGAAAAGCCAAAGAAATGGGGGCAGATATCGCACTTTTCCCCGAGATGTGGAGCAACGGATATGACATTTATGAGCGCCCTGCCAATATTTGGTGCGAGGATGCTATTGATGCCTCCGATCCTTTTGTCACCGATTTCGGTCAGCTTGCTGAAGAGCTTGACATGGCTATATCCGTCACCCTGCTTGAAAAGACAGCCGGCGCACCTCGCAACACCATGGTGCTTTTTGACCGTTTTGGCAACAGAAAGCTCACCTACGCCAAGGTGCACACCTGTGATTTTGGTGCCGAAAGTGCCCTGTCCCCCGGTGATGATTTTTATGTAACCGAGCTTGACACAGCCAAAGGCAAAATAAACGTGGGTGCTATGATTTGCTATGACCGCGAATTTCCCGAAAGCGCCCGAATTCTTATGCTTAAAGGTGCCGAATTAATACTTGTACCAAACGCCTGCCCTATGGAAATCAACCGCCTGGCTCAGCTTCGCGGCAGAGCTTACGAAAACATGACGGCCATTGCCACCTGCAACTATCCCGACAGTGTGCCCGATTGTAACGGCGGCTCATCCCTCTTTGACGGAGTGGCGTATCTGCCCGAGCTTGAGGGGTCAAGAAACACCTGCCTTTTGCAGGCCGACGGTAGTGAGGGAATATATGTGGCTGAGCTTGATGTGGATATGCTTCGCAGCTATCGCGATGAAGAGGTTCACGGCAACGCCTACCGCCGCCCCGAAAAGTATGGAATTTTGACAAAGGAAGAAATAAACGCTCCTTTTATCAGAGCAGATCGAAGAAAATAAAATAAAAAGAATGTGAAATTTATGACCTTTGAAACAGAGCGCTTAATCCTGCGCCCGTGGCGCGAGGAGGATGCAGAGCAGCTATATAAATACGCCAAAGACCCGGAGGTGGGCCCACCTGCAGGTTGGCCTGCTCACACAAGCCCGGAGAACAGCCGAGAAATTATTAACTCGGTGCTTTCTGCACCCGAAACCTATGCTCTGTGCCTTAAAGAGGACGGACTGCCCATCGGTAGTGTTGGGTTGCACCGCAACGACATTGCAACAAGTGATGACGAGTATGAGCTGGGATATTGGCTCGGCAAGCCCTTTTGGGGGCGCGGGTTGGTTCCCGAAGGGGCCGCAGAGCTGTTGCGTCATGCGTTTTTGGAGCTGGGTATGAACAGGGTGTGGTGTGGCTATTATGACGGCAACACAAAATCACGCCGTGTTCAGGATAAGCTGGGATTTACATACCACCACGCCACCGAGGGGCTTGAGGTGGAGCTTTTGGGTGAAATCCGCACAGGTCACGTGATGCTTATGACCAAAGAGAGATGGCAAAAGGTGCAGCTCTTTTTGCAGCAAAAGAGAACCCTTGACACATTCCTTGAAAATGGCGCCATATCACAGGCCCAGTATAATAAAAGCTTTGGCGATTTGCAGACCTTGATGAATATGCAAAACGTTAAATAAAAAGAAGTGTAACCATGTTAACCTTTGACAGCAGCAAATCAATGACGGGCTGATGTCAATATTTGCCCCGCAGTAAAAACCCTCTGGAATCAAGCGATTCCAGAGGGTTTTGGTCGGAGTAGCGTTATAGTAATCAAGCGCAAACCCGCATAAATACTAGGGTTTTCGCAGCCAAAAACAGTACAAAGGTCTTGATTGCTATGAAGTTTAGTATTTGTGGGGTGTTCATAACCAACCTAAAACATGAGGTGGGAAATTATAAAAAGTTGAAAATCATCATTGTTGCATCATCGCTGAGATAGTTTGTTTTGCTATTTCAACTGCAACATCGTGAGCTATTCCTTCAAGGAAATGGAGAGTGTGATTCCCAATCTTATTTGCAATAGATTTGGTTTTATTCCACACTGTAGGCTCTTTAATGTTTTCAGCAAATTGATGTCCTTTCATCGTTACATCTATTATTAGACAGCTATCTATGTAAGTTTCTGCTTTCGGCTGTTCACAAGAAATCTTTATGTATTCAGATTCTTTTAACTTCAAAACAGAATACATTATGTCCTTCTTTTTGTATTGCTGAAATTCTGCAGATTTGTACATATCATCTAAATCAACATATTGGCACTTCCAGATATATCCGTTTTCAATATAATCAAGATTATTGATACAATATAGAAGAACATCTCTTAAGCAATCAATATTTATTCGCATAAAACCACTCCCATAACCTAGATTTAATATCTAAATCTCAATTTTTTCTTGCGTTTTTCTTTTGCACAAATTGGGCAACCGTTTCCATTATTTCTATGGTTAATTGTCGCTTGCCACTCGTGACCTTCACGGCATTTCCACCATACTTTTTTTCCGCTACTAGGCCTTACATCTAACGGTGTTAATCCGTCGTTCTTTTCATAATTCCATTCGTTTGCTAACGTTGGATTAACTGTTTGTAAGTCATTTTCACCTTTTATAACTTTTTGACCTGCGCAATATGGGCAACCAGAACCAATAGTACGGTGAGAAATTGTTGTTTGCCACTCATGTCCGTTACTGCATTTCCACCAAACCTTTTTACCACTATTAGACATCACATCTGCAGGTGTTAATCCATTGTTTTTTTCATAATTCCATTCTTTTGCTAAAACTGGATTAACCGTTTGCAAATCATTTTCACCTTTGATGGTATATCGACCCGAGCAATATGGACACCCGCGCCCTCTATTTCTATCAGCTATCCTCGATTGCCATTCGTGTCCTTTGTCGCATTTCCACCAGACTTTTTGTCCGCTTTTCTCTGTGAAATTTTCTGGTTTCAAATTGCCATTTTTTTCGTAGTTCCATTCTTTTGCTAAAGTTGGATTAACCGTTAGCAAGTCATCTTCACCTTTAACTGCATATCGACCTGAGCAATATGGACATCCGTATCCATCATTTCTATTAGCTATTGTTGCTAGCCACTCATGTCCTTTGCTACATTTCCACCAGACTCTTTTATTACTGTTTGCTGTAAAATTTTCGGGTTTTAAGTTGTCGTTTTTTTCATAATCCCATTCTTTAGCTACAAATGGGTTAACTGTTAGCAAATCGTTAAATCCTTTTAAGACTTTTTTGCCAGCACAATATGGACATCCGTGCCCTGCATTTCTACTAGATATCGTTGCTTGCCATTCGTGTCCTTTGCTACACCTCCACCATACTTTTTTTCCACTATTTGCGGAAAAATGTTCGGGTTTTATGTTGCCGTTTTTTTCATAATTCCATTCCTTGGACAATTCTGGATTAGAATGCAAAAGTGAATTCTCTTTTTCTGTGTATTCACGCAAATTCTCTATGGCAATAATATCTCTTTCTAAATCAATATCAATATTAACTCCAATTATTTCACTAAAAATCACTTCAAGTGCTTTTTCTAAATCTTTTTGACTTTTTTGAACAATATAATCTACAGAACTGTCATTTAACGGTGGCAATCCCTCTCTAATTCTATATAATTTAATTCCGTCTTTTTTACACTTGAAATTTTTTTCTAAATCATTTTTCGTTCTGTTTTTGTGCCAAAGACCCCCATCATATTCAATAGCAATTTTTCTTGATGGAATATAAATATCTAATTCGTAGCCTTTTTCTCTATATGAATGTATTACGTCTAAGTCGTATTTTAAAAGATAATACATGATTGCATATTCAGGAAAAGATGTGTTACGTTCGGAAGTGCAAATTGGGCAACCGCGCCCTGCATTTCTACTAGATATTGTTGCTTGCCACTCATGTCCTTTGCCGCACTTCCACCATGCCTTCTTATTGCTATTGGGTGTTACTTCCGCAGGTGTTAATCCGTTGTTTTTTTCATAGTTCCATTGTTTTGCTACAATTGGGTTAACTGTTAGCAAATCGTTAAATCCTTTTAAGACTTTTTTGCCAGCACAATATGGACATCCGTGCCCTGTATTTCTACTAGATATCGTCGCTTGCCATTCGTGTCCTTTGCTACACCTCCACCATACTTTTTTGTCGCTACCAAGAGTTAATGTTTTAGGGTCAAATCCTAATTCATTATTCTTTTCCCAATCCCATTCTGCCATCAGTTCGGCATTGTCAATTACGTATTTCTTTTCTGCCATAACTTCGGCACCTCGCTTTTAAAATTATTTCTTATAAATTATACCATAAAATTTTCCAATAGTAAACAAGCACTGTTTTATGATAAAAAATGAAAAAGGAGTGATGTTATTTGTTTGTTTAATAATTTTGAATTAGTAAAAATTCGACTAGAGAATGTGAAAAAACGTATAAGCTAACGCAAAAAAAAATGCCGATTACGGCATTTGATTATTCATTATTCATCAGCGAAGCGATTTCATCATTCAATATTCATTACGGAAATCCGTTTTAATGAATGATGAATATTGAATAATGAAGAATGAAAAGTACAAAATCAAAAATCCGCCGATTTTCATCAGCGGATTTCCGATTTTGAAGATGACGGCTAATTTTGATACAAAAATCGGGAGGGGGGTCAATTTTCGCGATTTTTGGGGTTAGAGGGGGGGTCAAAAATGCCGTTTTTCGACCCAAGGGGGGGGTCAAATGCAAAAATCGAGTCATTTTTACACCTCGTCTTTGTACGGATCAAGGGGCGGTTTGTACTTTTTCAGCATCTCCTCTTTGCATAAATGCAGTTCTTTTTCATTGATGATACCACGGGAGTGCATCAACTTGAACATAATGACAGCGTTCATATAGTGGAGCTGTCTTTCGGTTTCTTCGGGGGTCATCCCTGGCAATGGCTTTTGGATTTTCATAAAAGCACCTCTTTCAAAATATTAGCCCTGCGGCTTGGTTTAATAAAGATGCTCAAAATTTCCGAAAAGTCAAGTCCCCGAAAAAACAAACCACCGCGCCTATTATAAGTAGACGCGGTAATTGATAAATTATTGTGAACGGGGAATATAGCGGATGACCATATCGAAATGTTTCCACAGTATTATGTAGAAGGCAGCCACCCTGCAATTATTGAGCCGGACGAGTGGGAGTAAG
>JAZRNV010000071.1:0-7157 GCA_045648425.1 Acutalibacteraceae bacterium | reverse complement strand
ATTGTACCGCAGAAAGAATGGTAGTTCGCCTCGTCGCTTAAGTGATTTCGCATTCGGCTATTATAGCCGGAACAAGAAGTTAACAGAGAGAAAACAACAAGGAAGCACAGTATCACAGTAATTAAACGCCGTGTTTTCATATTAAATCTCTCCTTTGCAATTTTCGTTGTAAATATCATAACATATTCAATGTTATTATTCAACGATTACAGACAATAATTTAACGATTACCCCTATAAATCAACGATTATGGCTACATTTTAGCGATTATCAATCTTTCAACGATTTGAACTCAGTGAAATATTTGCCTTGCGGCAAATGTGAAATAATTCACTTCGTGAATTGTGAAATTTGATGCTACGCATCAAGTGAAATGAAATAAATCCACTCACGCCCGCAGGCATTTCACATTGCGAAGCAATATTTCACACGCGAAGCGTATTTCACAAATCCCGCAAGGGATTTATTTCGTTGAAAAAGACCTATGCTTTGTATCAAAGCATAGGTCTTTTTCTGGCGGAGAAGGAGGGATTCGAACCCTCGAACCGCGATTAACGGTTACACGATTTCCAATCGTGCGCGCTCGACCAACTACGCGACTTCTCCAAACGCTTTATTATTATACACAAGCGGTATATAAAAATCAAGTGTTTTTTTATTTTATCTGCACCTTACCAAATATAGTCCTCGTTGTGCAGGTCATTCTCCCTGCCCACGAAGCCAATCTGAGCAAAATCCTCATAGTTTTCACGGATGATATAATCCATATAGCTCATCACGTATTCAGAGGCCAGCTTATAGCCCATAGCGTTAAGATGTCCGCCCATAAAATAGACTTTTTTGAACTCATCGTCCCAAATGGGGGAGTACTTGTGCATATCCATAACGTAGGTGAACTTAAACTTCTCGGCCAAATCGTAAATCACCTTTGAGTGCATAACCTTTTTATCGTCGGGCGCGTCGGTGTTCCACTTATTCTTGGGTATGGTCATAAGGAAAATTCTTGCCTTGGGCTCGATTTCGTGAATTTGACCGATAATTCTGCCCATATTACCTGCAAAGGTGTCGGCATTTTTCTCATAATCCTCGGGGTGTACGTCGGTGGCCACGTTGCCGATTTCAACGCCGCGCTCGGTATCGTTTATCCCCATAGCGATGATGTATGCCTGGCACTTCTTTTCGGGGTTGCGGAAGCCGTACCACTTGTCTGCTATGTCCACGAAGGCTTTGGCGGTCATACCACCGGATGAAAAGTTGTGCACGGTGATGCCTGCGGCGCGGCCGAGAAACTGGCCCCAGGAATATTCAAAATAATTGTGGTAGGCCTTGGTACCGTCGGTTTTAGACTCAAGCTGGCCCGAAGACAAGCTGTCGCCAATGCAGCCCAGAGTGCGGATTATTCCGCAAAATCCACCGTTTACCACCTTATTATCAAGAGGATTAAATTCAGCCATCACTTTTTCTCCTTTTCAGAAATATCTTTTATCTCGGAACCGTCGGGCAGGCATGATTTCAGCACTCCGCTTTCGTGATAGAAATAAACCCGTCCGTCTATGCAGCAAAGAGTGCCGTCAACCGTGCCAACCTCAAGCAGCTTGGGCTTGGCCTTTTCGTCGGTAATATCTTTGCTGTAAAGCTTGCCGTCAAGAGTGTAAAACAAAATGCCGTCATCGCTGATATTAAAGGCATCTACTTCAAAATAGGTTTGCTTGTTGGCGGTATTGCCCGATGCAAAGGAATAAAGCACGCCGTCTTTTTTGTAAAACATATATGACTCATATCTTACAAAGGAGTCAACCTTTTCGCCAAAAAACTGCTTAATCTGGCTGCCGTCGGTGCGGGCGGTATAGATATAGCCGTCTTTAAGATAAACCACAGCGGTGCTTGAAATCATAAAATCATCCACATTAAGGCCAACCTTTTTGGTTTCGCCTGTCTTAAGGAAGTGTTTATACAAGTCGCCTTTATCATCGGTATAAAAAACCCAGTTGCCGCTGACCGATGCCTTTTTGGCATACTCTACCACCGTACGGGTAGAGCTGCCCTCAAAATCGCTGAATTTAACCTTTCCCTCTTTGGTGCGGTATATAACGCCTATGTCATATGGGCACAAGCTGTCAGCCGCCTTGTCGATAAAGCGCTTCTCTTCGCCACGGCAGTAAAGGCTGCCTTCTTCATCAATATAGTAGATAACGCTTCCATCCTGAGCAACAAAGGCACCGTTATACAAATTAAGAAAGCTGTTGTTGGGTGAGGTTGCGGGGCGGTCAAAGGGTAACATTACGATGAGCCCCAAAACAATGACACAAAGCAAAGCAAAAAGTCCAACGGGCAGAGCCGCCTTCAATTTTAGTTTTTTATCCATACCGAAGCTCCTTTAAATCAGGATAAGTCTATACATTATACACATATTTTAAAACAATCACAATCTTTTGTCAATTAAACTATTCCATTCTTGTTAAAAATGTGTTAAAATAAAACAAAAGCCCTTGTCTTTTTTCTTTAATTGCATTTTCCCCAAAAGGTGGTTGATTTTATGAAATATGTTGTTGTACTTTGTGACGGCATGGCCGATACGCCCGTAAAGGATTTGGGCGGCAAAACTCCTATGGAGCTGGCCCACAAGCCAAATATGGATGCCCTTGCTCCCCTTTCTGCCGTAGGTATGGTGCGCACCGTTGATGACGGACTTTCACCCGGCAGTGACGTTGCCAATCTTTCGGTTATGGGCTTTGACCCTCTGGTTTGCTACACAGGCCGCTCACCTCTTGAGGCGGCCAGCATCGGCATTGATATGGCCGACGATGATGTGGCTATACGCTGCAACCTTGTAACCCTTTCCGACGAGGCAGATTATTGCGACAAAACAATGGTTGATTACTGCGCCGATGACATATCAACCAAAGAGGCAGATGAGCTTGTAAAAGCTTTGCAGGCAGAGCTCGGCGGCGGTGAATTTGATTTTTACACAGGTGTCAGCTATCGCCATTGCCTTATCTGGCACGGCGGCAAGTGCAAGGGCTACACCCTCACACCTCCTCACGATATTTCGGGTCAGCCCATCAAGAGCTATCTTGATGGCCACCTTGAGTCAGGTCTCATTGAGCTGATGAAAAAATCTGTTGAAATTTTCCGCGACCATCCCGTTAACAAGGCGCGCATTGCAGCAGGCAGGCGTCCTGCCACCTCGGCCTGGTTTTGGGGTCAGGGCAGCCGTCCCGGCCTTGATGATTTTGAGGCAGCCCATGGCATAAAGGGTGCCGTTGTATCGGCAGTCGACCTTATAAAAGGCATCGGCAAGTGCGCTAATATGCAGGTTATTGAGGTTGAAGGTGCAACGGGCTATATCGATACCAATTTTGATGGCAAAGCCAAGGCCGCCATCGAAGCCCTCGAAAATTGTGACTATGTTTACGTTCATCTTGAGGCGCCCGATGAGTGCGGTCACCGCCGCGAGGCCGAAAACAAGGTTAAAGCCATCGAGCTTATTGACAGCAAGGTGGTTAAGCCCCTGCTCGACAGTTTGGCCGGTCAAGACTTTAAGATGCTTATTTTACCCGACCATCCCACGCCCATTGCCACAGCCACCCATTCAAGAGAGCCCGTACCCTTCCTGCTTTATGACAGCACCGAAGAACAAGACGGCGTAGAATCCTTCACCGAAGAAACCGCTCGTTCAACCGGCCTGTTTGTAGAGCGCGGTCCGCAGCTCATTAAAATGATGATCGATTAAGGTGATGCACATGGATAATCTAACCGCCAACCAGCAAAAGGTATATGACTTTTTGATTTCTCGGTCGGCCTCAGGTTTGCCACCCACAGTCAGAGAAATCTGTGCTGCTACCGATATACGCTCCACCTCCACCGTTTTTGCGGTTTTGACCGCTCTTGAAAGCAAGGGGCTTATTTCCCGCGGCTCAGGAGCATCACGCGCAATAAGGGTAGAGGTTGTTACACCTCACGTTGATGTTCCGTTGGTGGGCACCGTTACCGCAGGCATACCTATTCTCGCCACAGAAAACATTGAGCAATACATTCCTATTTCAGCCGATGTGGCCAGAGGCAGAGATATGTTTGCCCTGCGAGTCAAAGGTATGTCAATGATGAACGCCGGCATTCTTGACGGTGATATCGTTTATGCCCATCGCACCCCCTACGCCGAAGACGGAGATATAGTTGTAGCGTTGATTGACGACGAAGCCACCGTTAAGCGACTGGGGCACAATTCCGAGGGTCGGGTTGTGCTTATGCCCGAAAACGATGCCTTTGAACCCATACTCCCCGATGAGGTGGCCATTTTAGGCAAGGTTGTGGCATCCTTCAGACAGTATTAAAAGGGGACTGAAAAAAGTATGTGAGATCTGTCTCACAATATCACTAATTAAATTATTTTTGAGATAGTAAAACGGATGTGCAGAATTTCTACACATCCGTTTAATCTTTGTCTCATACTGTAACAAGCAGGACATTTGGCGCCAAATGTCACTTGTTAGGAGAACCTAAAACTCTTTGAATCTTGCTCACGATTTATTGCGGCCTGTGGTGCTATCAGCAAAAGTGGGAAATCATTTCCAAACAACATAATCAAACTCGATAGGATACAAGTTCCCTTCTCCTATAATCTCTCTAATTGCGGTTTGATATTTTATATATCTTTCTGGGAATTCGTATATTTCGGGTTGAAAGTCTCCTTGTTGTCCTTCGTTGCCCCAAGCCTGACAAAAAAATTCAGTGTTTTTTAAAATTCTCTTGCGTGCATCTTTTCCAATACTTTTTTCGTAACGCTTCCACACTTCGTTAAGCATAATAGAATCTAACGGACAATGACAGTAGCGAAAATTTTCGCGCAATTCAGGGGAGAGGTAACAGAAACTGTATGTGTGCTTAATCGTTATGTTAATTAGTTTTTGTGCATTGCCAAAACTAAAAACATCTTCTGCAAAATAAGGCTTATTGTTATTTATTGCCTTACATATTTCGTTTGCAGTTGTAATAAAAAACGAATCGTGTTCGTCTTGTGAATTAAAAACATTATTTAAGACACAATCAACATACTTGCGTAAGTGACTTTTTGCTTTTTCAACTTTGGCCACCCAATCTTTCTTACCAATAAAAGCGCGTTGCAAAATAGCATCGTGCATTGCACAACCATAGACAAAATTAAAAATTCTAGCTGAAATTTCATCTTGATTATAAATGTATTTCATATTTACCTCCAATATATTTGATAAATACACTATAACACATACTTTTTGAAAATACAAATAACGACAAAAATCACCCTGCCGAGTGTTCGGCAGGGCGATAAGTTTGCTTTATAAACCTAATTACTTAGATTCTTTGATAGCAGCCTGTGGTGCTATTAGCAAAAGGGGGAAATTACATTGCATTAAAAGGGATGCGATACTTATTTGCATATTCTTCAACATAACTTCCTGCAGGAGCATAGATAATAACGTTGCGACATCCCTTAAACGCATTTGCAGCAATGAATTTAACATTTGCGCCAAATCTTACAGATTCCAAAGAGTCGCAATATGCAAACGCTTCTTGTTTGAGAGTGGTTAATTCTTCTGAAAGAGTTACGTTTTTTAAGTTTCCACAACAACGAAAGGCGTTGCTTTTTATTGATTTAACAGAATTAGGAAGCTGCACCTTAATCAAACTATCGCATCCATTAAATGCATACGGTCCAATCATTGTAACAGAATCAGGGAGGTTAATTTCTTTTAAATTTTTACAATCAGCAAAAGCTCCCCAGCAGATTTCTTTCACAGTATTTGGAATTTCAATTCTATCAATAAATGAGCAATTCTCAAATGCGTCTTGACCAATACTTTTAATAAACGAAGGAATTTTACTATTTTTACATACAAGTAAGAGACGATTGAGTTTTGAGTCAATTAGGCAGTTGTCTATGCTAATTAAACGCGGATGTCCTTCTTCTACAATAATTTCTTCAATATTTTCTCTTTTCGGTTTTCCCACAAGATTATGATATGGATTGTATGTTACAAACGGTTCTTCCTTGTGAATATATAGTGTTGTCGGACTAACTTTTTTCCACATTTGCATCATCCTCCTAATTTTTACAAGTACATAATAACTTTTTTAATGCCCCAAATTTGGTACAGGGTAGGTATGCGTTTTTTATATAGTAAATATGTTTATAAAACTCAACTATTTTGGGCATAGAAAAATCCCCGTGGATTGCTCCACGGGGATTTTGTTATACCTTATATACCGTCAGGGGTCAGCAATTACTTGCTTTCCTTGATTGCAGCCTGTGATGCTATCAGCAAAAGAGGGAATTTATATATCTAATGGTTTACGATTTACACCAACGAGAATTTGCTCTTTGGCGGGTACCAATTCATCATATTTTTCGCTGAACAAATCATATCCGTTTTCTTCGATGAATTTCATTTCATTTTCATAAACTGGTACAAGTAAAATTATATATAATGGTTCCCCTGTTAAAGCGGTAAAGCCCATATCGTGCAGTTCGAGAATAAAGCCGTCATAACCCAACACATCTTTTGTGGCTTTCAAACTTGGGAAAACAACACCTGTTTCGATGTCGAAGAAGGTATCATCATATTCTCTCTCTATCAATTTACATGTAATGTTGGAAATTTCATCTAACATTGCTTTTTCGATAGCATAGTCTAAACGGTTGGGTGTAGCAAACGAAAATTCATACCATCCGTTATCTAAATATTTATTACACACACCTAATGTAATATACTTCACAAAGCCTTCTTCCGTTGCATCACAATACATATCAACAACAACGTGATTAGAAACAAAATCTTTTGCTATTGGATCACCTATGCAAAACTCGTCTAAATATTGATATTTTACCAACATTTCTGCAACTTCGTGCAGTTTTTCTTTTTTCACAAATGTCTCTCCCTTATATTGTTTTACAAATGTCTCTCCCTTATATTGTTTTTTTATATTTTAACATTTATCTTGCACCAAATTTGGTACAAGATATTGAATTTTTATTATATTTTAGCACTTTTTCTTCCAAAGTTCAACTAATTTTGCGGCAAAATTCCGCACACAAAACTCCCCACCGATTGCTCGGTGGGGATAATTTTGCTTTGTAAACCTAATTACTTAGATTCTTTAGTTATGAGTTTAGAGTTATG
>JAZRNV010000070.1:0-3360 GCA_045648425.1 Acutalibacteraceae bacterium | reverse complement strand
ACCCTCGATTGCGGTCAGGCCTTTCGTTGGTATGAAAAAGAGGGCAAATGGTACGGAGTCGCTCACGGCAAAAAGCTTTGCCTTTATGCCCACGGCAACGACATAATCATTGACGGCACCGATAAAAAGGAATTCGAGTCGGTTTGGCGAGCGTATTTTGACCTTGACAGAGATTATTCAGCTGTTATTGATGCGGTCAGCGCCGACCTCCGTTTATCTAAAATCTGCGCCGTTACAAGCGGAATCCGTTTGCTAAGGCAGGACCCGTGGGAAGCCCTTTGCTCTTTTATAATTTCGCAAAACAACAACATTCCTCGCATAAAAGGAATTATAGAGCGTTTGTGCCAAGCTTTCGGTGACGATTTGGGCGACGGTGTATATTCGTTTCCCCCACCCGAAAGAATCGCCTGCCTGTCGGTTGAAGATTTAGCTCCTCTCAGAGCAGGATTTCGCGCCAAATACATAATTGATGCCGCAAAGAAGGTTGCCGACGGCACTGTGCCCATCTATGACTTGCACAAGCTTGATGCACAGTCGGCAGCCGAGTGCTTGATGAAAATATCGGGAGTGGGCCCCAAGGTTGCCGCCTGCGCCCTGCTTTTCGGCTGTGGACACATAGAGTGCTTTCCCGTTGACGTGTGGATAAGACGGGCAATGGAGGTTATGTTCAACGATGGCTTGCCTGAATATGCTCTGCCTTTTGCCGGCATTGTTCAGCAATATATTTTTCACTACGCTCGCTTGACGGGGCTTGACGCCGACAAAATGGGCGAAATTTAAAAGATAAGACCCTGCTATCTTAACGGTAGCAGGGTCATTTTTTATATTGATTCGTTGGGCACCGCTTTTGCAAGACTTGCGTTAGTGTAGCGCTTGTCGTCGGTAACCTCTTTTATAACCTTAATGAAGGGCGGAATTTCGAAGGGCTCGCCATCGGTTAACAGCTCAATTTCCATAATAGCTCGGTCTTGCCAGAAGGGATAGACGTCTATCTCAAAGTATTTGCCCTGCCACATTACCAAGTGGCGCACCTTCTGAATGGGCTGTCTCTCGGCATCGGCATACTTAATAAGCTGCAGATATTCCTCCTCACTCAGGCGGCATTCAACCTCTTGTCTGACAGTGCTTGTGATGGTGCGCTTCTCTGTTTTTATGTAAACACAATCCTCCCCTGCTCCACGTTTTCTGACACGGCATCTGCTACCGTCGGGGAGCTTGAGATAGGTTTGTGTTATGTCAACCGAACAGTGCAGCTCTGCATCACTGAAATCGGGATAACCGATTAAGAATTTGCGCTCTACCTCTCGGGGCTCCGGGATACCGAGATAACCCTTGACCTCGCAAAGTAAATCGGAAAGCTTTTGCTGAAAATCTCCCCTGTTGCTTATTACCCGAAGGTGGGGGTGGCCCATCCAGCAAGAAAGAGTCTTGCGGTCAAGAGCAATGGCCTGCTCAGGGGTTTCGGTGCGCACCTTGTTGTTTTTGAGGGTATAATGCTCCAACGCTCCGTCAGCAGCGGTTGTCATATGAAAGACGGCGCCGTAACGGTCTCTGGCGGCGATGGGGGCTGTATTGTATTTTTGCAATGTTACCTCGAAAACAGTCCGTTCGGCGTAGGCCAGACAATCGTTGATGCCGCGATCAAAAATCACCACGGTGGGCTTGTCGTCAGGCATCATTTCGGCCGCTTTAAAGAAAAGATTATGCTTAAAAAGCATATAGTCGGTGTTGAGATGCTGATAGTCTACCCAGGCCTTCATCCCCGTGGGGGTGATGCCGCTTTGCATCAGGTCGGTGGCCGTTTCGCCCACGGTAAGCACCCGCCAGCCACACTTTTCAAGCTCTGTTTTCAGAAAGGGCAATGCGCTGCTTTTTCCTCCGCACGGGCCGCCCGTGAGAACTATACTTTCGGTCATACGATGCTCCTTTTATCCACCTATTATAAAGCTGACGTCACTATCTATTTTTTTAGTTTTGCCATTACTGTATCTATACAGATCACCTGTGCTGCCAACTACGAGCTTATCAACAATTATGTAAACCCAATCATTGCCAACCAACCTTATGGCGGAATAGCAAGAATCCTCAACCACGGTTACAAACTTGCCATCCTCATACACTTTAAGGGTGGTTGTATAATTTTCTTTGTCATAATCGGTTTCGCAATACATTTGGTCTTTGCCGTCGGCATCGGTATAAACATAGAAATAACGCACGTTGTCTGCTATCATTTTTTCTTCGATATACAGCTTGCCCGATGAATTCTTGTAATCTTTAAGATATGCAAACGAACCGTTTATAAATCTGCATTGATAGACGTTATCTACCGAATAAAGCAGTTTGTCTGCCTTGCCGTTTTTAAGGCTGTATTTTTCAATCGTAAAGGTTTTGCCGCCATTTTCGCCATCTATAAAATAGACGGCATCTTCGGTAATTGTATTGGGGTCCTTTTTCTCTTCGGTAATTACGCTTGTTTTGCCGTCACGTACCATTGAAAGGTTGACAAAGCTGTTGAGGTATGAACGAACGTAATCATCCATTTTTTGATCTTCGGTAATGGTTGACAAAAGGATCTCTTTAACCGACAGTTTTTCGTTTTGATAATAGGCAATAACCGCCTTGCCATTTAACACGGTTGAGGCAACAACCTCTACGTTAGAGGCTATTTTTTTAGACTCTTTGCCATTGTAATACCAAAGAGAACTATAACCTACGTCTGTGCCGCTGTGAGAATAGCTGTTATACTTTTCGGCACCTTCTTCGCCCATATCGTTAACGATACATTCAGAATGTTCGTAACGCTCTTTGTCATCTATGGTCAAATAATACATTTCGCCCGTTTCAAAAGTCCAAACAGACATAGTAGAGTTTGCATTTTTGCTTATCCGCTTGGCGGTTTTGCCATCTTTGCACGCAAACAATGAATAGCCGTATTCTATCTTTTCGGGAGGATTATCATAATCGGTTTCAGGCCGCTCTTCAAAAAAGTAAACGGTATTTAAGTTTTCATCACCGCTAATGATAGCCTGACCCGGGCTGTTTTTGTAAATATTATCAGTTATCAGGTTGGCCTTTGAATCTTTATCCTTGATGTAAAGCTTATAATCCTTGGTAACGTAAAGCAAGCGATTGCCGTCCTTTGATAAGCGAAACATAATAATATTATCGGATATTTTTTGAGTATCCTTAAAATCATAAAGATAGAGTGCTTCATCAAAGTTTTTATATGCCACCTTTTTACCGTCGCCCGATATAAGATAGTTCGTCACCTTTTTGGCAATCTCTTTTTCAGAGCCGTTACCAATCTTACAGTAAAGGGTAAAGGCGCAGCCGGTCATATACTTTTCGGGGTAAAAGACA
>JAZRNV010000069.1:0-1056 GCA_045648425.1 Acutalibacteraceae bacterium | reverse complement strand
CTCGTTCCTGGCGATTGTCTCCTCGATAATCTGACGAGCGAGAGACGGGAGCGGGACCACGCGGCGGGCGTTTTTGTTCTTGCCTGGGGTGATTTCACCCTTATTATTGACAGCTCGCGAGATATACAAGACCCCGCTCTTGATGTCGGCCTTTTGGATGCCGTAACACTCCCCCGGTCTGAGTCCACAAAGTAACATAACAAGAAACGCGGGATAATACCAAAGGCCCGAGGGCTCGAATAGGCGCTTGATGTCGTCGGGCTGTAAAATGTCCCGCTCACCTTTGGGGTGACCCTGGGGGATGTAAAGGGACCCGCGCCACGCCTCACAATAATAATTATTGTATGCGAATTTGTGGAGGCCCACGATGACCGCTCTCAAATGCGTCAAGGTTTTATAGCTTAATGTCTTAATATGCCCTATTTGGGGCCTGGCGTTATTTATGAGCGCTTGCCAATCCCTCAAGGTCAAATTATTCATTTTAGATTTGGCGAGCGTGGGGAGGACATAGAGGCGCGTGTATGTCTCGGCCTCGCGATATGACTCACGGCGCCCGAGCCTTGCCTCGATGTCCTCAAGATAAAGCTCGACGCATTGACCGACCGTTATGTCACCGCCCGAGCCGTATGACATCCAATTATTATATTTATCCACGACCGCGCGCTTGCCTTTTGGGCGCGGTGTGGATGAATAAAAGACCTTTTTGACGCCGTTCTTTTGGCCTTGTATGACCCAAAGGCCGCGGGCCTTGTTATATTTCGGATTAGCCACGGCCCGCCCCCTGGCTGTCAATCAGCGCCTTATAATACGCAAGCAATAGCTCGCGGTTGTTATCTGTCAAAAGGTCAATGTCGATTTCGGCGACGGGGTCACCGTCAACGGTAACATCAAACCCGAGGAGCCACGCGGGAGAGACCGCGAGGGCCTGGCTTATTGAGTAAATAGTATTTTGTTTTGGAATGACCTCGCCGCGTACATAACGCGAGATTGTCCCCTTATTGATGCCGCAACGGCGGCCGAGCTCGGCGCCCGTGATGCCTCTCAAGGCGAGCGCCT
>JAZRNV010000068.1:0-7068 GCA_045648425.1 Acutalibacteraceae bacterium | reverse complement strand
CAAAAACGGTGCCTGCACACAGGGCATCTTGATTGTTGTATAATGCGCCAAAGGTCTGACGAGGCACATAAGCCATCGCCAAAACCGCATTTTCTATGGGCTCTGCCCCTGCCGTAGCATGCTGCATAGCCCTCATTTTTTCATCAAAAATCACGTTGTCATACTCCCTTTCTTGAAGCAAAATCTGCTTCATTATCAAGGTATGTGCGTTGTCCCCTTTTGGTGAAAGGCGTAAAAATAAAACACCTCTTGTCTGACTGAAAGACAAGAGGTGTTGATTATTATTAATTCAGCGCTTTCTGATAATATCGATAAGCCGAACGATTGTTGGATTGAGCACAACATTTACTAAAAGCTCAACTAAAAAATTTGTTGTTACATATGTAACAATAACGTAAACAAATATATTACTATTTTCAGTAGCTGCTGCTAAAGCTAAATCATTAAAAAAGAAAGTAAAGCAACCAAGCATAAAAATGCCTGTGTTTACTACAGGACAAACAACAGCAGCACTCAATGTAGCCAAATTTTTGTTTTTCTTTGCTACAGCCTCATACACTAGGCCTGCAAGGAATCCGCAAGCGGTACCCTTAAGCAAAACGGTGACTATGGTACCTACAACACTAAAGGTCATAAATCCTGCTGCCTGACCACTTAAAAGCACAGTCATACCGAACACAAAGCCCAGCCAAGCGCTTACATACTTTCCACACAAGGCAGCGCCTATAACAATAGGAATCAGCACCAGCGATATAGGCGTGCCTGCTATTTGAATATAAGATGCAAACAGCTGTAAAACAACCACAATCGCAGAAAGAGCGGCACCTACTGTGATTACCTCAATTTTTCTTTTTGAATTTGTCTTCATAATTATAAATACCTCCGATACTGCCCATATAGGTGCAGTTCATAATATTTATTACAAAAAGAACACTCAGTCGGTATTCTTTTTATAAATCAAATAAAGTCCGTCAAGCAAAAGATTGTCGTCGAGCACGACCTCTCTTTCGCAATTTGCAGCTACACTGCCTGCCAATCCGCCTGTGGCAACAAGGGTTGCAGGAGCACCCAGCTCGGCCTCCATTCGCTTGGCCATGCCCTCAAGCATAGCGGCAGCGCCGATAACAATACCCGAGCGCATACAGTCAACGGTGTTGGTGCCGATAACCTTGCTTGGAGCAGATATGTCAATATAGGGCAGCTGTGCTGTGTTGCTTGCCAACGCATCCAGACCGGTGCCGAGGCCGGCGGCTATTGCGCCCCCTAAAAACGCGCCACCCTTATCAATTACGCTGATGGTGGTGGCGGTGCCCATATCACAGACGATGCAAGGCAAAGGATATTTTGCCACGGCGGCTACTGCGCCTGCCACCATATCGGCACCCAGCTGTGCAGGGTTGTCAATGCGTATGTTAAGGCCCGTCTTTACGCCCGGCTCAATAGCGAGGGGATCAATGCCTGTTAGCTTCTTAATGGCCTTTTTCATATTTGAGCCAACGCTGGGCACAACTGAGCTTATAATAGCGCCCTCAATATTATCTGATTCTAAGCCGTTAAGAGACAAAATATCTTTTATCTCAATAGCGTATTGGTCAGCGGTGCGATGACGGCTCGTAGCCAATCGGGAGGTAAAACGCAATTCATCCTCACTGTAAGCGCCGAGGGTAATGTTTGTATTGCCAATGTCAACGGTAAGAATCACGGTAACTGCCCCTTTTCATCCTTATTATATGAGCATTATACTCCTCTTTTCTAAAAAAGTAAATATCCTAATTGTATTGACTATGAGCCGCGAAAAAGGTATAATTTGTGCAAAACAACCTTTTTTTGGAGTGTGTGGGGATATTAACCCCCAAGTTGATTATGAAAAAGAATGACATTGTTAAAATCGAAATATCAGGTGTCTCTCACGAGGGTGTAGGCATTGGTAAATTGGATGGTATGGCTGTCTTTGTGCGCGGTGCCGCCATAGGCGATGTGGTTGAAGCCATCATCATAAAGATGGCAAAAAACTATGCTGTCGGCAAGCTGTCCAGGGTTATTTCTGCATCAAAAGACCGCATCGAAAATGATTGCCCTGCCTTTCCCCGTTGCGGCGGTTGCGTATATCGGCACATAAGCTACTCCTCAGAAGCAGCTCTTAAAAGGCAGCGTGTTGCCGACTGCCTTAAGCGTATCGGCGGCATAGATTTTTGCCCCGATGAAACTCAGTGCGGACAAGATTGGGGCTATCGCAATAAGGCCCAGTATCCCGTTGGCGGCAATGCATCCCAATTGCTTGTGGGCTTTTATGCAAATCACTCTCACCGCATCATAAGCTGCACCGATTGCAAACTGCAGCCCCCTGTTTTTGAAAAGGTTGTTAATTGTGTAAGTGAGTTTTTGTGTGAGCACTCCATCACCCCTTATGACGAAAAAAGCGGCAAGGGGCTTGTGCGTCACATATACATCCGACAAGGCGCCGTCACAAAAGAGATGATGGTTTGCCTTGTTATCAACGGCAAGCATTTACCCCACTGCGACGAGCTTGTTAAAGCCCTTCAAGTCATTGTGGGTGATGAGCTAAAAACGGTGGTGCTTAACATCAACACCGCCGATACGAATGTTGTTATGTCAACCAACTGCAAGCCCCTTTACGGCGACGGATGCATCACAGACCTGCTGTGCGGAATTAAGGTGCGTCTGAATGCACTGTCCTTTTATCAGGTCAACCACACAATGGCTGAGCGCTTATACGCTAAAGCGGCAGAGTTTGCAGGTGAGGGCGGCACCTTGATTGACCTTTATTGCGGTGCAGGCACCATAGGACTTTCTATGGCAAACAGATTTGACCGCGTTGTGGGTGTTGAGGTGATACCCGAAGCGGTGGAGGATGCCAAATTCAACGCCGCAGAAAACGGTATAGAGAACGCGCAGTTCATTTGCGGTGATGCCTACGAGGCGGCAAAGCAGCTGCACGACGAGGACATCAAGCCCGACGTGGTGATTGTAGATCCTCCTCGCAAGGGATTGGAGGAGGGGCTCCCCCGTCACATTGCCGAGAATATGGCTCCAAAAAGGGTGGTATACGTATCCTGTGACCCTGCTACCATGGCAAGAGACTTAAAAGCGTTTGAGGAGTGTGGATACAAATTAACCAAAGCGGTGCCTTTTGATTTGTTCCCTCGCACCGCTCATATTGAAACGGTTGCACTTTTGAACAAACAAAGCTTATGCGATAAGAAGCAGGCGTTTTTTGAAAACGCAAAACTGCTGGCGGATAATTTTCAGATTATCCCCCTTTTATACGGCTCGTTAGGTTTGGAACATCTGACGGGTGAAAATTTAAATGCCGATGACGTTGATATTTTAATACCCAAAGCATTTATTACAGAAGAATGGGACGAGTTTAAGTCTGTTCTTGAAAACAACGGGTACACCCTGATTAATGAACACGAGCACGAATTTGAAAAAGAGGGTGTTCACTATTCTTATGCGCAAATTGAAGAACTGGAAAGGTTTGCAGATATCAGCTTGTCAGAAATTGCCGTCTTTGACAAAGACGGGGTTGCTTACAAACTATTGTCACTAACTCAGTATTTAAAGGTTTACACCGCTTCATCAAAGGATGGATACCGAACAAGCGTGAGAGAAAAGAAAGATTTTGATAAAATTGCCTTTATACAGAAAAAACTGCAAGAATTAAACTAATCCTTTCCGCCGAAAGGGATTGCAAAAAATGAGTATACTTTAATTTGAGAATAGATTAAAGGAGCGAATTTAAAAGCCATAAATCGGTCAGTGTGCGCTAAAATTATATTTGGAAAAATAATCATTATTTCTGTAAGATTTTTATTCAGATTCCGTGTATATGGATGAAAGGAGGTTAGTCTATGGATGATAGAAACATTGTTAATTTATATTGGCAAAGAAGCAAAGATGCCATCCGTGAGACAGCCTCCAAATACGGTGGCTACTGTAAATCAATCGCAAAGAACATTTTAGGGAGCAATGAAGATGCAGAGGAATGTGTCAATGATACATATCTCAACGCATGGAACTCCATGCCCCCGCACCGTCCCAAAATTCTATCCACCTATTTGGGTAAAATCACAAGGCATCTTTCCTTTGACAAGTTCAGACACAAAAACGCTGATAAACGAGGCGGTGGTGAAATCACCATTGTTCTTGATGAATTGGCAGAGTGTGTGTCCGGAACTGAGAGTGTAGAAAATGAAGTTTCCAGAAAACTACTCGTTGAAGAAATCAATTCTTTTCTAAATACTCTCCCACAGGAAAAGTGCAACATTTTCCTGTGCCGTTATTGGTATGCAATCCCTGTTTCAGAGATTGCAAAGCGATTCGGAATGACTGAAAACAATGTATCGGTTACTCTGAACCGCATGAGGAAAAATCTTAAAACCCATCTTACAGGAAGGGGTTATGACCTATGAAAAAAGAAAATTTATTTGATATTATCGGCGATGTTGATGAACAAAAAGTCGCTACTGCCAGTAGAGCAATGACCGCAAAAAAGAAGACCAATCCTATTTGGCCGAAATGGGGAGCTATGGCGGCCTGCTTCTGTCTGATGCTTACAGCAGTTTTCCTTTTTAACTCAACAGTTAAAGGCCCAGAAGATGTTGAAGGACCGTACGCAATTGCCGTCGCATATGTTGGCTGGTCTGACAGCCAAACGATTTGCGATGGTGCACTCAATAAAGAGTTATTGAAAAACGAACCTAATGAACACCTTCCCATTTTTAGAATAGATACTTTGGAAGATTTGGAACAATTCAAAGCCCAATATGAAAATGTTTTTGCTATGGACCAGGGATTTGATAACATCCGTTCCTTTGAAGCGGTGTTAAAACAAGCTCAATTCGACAGAGAAATCTTTTACGAAGATAATTCCATGTTGCTTATTTATATTCCTGCCAATAGTGGTTCTTTAAGATTTTTCGTAGACGAAATTATTACAAACGATAATTCTCTCTGTTTTTCCGTTGGTCAAAAAGACAATCAGGAAGTTGTTACAGATGATATGGCTGGTTGGATGTTGCTTGTGAAAGCAACGAAGGAAGAATTGGGAAAATACACATCTTTTGATGCCGTTTTAGGCAAATAAAATTCCAATTTACTCGAACAGTTTAGGAGCAGGACCTGTGCCTCCACATGCAATGCCAGGGCCTGTGCCTCCACAAGTTTTAAAGTGTCCAAAATGTAACGGCAACCTTATTTTAAGGAAAGCAACAAAGGGTTCCAACGTCGGAAATCAGTTCTATGGATGCAGCAATTATCCTAATTGCAAATATATAAAAAATATCTAAATTAATGAACGATTTTTATTTAGGTAATTAATCTCTAAAGGAGTTAAAAATGACTGAATTTAAGCGTTGCCCCAACTATAAAAAATGTGGTGGATGTCAACTGCAAAATATGGATTATGAACGCCAGCTTCGCTTTAAGCAAGCACAGGTTGTTAAGCTGTTGGGGCGCTTTCACTGGGTGAGCAACATCATCGGTATGGATAACCCTACCCACTATCGCAACAAGGTGCAGGCCGCATTCGGTGAACGGGGCGGCAAGCTGATTTCGGGTGTTTATCAATCCTCAACCCACAAAATCGTGCCTGTTGACGACTGTATGATTGAGGATGAAATTGCCGACAAAATTATTGTTACGGTGCGAAAATTGGCTCAAAGCTTTAAGCTGCGCGCCTTTAATGACACCACTATGAAGGGCTTTTTGCGCCACGTGCTTGTTAAGCGCGGCTTTGCAAGCGGACAGGTGATGGTGGTGCTGGTTACCGCCGGGGGTGATTTCCCCTCTCAGCGTTCCTTTGTAAACGCCTTGCTGGGCAGGCATCCCGAAATCACAACTCTTGTGCGAAACGTTAATGAGCGGCACACAAGTCTTGTGCTGGGTGACAAATCTCAGGTGCTTTACGGTGAGGGTTATATTGAAGAAAACTTATGCGGCAAAACCTTCAGAATCAGCCCCAAGGCATTTTATCAGATTAATCCCACTCAGACTCAGATTCTTTATGAAAAGGCAGTTGAATTTGCCGGTCTTACGGGCTCGGAGTCGGTTATCGATGCCTATTGCGGCACGGGCACCATCGGTATAATTATGGCCGACAAGGCCGGCAGTGTTATAGGGGTTGAGCTTAACCCCGATGCCGTTCAGGATGCCAAGGTCAACGCAAAAAACAATGGCGTGAAAAACATCGAGTTTTACTGCGCGGATGCAGGCGACTTTATGGTTGAGCTGGCCGCTCGCAAGCGCAAGGTGGATGTAGTGATCACCGATCCGCCTCGAGCAGGATGCAGCAAAGACTTTCTAAACAGTCTGCTGGCCCTTGCTCCCAAAAGAGTGGTTTATATATCCTGCAATCCCGTTACCCTGGCAAGAAATTTGGGATATTTGACCCGCAAGGGGTATAAGGTGACGAAGATTCAGCCCGTGGATATGTTCCCGTTTACAGAGCACATAGAGTGTTGCGTACAGTTAATTAAGGCATAATTGCAGGCGCAATGATGCTTTTTATTTCACACCGCAGATCCTTCGCTTCGCTCGAGGATGACGGCGGTGTGGGCCGTATTGAAACCTACCGCCCAAAAATGACGGCGGTGTAAATACAAGTTAAAAATTAAATTGTCGAAAGAGCGCTCCGCCCCTGTCATCCTTGAGCGGTAGCGAAGGATCTGGGCGGAGCAAACGTAATGTATTATATTTATATTTTGACAAACGCAACAAATAACGCTATGTATATTGGTGTTACAAACGATTTACAACGCAGGCTTTATGAACATAAAAACGAACTTGTTGAAGGATTTACTCAAAAATATCACATTCACAAATTGGTTTATTATGAAGAGTTTTCAGATATAAAAAACGCTATTGAAAGAGAAAAACGTCTTAAAGGCCTATTGCGCAGAAAGAAAAACGATTTAGTTGAAACATTAAACCCAAAATGGGATGATTTGAGTTTGGTTTTATTTCCCGGTGTTTTTGACTAAATATATTTCCACACCGCAGATCCTTCGCTTCGCTCGAGGATGACGGCGGTGTGGGCCGGATTGGAAC
>JAZRNV010000067.1:0-1980 GCA_045648425.1 Acutalibacteraceae bacterium | reverse complement strand
CTCCCCCGACCTAAAGAGAATTAAGATTCTAACCCCCTACCCTTTAGGCGTTACCAAATGCGCGACCGTCGGCCGAGCGCCAGGTCTTGCGAGCCCGCTCCTCGTTGCCTATTGCATCGCGTATGACTTGCGGCAATATTCGCAAGGTCGAGCTCAAGCTCGGGCGCCTTTGCGTAGGGGATTAGGTGATCGGGCTCCCACGCGAGGGGAGCGCTTGAGGGTTTGAGACTGTAATCAATGCGCTCGCCGCATATATGACACGCGGCTCGGCTCTTGCGGTCACGGTCCCAGGCGAGAGCCCTCACCTTTTCCCACCGTTTGCCCCCTCGTCTATTCGGCATCGTTCCCCCTTGTAATTTGTGCATTAAAAAACCCAAGCGCGAGGCCTGGGTCTTTCGGATGATTGAAAAGTCAAGCATTAATTGATGCTTTAACTCTTGCAATATAACACAAAAATAAGTCTCATTGAGTCTCACATTTACTTGAGGCGATCATTAAGGCCCCACAATTCGGGCAATACTTAAATTCCGAAAAATACGGGACTCTTGTATGAAACGAACGCCCACAAATTGAGCATACATAACCGTCTGTTTGCTCATTGTTTGCCTTTTCAAATATCCATTCGCCGAGCTCTCGCGTTGTTTTGGTGAGGTCATCAAGGACCGAGGTCGGGATTAAGGTCATATTATTCGGGAAATCGGTATTATTTAGGATTCGGTCACCGAGCGCCTCGATTGCCAGGTCGAGAGCATCGGCCAGGCGGCACCCTTTACAGTCGGGACCGCTAAAAGGGCACTCCCCGCACATATAATTACGCGTGCTTAATATCTTGATTGCTGTCTCATTGTTCATTGAGTCCCTCCTCTCGCATTTCGGCCCAGTTATTAGGGCGAAATCGCCGATAATATCGTTTTTCATATTTTGCCCTCCCGTCTATCCTTGACAAACCTCTCAAACCCGTCGAGGCGGTCAATTATGATCTTGCAATCGTCGGCGAATATCTTATCGCGCTCTTGACCGTCGAGGTTGTAGATTGCGTTCGCATAGAGCCAGGCCTCGAGCTCCTCGCGGGTGAATGATTCCTCTTTGTGTTTTCTCAAGGCTTGCAATTCCTTATAAGAGCCCGAGCCGCTTATATAATCAAATTGCATTTTATATTCGCAATTCGGGCAATCGTTTACCGTCGGGGCCGTTTTGATAACATCGAGGACCTCACCGAGTTCGGCATATTCGTATAAATCCTCAACGGCTCCGATTAAAGCCTCACGGCTAATCAAATCATTGTTCATTTTGCACCTCCGAGAAAATCCCCGCGCTTGATCTTGTCGAGACATTCGTCAGCGATCGCGCCCGCCTGGGCGCTGACCGATGTCTTGCGGCTGTACGGTGTGTAATCCTCGCACCTCTCGCATCCTCCATAAAAGAGCCCGCGCTCGGTGCATCGGTTACAATCATCGTCTCCTATAAAATTGATACAATCATAACGAATCATTTTTAATGTCCTCCCGATAAACTGATTAAAAGGTCAAGGTCACATTTGAGCTTTATCGACTCTTTGCATTTTCCGCATTTAAAGTGAATATTGACCGAATTGTCGAGCGCGATCGGCTCAATCATATAGTTTGTGTAGTAATGCTCACATTTCGGGCGCTCGTTGTAATCTGTCCCGCAAGCATCACATATTAGAGTCTATTTTTTGAGGATTTTCCCGCAATTCTCACAATATTTATTAATCATTCGCTCGCCTCCGTTTCCGTCATCAAGGGACAATTATCGCAATCCCCCGCGCATCCGATAAGGTCATCAAACTCGATGCACTCGGCCGCCGTGAGATTGATCTCGGTCAAGTCATCGGCCCCGCACTCGGGACAAATCGGGGAGCTCTTGAAATAACCGCGCCCGTCGGGATATATGTCGACGAGGTCGGTCCTCTTGTCGGCCTCGGATTCCGTAAAACAAGAGCCGCATCGGTCACAAATC
>JAZRNV010000066.1:0-36480 GCA_045648425.1 Acutalibacteraceae bacterium | reverse complement strand
TACTCCTGATATGCTGTAGAATGCTAACATCAAATAAGGCAGAAGGCTGATTACAAACAAAATAAACATAATAATGTTTATAATGCGTTTGCTTTTCTTTTCACCGATTGCTTCAGGCATTTTTTGCTCGCTCATAGTTATTCTCCCATATCATACTAAACTAAATATTTTCATACATTATTACAAGGTGATTGTATGAAAATAGCAGTGGTTGTATTTCTGTGTCTGTTGGCTTTGTGTCTGATCATCGCATCAGCAAAGCATCCACAAGCCAAAAAGCATTTTTGGCTTTATCTTTTGTCCGGCTTGTTGACCTATGTAGGTTGTCTGATTATAGGGATGTTTTACGAGCCCCTAAGGTTAGAGTTAAACCTATTCAATCTGTCGGTCAGCACAGCAGGAGGAATACCCGGTGTAGCATTCTTATATATACTTAAATATCTGCTTTAGTCTTTAACAAAGGGAAACAGCCCAACAATCTCAAACATTCCCTCGCGCATCCAAAGGGTTGGGGTGATTTGAATGCAGTAGCCCTTGCCGCCAACACAGTCCCACTCAGATACAGTGCGCTGAGGGAACCCGTATGTAGCAAGAATGGTGGATATTACTCCGCCATGAGCGCAAATGACCGCATCTCGCTTGTTGTTAGACATCATATATTGAACAACTGAGTTAAAGGCCATACATACTCTGGTTGTGAATTCCTCGGTGTTTTCTCCGTTGGGAGGGGCAATTTGTGCCGACTCGGGAGAAATCCATTTTTTATAGTTTTCATCATTTGCCAGCTCTTTGGCGGTTTTGCCCTCAAAGTCGCCAAAATCATACTCGGCAAGCTCGGGCACAACAATGGGCTCTGCGTTGGGATAAAGGGCCGCCATAGTTTGTTTACAACGCATAAGAGGACTAGTGAAATACTCGTCAACCTCAGGATATACATATTGTTCTTTCATAGCGTTAAGCATAGCCAATCCTTCCGGAATAAGCAGAGCATCGGTTTTTCCGATATATTTTCCTGTTAGATTACCTTCTATAAGGCCGTGTTTAACAAAAAATATTCTGTAAGTTTTCATTTAATCACCCAATAAGATTATATCATAATATGTAAGAAATTCAACAAAAATAATGTCCCCCAAGATTACTCTTGGGGGACTGTTATTATAATGGAATCTTTATTTAAGAACTTTTGAACGGTCAACATAAGATGTGTGCAGAATCTTATGAGCTTTGTGGCTGCCGGGCTTCTCAAAATACTCATCATAAATGAGCTTGATTGCGCCATTCTTGTGAGACTTTCTCTGAGGCAGCTTCTTGTCCTCTTCATAGATAGCAGCGGCACGAACGGCCTTGATATCTACGGTTTCGCGAACAGAATTGGGATGGATGGGCTGACCGCCGCCGTTTACGCAACCGCCGGGGCAGCACATAACCTCAATAAAGTCGTATTTCTTCTCGCCGCTCTTAACAGCGTTAAGAACCTTCTTGGTGTTGTCAAGGCCGCTTACAACACAGATGTTAAGCTTAATGCCGTTAACATCATAAGTAGCTTCCTTGATGCCTTCGGTGCCGCGAACCTCAACAAAGTCGTAAGACTCGTTATCCTTGCCGGTGAGAACGTCAACTGCAGTACGCAGTGCTGCTTCCATAACACCGCCGGTAGCGCCAAAGATAACGGCTGCGCCAGTGCCTTCGCCAAGGGGATTGTCATACTCTTCATCGGGAAGCTTGTTGAAGTCAATGCAAGCACGATTAATCATGCTGCCAAGCTCACGGGTGGTGATGGCATAATCAACATCGGGGATGCCTGCTGCATCTTCATCATCACGGCCAATTTCAAACTTCTTGGCGGTGCAAGGCATAACAGCAACAGAAACGATATCCTTGGGATCAAGTCCGTTCTTTTCTGCATACCAGGTTTTAAGAACTGCGCCAAACATCTGCTGAGGAGACTTGCAGCTTGAAAGATTGGGGATGAATTCGGGGAAGAAGGTTTCGCAATACTTAACCCAACCGGGTGAGCAGCTGGTGATAAGGGGCAAAGTGCCACCGTTCTGATAACGGTCGAGGAACTCGGTTGCTTCTTCCATAATGGTAAGGTCAGCAGCAAAGTTGGTGTCAAACACCTTGTCAAAGCCAAGTCTGTGAAGTGCAGCAACCATCTTGCCCTTTGCCATAGTGCCGATAGGATTGCCAAAGTACTCAGCAATAGCTACACGGGTAGCAGGAGCGGTCTGAACAATAACAGTCTTGGTGGGATCGTTAAGAGCTTCAAATACCTTAACGGTATCATCGCGCTCTTGCAAGGCACCTGTGGGGCAAGCAGTGATGCACTGGCCGCAGGATACGCAAGCGACATCAGCCAAATCGGTCTCAAATGCGCAACCGATTACGGTATCAAAACCGCGGTTGTTAGCGCCGATAACACCGGTCTGGGTTGAGCAAGCAGCTACGCAACGACGGCAAAGCACGCACTTGCTGTTATCACGGATGAAAGCAACGTTGCTTTCATCGGTCTTGGTCTCGGTCTTTGCACCAACGAATGCCTGAGCACTTTCGATGCCAAAGCTGCGAGCCATGGTCTGCAATTCGCAGTTACCGCTTCTGTTGCAAGAAAGGCAAGAGCAGTTGTGGTTTGAAAGCAACAGCTCAACGGTCATTTTACGGGCTTTGATAACCTTTTCAGAGTTGGTCAAAACCTCCATACCTTCGCCAACGGGAGCAACACAAGCTGCAACCAAAGAGCGAGCGCCTTTAACTTCAACAACGCAGATACGGCAAGCGCCGATTTCGTTAATACCCTTCATATGGCAAAGAGTGGGAATTTCGATACCCATTTCTCTTGCAGCTTGAAGGATGGTGTAATTCTTAGGCACACTCAGGGGCATGCCGTTAATTTTCATATTTACTAAATCCATTCCTGGCACACTCCTTTCTTATTCCTTAATAATTGCCTTGAAGGGACAGCTGTCAATACATGCACCGCACTTAATGCACTTAGAGGTGTCAATTACGTGGGCTTCTTTAACCTTACCGGCGATAGCATTAACAGGGCAGTTACGTGCACACTTGGTGCAACCCTTACACTTGTCTTCAATAATCTTGAAGGTAACAAGGTTCTTACATACGCCTGCGGGGCACTTCTTATCCTTGATGTGAGCGATATACTCATCTCTGAAGAAGTGAAGGGTAGAAAGAACGGGGTTGGGAGCGGTTTGACCCAAGCCGCAAAGTGAGTTGTCTTTAATGTACTGAGACAGCTCTTCAAGCTTGTCGAGGTCTTCCATAGTGCCGTTGCCGGAGGTAATCTTATCGAGAATCTCAAGCAAGCGACGGGTGCCGATACGGCAAGGAGTACACTTACCGCAAGACTCGTCAACGGTGAACTCGAGGAAGAACTTAGCAATGTCAACCATACAGGTGTCTTCGTCCATAACGATAAGACCGCCGGAGCCCATCATAGAGCCAATGGCAAGCAGGTTGTCATAGTCAATCTCAACATCAATGTGGCTTGCAGGGATGCATCCGCCTGAAGGACCACCGGTCTGAGCGGCCTTAAAGCTCTTGCCGTTGGGGATGCCGCCGCCGATTTCTTCAACAATTTGACGGAGAGTGGTACCCATAGGTACTTCAACAAGGCCGGTGTTTTTGATGTTACCGCCAAGAGCGAATACCTTGGTGCCTTTAGATTTCTCAGTACCCATAGAGGTGAACCAGTCGGCACCCTTAAGGATTATCTGAGCGATGTTGGCATAGGTCTCAACGTTGTTAAGAACGGTGGGCTTGCCAAACAGACCCTTAACTGCAGGGAAGGGAGGACGGGGACGGGGCTCGCCGCGATGACCCTCAATAGAGGTCATAAGAGCAGTCTCTTCACCGCAAACGAATGCGCCGGCGCCAAGACGGATGTCGAGGTCAAAGTCAAAGTCGGTGCCGAAAATATCCTTGCCCAGCAAACCGTATTCACGGGCCTGGTCAATAGCAATCTGCAAACGCTTAACAGCGATGGGGTACTCAGCACGAACATAAACGTAACCCTGGCTTGCACCGATGGCATAACCTGCAATGGCCATTGCCTCAATCAATGCATGGGGGTCGCCTTCAAGAATGGAACGGTCCATAAATGCACCGGGGTCACCCTCGTCAGCGTTACAGCAAACATACTTTTGGTCAGCTTGGTTAGCGGCAGCAAAAGCCCATTTTCTTCCGGTGGGGGAGCCGGCGCCGCCACGACCGCGAAGACCGGAGGCAAGAACTACGTCAATAACCTCTTGAGGGGTCATTTCGGTGAGTGCCTTACCAAGTGCCTGATAGCCGTCCATTGCGATATATTCGTCAATGTTTTCGGGGTTGATAACACCGCAGTTGCGCAATGCAACGCGCTTTTGTGAGCGATAGAAAGCAGTGTCGTTAAGAGAAATGTTTTCTACATCAAGCTCTACATCACCGGTATCGGTGTACTCAAGGCGCTTAACAATACGGCCCTTAAGCAGATGTTCTTCAACGATCTCGTGAACGTCGCTTACCTCAACACGGCTGTAGAAGGTGCCTTCGGGGTGGATAATAACAACCGGACCCAAAGCGCACAAACCGAAACAACCTGTTTCAACAATTTTTACTTCATCCTGAAGACCCATTGCCTCAAGTTCTTTGGCAAATTCGGTCTGGATGAGCTTACTTCCTGAGGAGGTACATCCGGTACCGCCACAGATAAGCACATGTGAACGAATCATGTTTGTAAACCTCCTAAATTATTTCTTGTCGTTGCCTAAAGTGAATTCAGCAACAATTTTGCCGCCCTTAAGATGCTCTTCAACAACTCTTTGGGCTTTTTCTGCAGTCATCTTAACATAGGTGACCTTCTCTTTGTCTGCCTCAAAAATCTCAACAACAGGTTCATATTGGCAGATACCGATGCATCCGGTCTGAGATACGGTAACCTTTTCCATAAGGTTAGCTTTGCTAACCTCTTCAACAAAGGCGTTGAGAACGGGACGAGCGCCTGCTGCAATACCGCAGGTAGCCATACCGACTACAACTCTGATTTCACCGGAGCCCTCGCGAAGAATGACCTTGTCTTTCATACGGTCTCTGATTGCTGCAAGCTCAGCCAATGATTTCATATATTATCTTCCTTTCTGAAAATAATTTACTGATTTAATGTTTCGTATTCGCTGTTTAGCGAATCACTTATCCACTTAATGATTTCAATACTGTTTAGGGGAATATCGCCGCCCAAAACCTCTCTGATTTGACGGGTGTCAAGCACAACTTCACCCTTCGGCATAGTGTGACTAAAGAGAAAGTCGATGTCGGGAGATCCTTGAATAAGTGTGGTGATTGATGCAACCACATCACCCAACGGTATAAAATCAATGTGGTTTTTATAGAAATCGGCGGTTACAACGGTGCCATGAGTATCGGGATATTCATCCTTGTGATATGATTCAATGGCTAATTGGCCGCCTGTCATTTCCGCTTCCAACTTGAAAAGGGGTATACCCATACCGACCTTTCGCGTTGTTCTTGTGGTATAAAACGGATTAGTAACGTTTTCTACCGTTTGTTCGGTCATTCCGCAACCGTTATCTTTTATGCAAATAACCAACTTGTCATCAGTCTCAGTCAGTAAAATTTCAATAAGCGAGGCCCCTGCTTTAACAGAGTTCTTTGCAATATCAAGAATGTTTAAGGATAATTCTTTCATTTAAAACCTCTAAGTGCTTCGAATAACTTTTTTCTGACCAGGGCGGAGCTGTATGGTTCATCATCAAGCTCAAACCAAGCCGACTTGTCCCTTATATCCCAAAGATAATGAGCATCGGAACCGCAGAGCATTACACAGTTTTGCAGAATGGGAAAGCGGTTTACATAATCCTCTTTCTTGCTGAAATCGTGCAATTCTGCCTGGCGGTAAGCCGGGCTGTCGGGAAAGACACCCAAAGTGGTGACGATGCCGTTTGATTCTCGGTCAATGTGAGCCGGATAGCATATCCCGCCGCAACTTTCAGCCAAATCGAAGGCATCTTCGATTGACAGCATGGTTGCATTTGATAACAAATATTTTTCGGTGCCGATTATGTTGTCGTCACCGTCTGCCAAAAGCTGATCACCGAATATATCGGTGCGATTTTCAATCAAGATTCTTTGCTCGTTGACCTTATGGTCAAATCCCATTGCCTCTTCAAGATGCTCAAACAAACACACAACGTGAATATCCTCACAGGTGGTAAGCTCCATCCCTGCGACGGGTATTATTCCGTTTGCCTTTGCCGCCTCAAAAAAAGCGGGGCAATTTTTGGTGGTGTTGTGGTCGGTCAAGGCCACAATGTTAAGCCCTGCCAAGGTAGCCATGCCGGCTATGTTGTTGGGGGTCATATCATTGTCAGCGCAAGGGGATAAACAAGAATGAATGTGAAAATCGTAATAATATCGGTTCATCGAGCAATCAGCTCCGAAAGCTTAACCGCAAGCTCATATGCGGTCATTTCGGTGGTTAAAAGATTAATACCCTTTGCATTTGCGGTATCAATAACGTTTTGCTCGGGCACAACACCCTCTGCAAGAATTATGCAGGCGGTGTCGGCAAGGGCAGCAACCGCGATGATGTTTATGTTTGACATAATGGTTACCCATGCATCGTTTTGCTTTGCCCGTCCCATGACCCAACTAAGCAGGTCGCCTATGTAAGCGCCTTCAATTTCGCGCGCTGAGTCGCTGACTGAAAGGGGCTTAACGGGTAGGGTGTTTATAAGTTTTTCAACTGTCATAACTGTTAACCTGCCGTCATTTGTTTTCTTTTGCCTTATAGACCGTTAAAATAGGGCACTGGTCTACAGTGGCTTCGCCCTTAACGCAATCCTCTGCAAATGCTCTGCAGCTTGGAGCGCCGCAAGAGCCGCAGTCAATGCCGGGCAGATCATCCTTAAGAGACTGAATCTGTGCCATCATTTTCATCGATTCGCTCAAACTGCCGCTCAGGCGGCTGATGGGCTTGTAATCGGGAAAAGACTCAAAAAAGAATTGAGGGGGCACATAATTGTCTTCATCGTCATTGAGAAAGTTTTGAGACACGGGCAAGTATCTGCGCAGGGTCTGCAAACGGGCTTTCGCAATAAATGGGTTTTCTACCGTCATTACGCCGCCGACGCAACCGCCGGGGCAAGCGTTAAGCTCAATAAATTCAAGAGCGGGAAAACTGCCGTTTTCGATTTGGTCAAGCACGCGAATTACATTTTCGATTCCGTCGGCAGCCAGATATTTATCATTGAATATCGCTGAGGATTCACCGCCGGATGCGGCCCAGCTGATACCAATCATACCCGACTTTGAAAGGGGAGTGTTGATGTTACCTCTTTTCATAACCGAAATCAGCTCAAAGTAAATGTCATTGATGGATATGACCTCATCAACCTGACTTTTGTAGGTGCCAAACCCGTTTTTAACATAGCTGACCTTTGATGGGCAAGGGGATATAAAGCAAACGCAAATATCCTCATCCTTTAAATCGGGATTATTTCGCTTAGCTCTTTCGCGAGCGTTCATAGCCGCAATTTCCATCGGGGGAAGCATTGGCATAATGTTGTCTCTCAAAGAGGGAAATCTGAGCGAAATTAACCTTGTCACAACCGGACACGCTGAGCTTATAACAGGTTTTTTAACTTGGTCAAGTCGCAAATACCGTCTTGTGTAAGCCGATACCAATTCGGCTGCCTGAGATACCTCGTAGACGTCGTCGAATCCTATACCCAACAAACCGTTGAGAACATAGTCAACATCTTCAAGCTCATCAAACTGACCGTAAAGGGTTGGCGCCGGCAAAGCAATTTTCCACTTTTTGCTTTTAATCTTATCTAATTTGCTGTAGTTGGCTTTTTTTGCCTTATGCGGACAAATTCTGATACACTCACCGCAATCTATGCATCTGTCAGAATTGATAACAGCCACCTTGTTTCTGACACGAATGGCTTGTGTAGGACAGTGACGAATGCAAGTGGTGCACCCTGTACACTTTGCCGCATCTAATGACACTGAATGTTTGTATGTATTCATTTCACACACCTAACAGCTTGTTCTGAAATTAAAGATTAACAACCATTGTTATTTTAGTACCTTTCCCAACAACCGAATCTATTTTCATATCATCGGTATACCTTTTCATATTGGGCAAACCCATACCGGCACCGAAACCAAGTGAACGCACACTTTCGGGGGCAGTAGAGTAACCCTCTTGCATAGCAAGCTTTATGTCGGGTATGCCGGGGCCTGTGTCATCAAGAATGATAACAATACTGTCTTCACGCACAATAACGTCGGCACTGCCGCCGCCTGCGTGAATAACCATATTGATTTCGCCCTCATACATAGCTATTGAAACGCGACGAATGGTTTCGGGTGCTATGCCTAACTGGCGAAGGTCTTTCTTAACCTGAACAGAGGCCTGACCTGCTGATGTGAAGTTATCACCGTCAACATCAAAATGCAAACGCAGTTCTTCACTCATGGGCTTCACTCCCTACAAGACCGTTTTTGTATAAAATACCGCACGCCTCGTAAAGACGTTTATTGCAAGCCATAACCACCATACCGCTTTCAGCAGCAAGCTCAAGCATTTCTTCGGTGGGACGCTTGGAACGAACAAAAACGATGCAATTCATATCCATCATTTCTGCGGTACGAACAACCTGAGGATTAACAAGACCGGTGAGCAGCACTGCTTGGTCTTTAACGTAGGCCAAAACATCGCTCATCATATCACTTCCGCAAGCTGAATATACGTGCTTGCCGAGATTTTCTTCACAGCAAAGCACCTCGGCATCAAGGAGTTCTTTAATGGTTGAAATTTTCATTTTAATTTCCTCAAGATTAAAATTTGATTATTGCTGATACTTTGCAATAATATCGGGCACATCGTCTGCGGTAAGACGGCCGTAAACCTCGTCGTTTACGGTAAATACAGGAGCCAGACCGCAAGCGCCGATGCAACGGCAGGCCTCAATGGAGAACTTACCGTCAGCGGTGCATTCATCGGGTCCTATGCCGATGATTTCGCAAATCTTGTCAAGAACGGCCTGAGCGCCCTTAACATAGCAGGCAGTACCCAAGCAAACGCTGATTTTGTACTCACCCTTGGGTGCAAGACTGAACATTGAATAGAAGGTGGATACGCCGTAAACCTCTTCTACAGAGATGTCGAGTCCTTTGGCGATTATGGTTTGAACCTCGATAGGCAAGTAACCATAAATCTCCTGTGCTTTCTGCATAATAGGCATAAGGCAACCCTTTTCGCCTTTGTGCTGCTCAATTACCTTGAGCAATTCTGCCTCTTGTGCAGGAGTGCCGCTGAACGGCACAGTGCTGATTGATTTTTTCATACTATCATGCCTTTCCGATCACGTTGGTGTATTGCCCGTGATCAATTTTATCTTTTTGACACATCAGGTTAAAAAATAAAGATTCCAACTTATTTTGTTAATTGCAGTATCAAAAGTTTTTGCGTTCATTTAAGAACTCAAAATACACCTAGAATATTATATCAAAGGTGCAAGAAAATGTCTATACTATTTTGCGAATTTTTTGACAAATAATCAACAAAAAAATCACCTGTCGAACCCTTTGATTCGACAGGTTGTATCATTTGTGATATTTTGTGCCTTTGTTTATGGAAAAAGCCCTATAAATTTGCTCAAGAATCATAACTCTTGCAAGCATATGAGGAAAGGTCATGGGCGACATTGAAAGCTTAAAATCGCTCTTGCTTTTTATGCTGTCGTCAAGTCCGAAAGATCCGCCGATAATAAAACAAACCGTGCTGCAGCCCTCAACAGAAATTCGGTCAAGCTTTTGGGCCAACTGCGGTGACGACACTTCTTTGCCCTCAATGCACAGGGGAATCACGTATGCACCATCGGGAATAGCTGCATTTATACGCTCTCCCTCTTTTTTTATAACCGTCATAATTTCGGCATCCGAAGGATTGTCGGGGCATTTGTATTCTTGTATTTCTGCAACCGATATATTACAAAAGGCACTAAGTCGTTTAATATACTCATTGCATGCGTCGGTATAGAACTTTTCTTTAATTTTGCCCACGGCAATAATTTTTATCTTAAGCATCAAATCACCATCATTGTTCCGTCTGTTTCGGCGGCAATATGTAAATAATAGTCTCTGTCGGGCAGATAATCCTTAAGCTTCAAAAAGGATATGGCGCAGTCTCTGGCAATTTTAGGTCGGTTGTTTTCTTTGCTCAGGTGACCCAAAACGATTCTTACGGTGCCCGAGTCGATAAGCTCCGGTAAAAAGTCGGCACAGCAGTTGTTGGACAGATGACCGTGGTCGGAGGCGATGCGCTGTTTAAGTGAAAGGGGATAAGGCCCATTTCTCAGCATTGACACATCGTGGTTTGATTCAAGCATAACCAGATGGCTTCCAAGCAAGGCATCCTTTACCGAAGAAGTGATGCACCCAAGGTCGGTACATACCGATGCGATTCGTCCGTCCGGAGCAGTTACCTTGTATCCGCTGCTGCCTTCACAGTCATGGCTTGTGTCAAACCTTTCTACAGTAAATTCTCCGATTTTAACATTTTTAAAAAAAGGAACAAGCGAAACCGAGCTTGTCAGTTTTTCATCTGCAGAAAGAGCAGCCACCGTTCGGTAGGATGCATAAACGGGGATTTTATGCTTTGCTGCAAATACACGCAGTCCCGTTATGTGGTCGGTATGCTCGTGGGTGACCAAAATGGCCAAAACACCCGATATATCAATGCTTTTAGCGGTAAGAGCTTCGCTGATGCGCTTAGCACTTACTCCTGCATCAATAAGTATTCCTTTACCGTTATAGCCGATATATTCACAGTTTCCGCTGCTGCCACTGAAAAGAGGGCAAAATACAGACATTTTGTATCTCCTTTTAACAATAACGGCCACCCGAGGGCAGCCGTCAAAAAATTATGCGTTTTGTGCAAAGGCCTGTGGGGGAGTGGTGCATACTCGCTTGATTTCTGCTCCCAATGCCGACATCTTTTCTACAATGCACTCGTAGCCGCGCTCAATATACTGAACCTCGCCCAGCTCTGTGGTGCCCTTTGCCACCAAAGCGGCAATGAGCAGAGCGGCGCCTGCTCGCAGGTCGGTTGCGGCAACAGGGCAACCTGTCAGGTGATCTACACCTTCAATAACGGCGACCTTACCGTCAACCTGAATCTGAGCGCCCATAAGGGTCAACTGGTCAACATATCTGAAACGGTTATCCCAAATACCCTCAGTGACAATACTTGTCCCGTTTGAAAGAGCCAGACAGGCAACCGCCTGGGGCTGCATATCGGTGGGAAATCCGGGGTGGGGCATTGTTTTAATGTTACAGCGCTTGATTTTGCCGTCACTTCTGATTCGTATGGCATCGTCAAGGTCATCGACGGTGGCACCCATCTCTTCCATCTTTGCAGTGATAGATTCAAGGTGCTTAGGTATAACGTTTTCAAGTATAACATCACCGCCTGCAGCGGTAACGGCAGCCATATATGTGCCTGCTTCTATCTGGTCGGGTATGATGCAGTAATCGGTAGAGTGAAGATAGCTTACACCTCTGATTTTAATAACATCAGTACCTGCGCCGCGAATATCGGCACCCATAGAAATAAGAAAGTTTGCAAGGTCAACAATATGGGGCTCTTTAGCGGCATTTTCGATAACAGTTAAGCCGCGTGATTTAACTGCAGCCAACATTATGTTAACCGTAGCGCCTACTGAAACCTGGTCGAGATAGACCTGGTTGCCTATAAGCTTATCGGCCTGACAGTCAACCATACCCGATGTGAATTTTACCGTAGCACCAAGTGCCTCGAAGCCCTTGATGTGCAGGTCAATGGGTCTTACACCAAAATCACACCCTCCGGGAGGAGCCACACGTGCTTTAGAAAAGCGACCCAGCATAGCTCCCAAAAAGTAACTGCTTGCGCGCAATCTTTTGGTTTTTTCAAATGGTACAACATAAGAAGAAATGTTGCGTGGGTCAATCTCATAGGTTGATTTATTTATAGTTCTTATTTCGGCACCCAGCTCGTAAAGAATGTTTATAAGCTCACTTACATCGCTGATGTCGGGAACATTTTCAATTATACAGGGCTCATCGCACAAAATAGCGGCAGGCAGAATAGCAACAGCGGCATTTTTAGCACCGCTTATGCGAACCTTACCGTTAAGGCGATTACCGCCGTTTATTATATATTTTTCCACAATCGACACTCCAAAAAGCGTAGTTGGTTTTTATAAAAACGTAGCATATATCGTGCTTATTTGTATTAGTATAACACAATATATTCAAAAAAGGAAGAGAAATTTTTGAAAAATGAATTTTCCTTAATTTTTTACTGCTTTTTAGCCCAAGAATCCTTAAGAGGTACGGTGCGGTTGAAAACAGGATGTTCGGCGGTGGAATCACTGTCTGCGCAGAAATAACCCTGACGCATAAACTGATAGGGAACAGTGGGCTCGGCCGACGCAAGATATTTGCTTATCTTGCAGTTGTTAAGCACAACCAAAGAGTTGGGATTAAGGTTGTCAGAAAACTCAGAAACGCCTTCTTCATCAGAAGGATTTTCAACATTGAAAAGGCGGTCATACAGACGGATTTCGGCATCCACCGCATCCTCTGCGCACACCCAATGAATTGTGCCCTTGACCTTTCTTCCGTCGGGTGAGTCTCCACCGATGGTTGCAGGGTCATAGGTACAATGTATTTTGGTTACATTGCCATTTTCATCCTTTTCACAGCTAACATATTTTACAAAATATGCGCCCTTAAGACGAACCTCGCGCTCGGGGCAAAGTCTGAAATAGCCCTTGGGAGGATTCTCACAAAAATCCTCTGCCTCAATATAAATATTCTTAGAGAACATAATCTGGCGCTTGCCGAGCTCGGGACGGTTGGGATTGATTTCAACCTCAAGCATTTCGGTTTTACCGTCGGGATAATTATCTATAACCACCTCAACGGGGTTAAGAACAGCCATTGCTCGGTCGGCTGACTGGTTGAGCTCGTCTCTTACACAAGCTTCAAGCAGCGCATAGTCAATAACGCTGAATGCCTTTGAAACACCGATTTTGTTGCAAAACTCACGCAGTGCTGCAGCAGGATAACCTCTGCGACGCATACCGCAAAGGGTAGCCATACGGGGGTCGTCCCAACCGGAAACCAGACCGTCTTTAACAAGCTTTAAGCACTTGCGTTTGCTGGTAAGGGTGTAGTTAACATTCATACGTGCAAACTCAATCTGGCGGGGAGGCATAGGCAGATTAAGCTCCTGCAAGAACCAGTTGTAAAGAGGACGGTGATTTTCAAACTCCAGTGAGCAAAGAGAGTGAGTAACACCCTCTTTATAGTCTGAAAGGGGATGAGCCATATCATACATGGGATATACTACCCACTTATCACCTGCGCGGTGATGAGAAACCTTCATAATGCGGTAAATAACGGGGTCACGCATATTAAGGTTGGGGGAGCTCATATCGATTTTTGCGCGCAAAACGTGGGCGCCTTCATCAAACTCGCCTGCTGTCATACGCTTAAACAAGTCGAGGTTTTCCTCAACTGAACGGTCACGGTAGGGGCTGTTTTTACCTGCTTCGGTGAGGGTGCCGCGATATTCTCTTATCTCATCGGCGGTGAGGTCACAAACATAGGCCTTGCCCATCTCGATGAGCTTGATGGCACAATCATAAATAAAATCAAAATAGTCACTGGCATAATACACATTGTCCCACTGGAAGCCCAGCCACTTGATGTCTTCCATAATAGCGTCAACATACTCGGTGTCTTCTTTGGTGGGATTGGTGTCATCAAGGCGTAAATTACAGGTTCCGCCAAAGCGCTCGGAAATACCGAAGTCAATGCAGATTGCTTTGGCGTGGCCAATGTGAAGATAACCGTTGGGTTCGGGCGGAAAACGGGTTTGCACCTTGTTGTAAACACCCTTTTCAAGGTCTTCAATTACAAATTCTTCAATAAAATTATTGTTTACTTTAATTTCATCCATTTTTCACACCTCACTGAAATATTTAATGGCACAATCAAGACGTTCCATAACCTTCTCTGTGCCCATAACTTTCATAATACTGCATAGGTCAGGACTGTTGGTACGGCCGGTTACGGCAACGCGAATAATGGTTGCTGCGTCACCTGAGTGGCCTTTGTAATCATTGGGGTTTGCTTTGTAGAGCTTTACATCAGGGCAAAAATCTACCTGAGGGCAGATTTCTTTTATTTTTGCAAACCAAGTGCTGTTATCATCCTCGGCATTATAAACTGCTTTATAAATGCTGAGCAGCTCAGCTGCATCCTTCTTGTCAAGATGCTCGGGTAATTGATAAACCTTATCAAACAGGCAATCGTAAAAATATGATACAAACGCCTTAACATCACTCCATTTGGCAATGTCTTTACGGGGCTTTGGTACATCTCTGTCGATGGCGAAAATAGCTTTTGAATAATCTTCATCGGCTGAAAGCAAGCCATAGAATTCGCTGTCGAACTCTTTTGCCCATTCAGCAACCAGCTCATAAACCTTCTCGGCGCTCATTTTAGATATAACGTTTTTGCTTACATCGTTGAGCTTGGCAGTGTCAAACAGCGCACCCGACACACTCATTTTTTTCATATTCAGCTTAAACTGACTGTTGGGTGCGGTGGGGTTGGCTCTTCTCCAATCTTCAAAATCAGAGTTGGCGATGGTGAGCATATATTCTGTAACGGAGTCGACAGGATATCCCTGCTCTGCATAAAACTTAACAGCTGCTTCGGGGTCTTTTCTTTTTGAAAGCTTACGCTTAGAACCGTTTTCTTCTTTCATTATGGGCGAAACATGGGCATATTTAGGAGCTTTGAAGCCCAACAGCTTAAAGAGCTGAATGTGCTTGGGCACAGAAGAAATCCACTCGTCACCGCGAATTACGTGGGTGGTGCGCATAAAGTGGTCATCCACCGCGTGGGCAAAGTGATAGGTGGGAATTCCGTCCGACTTAAGCAGCACAAAATCCTCATCGTTTTCAGGCATTTCGATTTTGCCCTTAATCATATCGTCAAAAACAATTCTGTGCTTTTCACTTCCGGGCGAGCGGAGACGGATTACATATTTTTCGCCATTTTCGATTTTTTCTTTTATCTGCTCATATGTTAATTGTCGACAAGCGGCATATTGACCGTAATATCCCGTGCGGTGTTTGGCCTTTTCTTGAGCTTCGCGGGTGGAAGCCAACGACTCCTCTGAGCAGAAACAGGGATAGGCGAGGCCTTGCTCCATCAGCATTTTTGCAAAGCAGTGGTAAACATCTGCACGCTGACTTTGTTTGTATGGGGCATAAATACCTTCGGTCTTATCAGGTGCAACAAAGCCCTCGTCAATTTTGATGCCGAAACGGATGAGACCGTTGATAATATCTTCCATACCGCCTTCAACCTCGCGCTTGGCATCTGTATCTTCAATTCTGAGATAAAAGATACCGTCAGATGCGTCGGCAACGCGTCGGTTGATGAGGCAGGTGAACAGCACACCAAAGTGCAGATAACCCGTGGGGCTTGGTGCAAGACGGGTAACGCGCTGACCTTCTTTTAATTCGCGCTGAGGATAGAGCGCCTCATAATAATCGGGCGCTTTGTCAACATCCTTAAATATTAAACTTGCAATTTTTTCGAATTCTGTCATGGAGCATACTCCTTACCACTTAGATAACTAATATATTATCTCATATTGACGCAAAACTATCAATACAAATTTTGTATATTTTTTAAAATTAATTAAAGACCGAATTTGTTGATTCAAACAAACGAAGAACCTCTTTTTTTAGGTTGACGTGGCCGGGATGGGCTAAAGTCGGGTCATCCTCACAGATTTGCTTGGCAATTTGCTGGGCAAAGGCCACTGCTTTGTAATCGTTGATGAAATCAGCCAGCTTGATGTTGGGAAGTCCGTGCTGTCTGCGCCCGAAAAAGTCGCCGGGGCCACGGGATTTAAGGTCATATTCGGCAATTTTAAAACCATCGGTTGTTTCGCACATTATGTTAAGACGCCCTGTGGATACCTCTGCTTGTGCATCGGAAATAAGCACGCAGTAGGATTTGCTTTGTCCTCTGCCTACGCGACCTCTGAGCTGATGCAACTGAGACAGACCGAATCGCTCTGCATTTTCAACAATCATCATTGTGGCGTTGGGAACGTCAACACCAACCTCAATGACGGTGGTGGATACCAGCACGTTACATTCGCCCTTTGAGAAGGATTGCATGATTTTTTCTTTTTCTGCCGACTTCATTTTGCCGTGCAAAAGGCCTACATTGTAGCCCTTTAAAAAACCATCGCGCAACTGCTTGCAATATTCGGTAGCCGGGGTAAGGTCAGAATCGTTTTCTTCCACCAAAGGGCAGACGATATAGGCCTGCTTGCCCTTGTCGAGCAGCTTTTTCAAAAAGTCAAACACAATGGGCTTTTTTTCACTTTTTACCCATCGGGTTTGGATGGGTTGTCTGCCCGGTGGAAGCTCGTCAAGAACAGATATGTCAAGGTCACCGTATATCATCAGCGCAAGAGTGCGCGGAATGGGAGTGGCCGACATAACCAAGGTGTTTGGCGAGGTGCTCTTTTGAATTAACTTTTTGCGTTGCTCAACGCCAAAACGGTGCTGTTCATCGGTTATAACCAGGTGAAGTCGGTCAAATTCAACAACATCCTGAATTAGTGCATGGGTGCCTATCACAATATCGTATTGTCCATCTTTAATAGCAGCATACAGTTTGTCCTTACCTTTAGTTGCACCTGTTATTACGGCAACTCTTATACCTGTGGAATCAAACATCTTTTTGAAGGATTGATAGTGCTGTTCGGCCAAAATTTCGGTGGGCGACATCAGAGCGGCCTGAAATCCGCTTTTGACGGTGCTGTAGCATAATGATGCGGCAACAGCGGTTTTGCCCGAGCCCACGTCACCTTGAAGCAGACGGTTCATGGGTCTGCCTGAGCGCATATCTTTAATTGCCTCGTGAATACTGCGCTTTTGTGCTTCGGTAAGAGGGAAGGGCAGCAGCTTTTCAAATTCTTCGGAATAGTCTTTTACAGGTGATGCAACAGCATTTGTGTTGCGCTGGTTCATATAGCAAATTCCGCACTGCAACAGCAAAAGCTCCTGAAACATAAGTCGACGTCTGGCACCGTTTAACTGCTCTTGGCTTTGGGGAAAATGTATGTTCTTAATGGCCTCTTTAAGGGGCATAAGATTATACTGCTTGCAAATGTCTTGAGGTATTGGGTCATCGGGAAAATATCCGCAGGAAAGGGCGTTTTTTACCACCTTTTCAATGGCTGACGAGGGAAGCCCCTCACAGGCGGGATAGGTGGGCCTTATGTAGGTCATATCTGCGGTAAAAATCTCAGGCGATGACATCTCTTTGTTATATAAATTTCCGCTCACGTTACCGTAAAAAATATAGGTTTGGCCTACTTTGATTTTTTCGGCAACAAACTTTTGATTAAAAAGGGTAACAAACAGTGCGGTGCCGTCGTTTGAGGCGGTGAATTTATATAAGGTCATACCCTTGCGTATTCTGTGCTCAACAGCGGGTGTGACCACCTCTGCAATAACGGCGCAAGGAGCATTTAACGGGGCATCGGCAGGAGAAACCGGTGCTGATAAATCGGTGTAAGAACGGGGATAGTAATAAAAAAGAGCGTTAATGTCAAACACGCCCAGCTTTTCAAAAAGTTGGGCGCGTTTTTCACCAACGCCTTTTAAATATGTCAGGTTATTGTATGACATAAAAACACACTCGTAATTATTCTACAGAAATAATGAAGTAATAGATCGGCTGACCACCGTTTACAATGCTTATTTCAACATCGTTACCGATTTTGGCGGTAAGCTGTGACTTAACCTGCTCTGCCTGACGTTCGGTAACCGAGTCGCCGTAAATGAGGGTAACGAAGGTAGATTCTTTTTTAATAAGGTTACGGGTAAGCTTAACGGCAGCATGAATAAGATCATTGTCGGTAAAGGTTAGCTTGCCGTTGTTCATAGCCAAAATATCGCCTGCTTTGATTTTGAATCCGTCAAAATCGGAATCTCGTGCGGCAAAGGTAATCTGACCGGTGGAGACTGCATTTGCTGCGGCAGACATAGCAATGGAGTTTTCATTGGCATCTGCATCGGGGTTAAAGGCAAGCATGGCGGAAATGCCCATGGGCACAGTCTTGGTATGAAGAACTATTACCTTTCTTGTTGAAAGGGGAACGGCCATTTCTGCAGCCATAATGATGTTTTTGTTGTTGGGCAAAACAAATACGGTTTCAGCAGGAGTAAGCTCAATGGCGCGCAAAATATCATCGGTGCTGGGGTTCATGGTCTGGCCGCCGCTTACAATGCTGTCAACACCAAGCTCGCTGAACAGCTCCTCAAGGCCCTCGCCAACGCAAACACTGACAAAGCCGTAAGGATTCTCTTTCTTTACGGGTGAATAGGTTGCGCCTGAAGAATGGGTGTTAACCTCTTTGGTTTTGCTGTTTTCTTCTTTTGCTTTTTCGTGCTGTTCACGCATATTCTCAATCTTAAGATTTATAAGACTGCCAAAGGTGAGACCTTTTTCGATGGCATTGCCGGGGTGGTCTGTATGAACGTGAACCTTGATAATTTCGTCATCGTCAACAACAACACAGCTGTCACCGATGGTTTCGAGATATGCACGCAGCAATCTGGGGTCGGTGTCGCCTGATTTCTTTACAATAAACTCTGTGCAATAGGTAAAGGTTATTTCGGTTTCAAATTCTGCAGCAGCGTTATAATTCTCTTGCTTTACTGCAACAGCGGGCTTTTTGCTTTTGGCGGATGCGGATTTAACAACGATGCCGTCGGCAAAAACTGATCGCATGCCTTCAAGTACGGTAACAAAGCCCTGACCGCCGGCGTCAACTACTCCTGCCTTTTTTAATACGGGCAGCAATTCGGGGGTGGCGGCAAGTGCTTCTTTAGCACCCTCAAGAGCAACGTCAAACACAGTCATAAAATCATCACTGCCACAGGCCTTGGCTTTTTCGTAGGCCACGCGGGCAACGGTCAAAATTGTGCCTTCGGTGGGCTTCATAACAGCTTTGTAGGCGCCTTCAACACCAAGCCCCAATGACTCTGTCAAATCATTGCCCGACATAGTGGTCTTGCCCTTAAGACCTTTGGCAAAACCTCTGAAGAGCAAAGAAAGTATAACGCCTGAGTTACCACGTGCACCGCGCAAATACGCAGAGGCAGCGGTGTCGGCAACCTTAGATACTGGCTCACCCTTAAGACGAGACAGCTCTTTAATGGCGTTGTTGATGGTCATTGACATATTTGTGCCTGTGTCACCGTCGGGAACAGGGAAAATATTAAGCTCGTCAATACGCTGTTTGTTATTGGTTATATTATTTGCGCCTGATATAAATGCATCGCGCAAAACATCTCCGTTAATCATAATAAACATCTCCTAATCAGGGTGCAAAAGAATAATTGCACAGAATACCCGACAAATCAGGTTTGCATTGCGTCAACGTGAACGATGACTTTTTTTACATCTATACCGGTTGCTTCTTTTACGGTGTATTTTACGTTGTGAACAATGCTGTTGGCAATGGCGTTAATATTTATGCCGAAAGCCACAACGATATGAAGCTCTACACTTATAGATTCTATATCACCTTTAACAATTATACCTTTATCAATCAATTTTCCGCGCTTGAGTATGTTTTTTACCCGTTGAGTGCCTCTTGCAACCATACCGGAAACACCGTAGCATGACGATACGGCTTGACCGATGAGCTTTGCAAAATAGGCGTTTGAAATGCAAACAGTACCCAGTTTTGTTTCATAACTAACCATAGTTACTCTCCATTCTCCGACAAAATTAGTTTACCGAATGTCAGGGTGTCGGTTTTGATTTAACTGTAGTTTTCGATGCCGTTATACACATCGCTGATACTGAATTTGATGTGAGGCGCCAGCCATTCCGAAGAGATTGATACGCCGTTTTTGTAGCAAATCGGAATAAATGGCAACTCCGATGCAAAAGAAGACACAGCAGCAGTAATATCGAGCGTACCCTCATAATACTGCTTGAAACTGCTTACACAGTCTGATTGGTTGGGGAACCCGTATATTACATTGTTTGACAATATCTTTCCGAAATACAAAGAATTGTCAAGCTTAACCTCACCTATATAAAGGTCAAAGCTTCCGCTGCTGAGAGCAGAGGTGTAATCGCTTGCGCTCACAACGGATGCCGACACCTCAAAACCGGCCTTGTTAAGCTGATCTTCAATTTGGCTTGCACAGGTAACTCGGGCAGAATTAGTGTCACTGCAGAGCAACCTTATGGATAATCTTTCGTTGTTTTCATCAACAAAATATCCGTCTACATCTTTACTAGTATAACCTATTTCTTCCAAATAAGCAACAGTTTGTTTTAAATTTTGTGTTTTGTTGAGGGATTCATAGTTTTTTATTTCCTGCCAATCAGAGTGTAAAATGCCGATTGCAGGTGTAGCATATGTGTAAAAACTTTTGTCACAAAGCGCCTGTCGGTCAATGGCAGCGCTGATGGCAAGACGCAGTTTTGCGTTGCTTAACAGTCCGCTTTCGCAGTTAACACCTATAAAGAAAAGGTTGGTGCCGGGTGTAGTAGCGGGCGTGCCCGACTTTTTAGGCATAGAGTTGTCGGACAGGTCGGAGTATATGCTGCTTATATTTCCGACAGAGATGTGGTGGCTTAAGGAACTGCTGTCAGGGCAATCTATAAGAGATATTTGATTCAGCTTGACTTTGGCTTTGTAATATTTATTGTTGGCAACAAGGCACTGCCTGTCATAAGAAAAAACATAGCGACCGCAACCCACGGGTGGTAAAGTGCGGTTGTTTTCATCCTTCAAATTGTCACTGCCTGATTTTATGATGGGAAAGTCAAGCAGATTGACAAAGTTTGGATTGTTTATACTACATTTAAATGTAACGGTTGCAGCATCGACCGCAGTGCACGATGAAACATAGGCCAGCTGAGCTGAATATACATTATTTGATTTGGCTCGGTTAAACGAAAAAACCACATCATCCGCCGTTAAGGGAGTGCCGTCTGAAAAAGCTATTGATTTTAATTTTACCGTACAGGTGTTGGAAGTGGTGTCATAGCTGTCGGCAATATAGCAATCAACGGTAAATTGGCCGTTCACCTTGAAAAGAGGGTCAAACATCAGCTTGCTCAGTTCTTGATTTTGCTTTGTCTGTGCGGTGTAGGGGTTCAGAACATCTTTGTTCGAATAGGGAAGGGATATGGCTTTTGAATTTTTATCGGCAGGAGATGCTTTGTCGGAGCTTTTTCCTCCGCTTTCGCCGAAATCGGAATTGTTGCACCCGAAAAGAGTCAGAAAGAGCAACAGCGACAGTATAAGCGCCACAGCTCTTTTTAATACGGTGTGATGCAATTCGAAGCCCCTCCCTTCAACTGAGTTTGCATATACAAATATATCACAGCTCTGCTATTTTTTCAATATAAAATATGTATCGTCAATTTTATCGAAAATATGTATGTTATTTTAAAATATGTAGTTGAATTTTCCAAGCGGCTGTGTTATTATAAACTAAGTTTAATGTGGAAAGGAAGTATTTGTTATGTCCAAACGCATTGTTTCTTTACTTGTTGGACTGGCGTTGCTGTGCGGTGTTTTTGCTTCAGTGCCTTTTACTGCATCAGCTGAAAACACTCTCGGCTATCTCTATAATAAACCCTTCGAAAACAACGGTTTTTGGGAGGGTAGCACCACCAAAATCACCAGTTCCGGCATTTTCTCTGTCGGTAGCAGCAGCGGTAGTATGTACTATCTTGTAACCAAGGATACTATGTCACTTGGCGAGGAATTTGAAGTTAATGTTACTTCATATATCAATAACCAGAACGCCAATAACACCAGGTTCTCTGTTTTCTGTGTTGGCGATTTTGCTATTGTTATCAACCCCAATCGTGCTGCAGATGCTCCTAATAACAACGCGCAGTTCTACAACTACGCGATTTTGTACAACTTTAATAAAACTGTAACCTACAGCACTTCCAGTATAAACTACGATAGCTACCTTGCATCAAGCACTATTGTAGCATCAGATGTTGAGGTTAAGTCTGCAGATGGCAATTACATCTATACCTTGCCCCTTACCGTTGCATTGTCAGACGGTGTGCTTACCTTTACCATCAAAGATGATGTTGTTGCTTCTGTGACCGAAGCAGATATGGCAGCACTTGATGCTTCTTTTACCGGTTTCGATTTTGACGATATCAAGATTGGTATGTCACTCAAACAAAACTATAAAGTTCAAGAACATGGCGCATACTTTAAAGACTTAAGCATTGCCGCAGTTGTTACTCCTGCAATTGTTGACAGCTTTATCAACACTATTCCCGATACCGTTACACTTGCTGATGAATATCTTGTTGATCAGGCGCAAGACATCTACAACGGCCTTTCAGATGCAGATAAACTTCAGGTAACTGCTGCCGATAAGCTCAAAGCTGCCCGTGTAGACATTGTTGAACTGTACATTGATGCAATTCCCGACGGTGTTACATCTGACGATTTTGCTCAGGTTGACGAGGCAAAGGGAAAGTACGATGCTCTTCCCCAAGAGCTTCAGTCCGATGTCAGCAACGCAGATAAGCTTGCAATCGCATTCGGCCAGATGGGCGTTATCGACATAATCGAGCGCATCGCAGCGTTTGATGATGTTTCATATATCGACCTTTACGAATACAAAGCTTTGGGTAAAGAAATTGCAAAGCTTTCTCAAGACGAACTGGGCTTTGTTTATAACTATGAAGACTACATAGCAATAGGCACTGCACTGGCAGAGCTCAAAGCAAAGCTTACCGCAAGCGAGATTATTTCCGATATTATAGCTCTTCCCGATGTTGAGTTTACTCCTAACAATGCTTCTGCATATAACAATCAGATTCAGAATATTGACTTTGATTATGTTGATGCCGTCAATTTGATCAGAGCAAAAATCAATCTCTTCGGCGATCGCAGTGAGATAATCAATTATGACTCTTTCCTCGATAAGGAGCTTGCCCTTATTGATGCTATGGAAGCGTTTAATGAACTGGCAGATAAAAAATTGGTAATAGGCACTCACAAGTACAACTATAAAACCGGTGTTGTTGAAGGCGAGTATGTTACTTTCCCTGCAAATACCGTGATTTATGCCGGTGACGAGGTCTATATTTCAGGTCTCCACGGCTGTAACAGTACTGCTCCCAACGGCACCTATACCTATTCTACTCTTTACAACGTTGTTTATAGATTTAATGACGGCAGTGAGTCGGCCTCATTCCAGCCCGTTAACGGCGCAAACCTTTTGAAAGATCTTAAGGTAGGTAACTATAAGGTTTATCATAAGAGCTGGGATTCCAAATTCTCTACCTATCTGCTTGTAGAGTTCAACGTTGTTGAAAAGCCCACTTACAATTACGGTTTGTTTGACGTTGCTACTATGCTCGACCGCATCGTAATGTCTTATGACGATGTAACCTATGCCGACAAAGCAGAGGTTGAACAGCTGTGGTATGCATACGACACTATGGATGTTTACGCAATTGACGGCGTTCACTCTATCCGCAATCTTGTTGATGCCGATAAATATTTCGCTGCAGTTGAAGATGGCACTATAGTTGAAGAAGAAATCGAAATAACCGTTGGCGATATTAACGGTGACTCTTCAATCACCTCTGAAGACGCTCTTCTTCTTATGCAGCATTTGATTGGCGCTGTTAAGCTTAGCACCAAACAGGTTGCTGCCGCAAACGTTAACGGCTCAGCCGACGGTAAGATTACTTCTGCCGACTATTTGACTCTTATTAACTATTGCCTTGGATTTTGCGAAATTTAAGCTTTAACCATATTGTTTTAAAATCAGTACCTGCCGTTTGAGAAATCGGCAGGTACGTGCAAATTTATATTACTTTTAGGATGTGACTTTGATGTCTGATTTCAGCAGACTTTGCATGGGTTGTATGAACGACAAAGGTGAATCAACCGTATGCCCCCGTTGCGGATTTGATGAATCTGCACCCCAGCCGGTATCCGTTATGCCGGTAAGGACATTGCTTGACGGCCGTTATCTTATCGGCGGAGTAATTGATTCTAACTGTGAAGGCATTACATACCTTTCTTGGGATACAGCCGAGAATAAGCCCGTTCGCGTTCGCGAATATTTCCCCGAGGCATTTTGTGACCGTGCTGCCGACCGTGCAACGGTACAGATTCTTTTGGGTAAAGAGTTTGAGTTCAATCGCCACTTGGGTGAGTTTTTGGATATTGCTCGTTGCCTTGCAAGATGCAGCGACCTTCCTTCACTTTTCCCTGTGACCGATATTTTTGAAGGCAACAACACCGCATATTATGTAACAGAATACGTCAAGACCATAACTATGCGCGAGTTTTTGATAAGAAACGGCGGTTCTTTAACTTGGGATCAAATTCGCCCCTTGCTTATGCCCGTTCTTACCACTCTTTCATCTTTACATGAAGAGGGTCTTATCCATCGCGGAATATCTCCCGAAACACTTATTGTTGGCGTTGATGGCCGCATCCGCATTACCGGCTTCTGTGTTGCTGATGCCCGCACTGCACGTAAAGATGCAACTGCTATGAATGCTCAGCTTTTCCCCGGCTTTGCGGCTATTGAGCAATATGGCTTTGAAACAAAGCAGGGAACCTGGACTGATGTTTATGGCATTTGTGCAACCCTTTACAAAATCTTGGTAGGTTCACCTCCTGCCGATGCTACCGAGCGTGTAAACAACGATAAAATGATTATTCCTGCCAAAATAGCACAAGAGATACCTCGTAATGTTCTCACTGCTATGGCAGATGGCTTGGCAATTCTTGCCGATGATCGTACCCAAACCGTAGATGACCTTAAGGGTGTGTTGATTCCTTCTTCCGCTGCAGCTGCAGAGGTTAAGAAAGAGGCAGCAGCCGGCGGCAACAAAAAGACGGCAGTTATAGTTGCAATTATTATAAGCATCATAATTGTTGCTTTGCTTGGCTGGCTTGTAGTTTCAAAGGTCATTTTGCCTGCGTTGAGTCATAATAACGAGTCGGGTCAAAATGCATCTATGCCCGCATCATCGGTGGTGTCTTTGCTTGAAGACCCCGAATCTGTACCCGAGACCCTGGCTACTCCTGACTTGGTGGGTAAGATTTACGGTCAATACCTTTCAGAAACTAACGCCAGCACATATTTTAAAATTGTAATTGATGACTATGTATATGATGGCAATAAACCTGCCGGTACAATTCTTGAGCAGGACGTAAAGCCGGGCACTGTTGTCAAGAGAAATTCAACCATTAAGGTAAAAATCAGCTTGGGAAGCTCAACCGTTGTTGTTCCTGCAACTCGCGGAATGTCTGAGGAGCAGGCCAAAATCGAGCTTGTTAAGCTGGGCATCAACTACAATAACATTGTCGTAATCGACAAGTATGAGCAAAATATGGGCACCGACCTTGTAACAGGCACCTCACCTGAGCAGGGTAACTCAATCAGCGTTCATCAGTATATTACCCTTTATGTTAATCGCCAGGTAAATACATCGTCTGAAGAATCTGAACCCACATCCAGCAACACCTCAAGCGCATCGAGCGCATCGAGCGAAAATTAACCTAAACTATTCAATAAGCACCGAATTCAGTTCGGTGCTTATTTATTTTGTGTTGAATTTAAAAAGGTAATGTGATATAATAACTCTGTATTTAATTATATTTTGTTCAACTTACGGAGTAGGATATGAAGGTTGTAATTATAGGCGCAGGCGCTGCAGGGCTAATGGCGGCAAGTGCAGCTAAATCAAACGGCAATGAGGTCGTTGTAATTGAAAAAAATCATAGACCTGCTCGCAAGGTAATGATTACCGGCAAGGGTCGGTGCAACGTTACAAACAACTGCGATGTTAAAGAATTTATAGCTAACGTTCCTCGTAATCCGCGATTTCTTTACAGCTGTCTGAGCCGTTTTTCTTCAGACGATACTATCAATTATTTTGAATCTCTCGGTGTTCCTTTAAAAACTGAGCGCGGCAATCGCGTCTTTCCTCTTTCAGATAAAGCTGTTGATATAGTAGATGCGTTGTATAAGGGCTGCAACGGCTGCCGTTTTGTTTTTGAAAGGGCAGTAACATCTGTCAATGCATCAAATGGCGTTGTGCATGCGGTTACTCTTGATAACGGTCAAACCGTTACTGCTGACGCGGTTATTGTTGCTACCGGCGGTGTCAGTTATCCGCTTACCGGATCAACGGGTGACGGATATAAATTCGCAGCCGACACGGGTCACAGCGTAACAAGTGTCAGCCCATCTCTTGTGCCTATCGAAGCAATGGATGATTTTTGTGCCCGCCTCTCAGGGTTGGCTTTGAAAAATGTTGCTGTTTCGCTGACAAAAGGCGGAAAAGAGCTTTTTTCTGATTTTGGTGAGATGCTGTTTACCCATTTCGGGGTCAGCGGTCCTGTCATTTTAAGCGCATCCGCTCATATTGATGACCCTGCCGATTGTATTCTTTCCATAGATTTAAAGCCGGCTCTTGACGCAGAAAAGCTTGATGCCCGTTTAAAACGGGATATTTCTCAAAACCTTAACAAAAACATATCCAATTTGATGCCCGGGCTTGTTCCTGCTTCAATGTCGGAAATAATACTTAATAAAGCAGGGATTGACCCAAATGTCAAATGCAATCAGCTGACTGTGCAAATGCGAAACGCCATTTGCTCGGTGCTGAAAAAATTTGATGTTCGGTTATCCTCATTTCGACCTGTTGATGAAGCTATTGTCACACGAGGAGGAGTTAACGTTTCCCAGATTGACCCCAAAACTATGGAGTCAAAGCTGTGCAAAGGCCTTTACTTTGCAGGTGAGGTGCTTGATGTTGACGGATACACGGGCGGATTTAATTTGCAGATAGCTTTTTCAACCGGCTATGCTGCAGGCAGTTCTATTTGAGTTAAGTGGGTGATTAATTTGCTAAAACGATTCTTGGCGTTGTGTTTGTCTGTTGCGATTTTAATATGCTGTGCCTCATGCAGCACCTCACGCTCGGTTTTAGATAAGCTTAACGATATGATTAACAGCGCTAAGGATGCTGTTAACAGCACTCCTGTCGCAAGCAGACAGTTTACTGCACAGGAATACAAATTTCCCACTTCGATAGCCGGCTTTGAATCCTTGCCGCGCAGCGAATATTTTGGCTATTCTCATCTTACCAAAGAGCAAAAGCTTTGCTACGATAAAATGTATGAAGCCGCTATGCTTATGGACAGAGGTCTCTTTTACGTAGGAAAATGCAGTTCTGATGATGTGGCTGTAGCTTTCCACGCCATGACCTATGATTGTCCCTATATAATTTGGCTTTCCTCCTTTTACGGTATGTCTGAAACGGAGGACGGCACCTATGTTAGCTTTGTTGATGCAAATGGCGGCTATGATTATACAATGACCCCGGAGGAGCGTGACGATGCTCTTGATAAGATGTATGAGCAGATTAACGCCTTTGTTTCAAAAAATCTTATCACCTCAATGACCGATTTCGAAATAGAGCTTGCTGCCCATGATTGGCTTTGTGAGAGGTCGGTTTACGATGATGCTGCAGCTGCCTCTCTTGAAACCGGTGAAGACGAAAAGTATGTAAACGCTTGGACTGCATATGGCGCAATTATCGAGGGACGCGCCGTTTGCGAGGGATATGCACACGCGTTGCAGCTGGTGCTTAATTATTTAGGCATACCTTGTGCCGCACTTCGTGTCTGGTCGGATGACGAAATGCATATGATATGCGTTGTTCAAATTGATGGAGATTGGGTTTATATAGATCCAACCTGGAACGATAAAGACGCCTGCGGCCTTGAATATACCCACGATTTTTTCAACCTCAACTATGATGAAATTAAAGTCACCCATCAAATTTATGACCCCTGGCAGAAAGTTAAGGAAAAGGGGCAGAAGCTCGATTCCAATTTCAACATTTATTTGCCTGAATCAACAAGCAAAGAGCATAACTATTATAAGGTTATGGGGCGTCAAATAAACAGCCAGGCAGAGTTCAACACAGTAGTTATTAATCAGTTTAAAGCAATGCGTGTTAATGCGCTGGAATTTCAGTTAACCTATTGCCAACCTACTACAAAAACCATTGATAAGATGCTTGATGATGCCCGATTTTTTAAAAGACTTGAGAATAATGGTCTGGGACCGATTGGCAGCATAAACTATGCTGTTTTAAACAACGGTGCTTTTTGTATTCGACTTAATCGTGATATTTACCGCTAACGGAGGGAATAACAGTGAAAATTGTAAAAGCAATAGTATACTATATTGTTTGCACAATGTTAAAGTTGGCATCTTTTATATTTTTTTCGTGTAAAGCGGTGGGAAAAGAGAATTTGCCTAAAAATAAAAGTTTTTTAATCTGCCCTAATCATATTTCGTGGTTTGATGTTGTGCCGCTGAATATGGTACACATAAAAGAAAAAACATATATGGGTAAAAAAGAGCTGTTTAAAAACAAAATAATAGGCGCAATATTGGGCTTCTTCGGAGTTTTTCCCGTTGATCGCGAAACTTGTGGTAAAAGTGCATTGGAATACGCCAAAGATAAACTTTCAGACAACAAACCTATGATTGTTTTTATCGAGGGCACCCGCACCCTGAAGGAGGACGCCAGTCCCGGCAGAGCCAAACCGGGCGCTGTTTTTCTGGCATCACAAACGGGCTGTGACGTTGTGCCGGTGGCCATAGTCTATAAGCACGGCAGGCCCCGCATTTTCTCAAAGACAACCGTATATTACGGTCAACCTATTACAACCGAGCAGATGCATATAGAAGACGGTACGTCCCGCTCGGATTTGCGTCGGGTATCCTCTGAAATAATGGATAGAATCACAGAAATGTGGAGGGACGGAACAGAAAAATGCCGCAAATAATTCTAGCCAAATCAGCCGGCTTTTGCTTTGGCGTCAATCGCGCTGTAAAGATGGTGGAGAACCTGATTGCAGAGGGCAAAAGCGTTTCCACATTAGGCCCAATAATTCATAATGACCAGGTGGTTGGGGATTTGAACAGCAGGGGAGTAAGAATCGCACAAACTCCCGATGACCGTTGCAGCAGCCATGAGGTAATGGTTATACGCTCTCACGGCGTATCTGCCGAGGTGGAAGAACAGGTGCGTCAAGGTGGCGAATGTGCAGATGCAACCTGCCCCTATGTGGCTAATATACATAAAATTGTTGAAAAGGCATCTGCCGAGGGCGATGTGGTGCTAATAGCGGGTGACCGCTCACATCCCGAGGTAATAGGAATTGCAGGCAGAGCAAAAGGCGAGTGCTATGTCTTTGCTGATGATGATGACCTGCAAAAACTGCTGAAGGAGCACCTCGAATTTGGTGAAAATCCATTAACAGTGGTGTGTCAAACCACATATAACGCGTTAAAGTGGACAAAATGCCAAAAAAGTTTAAAAAAGGTATGTACAAATGTAAAAATATTTGATACAATATGTAAAGCTACCGCTCTTCGTCAACAGGAAGCGGACAAGTTGTCCAAAGAATGCGATTTAATGGTCGTAATCGGCGGAAGAAACAGTTCAAACACCGCAAAGTTAAAAGAGATATGTGCCGCTAATTGCGAAAACACTGTTTTGATTGAAACGGCCGACGAACTTGTGTCAGAGACTATATCCCAAGCAGACAAGATCGGAGTAACTGCAGGGGCAAGCACGCCACCTGCTATAATAAAGGAGGTTCTGATTACTATGTCAGAAATGCAAAACAACCCTGTCGTCGAGACAGAATCTTTTGAGGAGATGCTTGAAGCTTCTTTGGTCGCAGCTAATGACCAAAAGGTTAAGGGAACCGTTCTTTCAGTGAACGCTACCGAGATTCAGGTTGATATAGGTCGTAAGCACACCGGTATCGTCCCTTATCGTGAGTATTCCAACGATCCCAACGCAGATCTTCTCGCAGAAGTTCATGTTGGTGATGTTCTTGATCTTATCATTATGCGCACCAACGATCAAGAGGGTACTGTAACCCTTTCAAAGCGCCGCTTTGATGCTATTGCCGGTTGGGATAAGATCGTCGAGGCCAAAGAGGCCGAGACCGTTCTTGACGGCAAGGTAACCGAAATCAACAAGGGAGGCGTTGTTGTTACCTGCGAGGGCATTCGTGTGTTTGTTCCCGCATCACAGGCAACTCTTAACCGTGTTGATTCTCTCGATTTCCTCAAGGGCACCGATGTTAAGTTCCGCGTTATTGAGATTGGCCGCGGCCGCCGTGCAGTTGGTTCAATCCGCTCTGTTCTTCGTGAAGAGAGAAAAGCAAACGAGTCTAAGTTCTGGGAATCTATCGAGGTTGGTCAAACCATTCGCGGTACCGTAAAGACTCTCACCACCTACGGCGCATTTGTTGACCTCGGCGGTGTTGACGGTATGGTACATATTTCTGAGCTTTCTTGGGCACGCATTAAGCATCCCTCTGAGGTTGTTGCAGTTGGCGACGAGCTTGATGTTGTTGTTAAGGCAATCGATCTTGAAAAGCGCAAGGTTTCTCTTGGCTACAAGAAAGAATCTGATAATCCCAAGACCATCCTTGCTGAGCAGTATCCCGTTGGTACTGTTGCTAAGGTCACCATTGTCAGCATGACCGATTATGGCGCATTCGCCCGCGTTATTGATGGCGTTGACGGCCTTATCCATATTTCTCAGATTGCCGACCATCGCATTGAGAAGCCCCAGGATGTGCTTAAGGTAGGTCAAGAGGTTGAGGCAATGATTACCGAAATCAACTTTGACAAGCCCAAGCCCCGTGTAAGTCTTTCTATCCGTGCTTTGCTTGAAGATACTGCTTCTGAAGAGGTTGCCGAAGAAGCTGAAGCAACCGAGCCCGTTGAAGAATAATTACTTATAAAAGAATTATGGCCGTTCGTTTCTATGGGCGGCCATTTTTTTGTATATATTGAACAAAACGTGCTTTGTTAGCAAAATATACATAGTGTGTATATTTTTGAGAAAACAGCTGAAAAACAGAGAAAAAGAGAATAATAATATAGTTTAGTTGAGAATTCATAAAAAAATATTGAAAAAATCGCAAAAACCTCTTGATTTTTCGCGAAAATTGTATATATTTATCTTATTGCATATAAAGAATGCGTACCCGAGTAACCGCCGCAATCAATTAGGCAGAAATGCCGATTGCGAAAAACCCTTTGCGGAGGGCGATTACAGAGGATGCGCGGGTCGATTGGCAGAAGCCATACGGCTAATTACCGCAAAGGGGGATGCAACCGTGAAAAATATAATTGAATTAAAAGACATCTCTATCGCATTTGATGGTGACCAAGTGCTTGATAATCTCAATCTCGAGATTAAAGACGGTGAGTTTATCACTTTTCTTGGCCCCTCGGGTTGCGGTAAAACCACTACGCTCAGAATAATAGGTGGATTTGTCGAGCCCGATTCAGGCGATGTTTTGTTTGATTCCAAAAAAATTAATGGTGTACCTGCATACAAGCGACAGGTTAACACCATTTTTCAGCGTTATGCACTTTTTCCGCACTTGAACGTTTATGAAAACGTTGCGTTTGGTTTAAGAGTCAGCAAAACACCCAAGGATGAAATTGACCGTAAGGTTACCGAAATGCTTAAAACTGTAAACCTGGCCGGCTTTGAGCGCCGCAGAGTATCTTCTTTGTCGGGCGGTCAGCAGCAACGCGTTGCCATTGCTCGTGCTTTGGTTAACAGCCCCAAGGTTTTGCTTTTGGATGAGCCCCTTGGTGCATTGGACCTTAAGCTGCGTAAAGATATGCAAAACGAGCTTAAGTCTATTCATGAGAAAATGGGCATTACCTTCATATTCGTTACTCATGATCAGGAAGAAGCACTGTCTATGTCTGACCGAATCGTTGTAATGGATTTGGGTAAAATTCAGCAGATTGGCACCCCTACCGATATATATAATGAGCCGCAAAATGCTTTTGTAGCCGACTTTATAGGCGAGAGCAACATCATTGACGGTGTAATGGTTAGTGACGGTTTGGTTAAAATCTGCGGCAAGGATTTTGTTTGCGTTGACAGCGGTTTTGGTAATAACGAGCCGGTTGATGTTGTTATCCGTCCTGAGGATGTGGATGTTGTTTCGGTAGAAGAGGGTATTCTTTCCGGCACCGTAACAGCAGTTACCTTTAAGGGCGTGCATTACGAAATTATTGTTGATATTCACGGCTTTAAGTGGATGATTCAATCTACCGACAGTCCTTCAGTAGGTGATGTCATTGGAATTTCTGTGCGCCCCGACGAGATTCACATTATGAAAAAATCTGAGTATTCGGGCAAATTTGGTGATTACAGCTCCTTCAGTGAAGAGATGGACCGCATTGGTGAAATTGCGGCGGAGGAAGAATAATGGGCCGCCGCGCTCGTTGGTTGGCAACACCCTACGCTATATGGATGGTGTTGTTCACCGTGATTCCGCTTATTATAATCGTTTATTATGCTCTTACCGATGATAACGGCGTGTTTACCTTTGCCAACATATCTCAGCTTTTTGAGTATAATAAAATGCGAGTTTTTCTTAACTCATTGTGGCAGTCGGCAATTACTACAGTGATTTGCTTGGTTATCGGATATCCCGTTGCTTATTGCATCTCAAGAATGAGTCCACGCAAACAGAGCATGCTTATCACTCTGCTTATGATTCCCATGTCTATGAGCTTTTTGCTTCGTACTATGTCACTTGTTGCTTTGCTTGAGTACAACGGCCCTTTTTACCGTATGTTTATGGCTATGGGCATTGAAGATATTAAGCTTATCGGCACACCCGGCGCTGTAATTTTGGGTATGGTTTATAACTACCTGCCCTATATGATTTTGCCTCTTTATACAGTAATGGTAAAAATTGAAAACCCAATACTTGAAGCAGCAGGGGATTTGGGTGCAGGTAAATTCAATGTCTTTTCCCGGGTAATATTACCCTTGAGCAAGCCAGGTATTGTGTCAGGCATAACAATGGTTTTTGTGCCTGCTGTATCCACCTTCTATATTTCAGAAAAGCTCGGTGGCACCGATTGGATGATCGGTGACTTGATCGAGCAATATTTCAAGGTTGCACCCGATTTCCATTTCGGTGCGGCTGTGTCACTGTTGCTTATGCTTATTGTGCTTATTTCAATCGGTGTAATGAGCAAAACAGGCAACAAAGAAACGGCGGTGGTAGCATGAGAAAAAGCCGTTTTTTGAAGGTATATACTGCCGTAATTTATTTGTTTTTGTTTATGCCTATGCTTTATTTGGTGCTGTTAAGCGTTAACACATCAAAAAACACGGGCAGCATCGAGGGCTTCACTCTTGATTGGTATGCCGAGTTGTTCAGCGGCAGCGATTTGTTAAAGCTGCTTGGCAATTCTGTATTGTTGGCTGTATGTGCATCTTTGCTTTCAACGGTGCTTGGCACTATGGCGGCTATTGGCATTTATTCAATGAAAAAGCGCACACAGTCGGCAATGCTTACCGTGACCAATATTCCTATGACCAATCCCGATATAGTTACGGGTATATCTTTGGCCTTGCTGTTCAGCTTTTTGGGCTACATTTTCAAGACCAACACATATCTCGGCTTTGGCACTTTGCTAATAGCTCATATAACCTTCTGCTTGCCTTACATTGTGCTTTCGGTTATGCCCAAGCTAAGCCAAATGGATAAAAATCTGCTTGATGCTGCGCTGGATTTGGGTTGTACCCCTTTGCAAGCATTTTTCAAGGTTACCTTGCCCGAGATAATGCCCGGCATTGTGTCAGGCCTTATGATGGCGTTTACCTACTCTCTTGATGACTTTATTATCAGCTATTTTGTTGTTGGCACCGATTTCAACACTTTGCCTTTGGAGATATATAACTATGTTAAAAAGCCCATATCTCCATCGGTTTATGCCTTGTTTACTCTTATGTTTGTTATTATTATGGTTTTGCTTGTTTCGACCAACTTTATTCAGATGCGTCAAGACAAAAAGAGTAAAAGCAAAGTGGGGGGCGGAGTATGAAAAAACGATTGATTTCATTAGTTGTGTGTATCGCCCTTGTTATTGGTACCCTGCCTATGTTTACCTCATGCAGTCAAGAGCAAAACGCCCTCAACATCTTTAATTGGGGCCAATATATTGCCAACGGTGAGGATGATACTGTTGACCTTATTGCCAAGTTTGAAAAAGAAACAGGCATAAAGGTTAATTACTTCACCTACGAAAGCAACGAGGCGATGTATGCAAAGCTTAAATCGGGCGGCGCCAGCTATGATATTGTAATCCCATCCGATTACATGATAGCCCGCCTTATTAAAGAAGATATGCTTGACACCATCGACACCTCAAAGCTTAGCAATTATGATAATCTTGATGAGCGCTTTAAAAAGACATACTTTGACCCTGAAGGAAAATACAGCGTTGCTTATACCTGGGGCACGGTTGGAATTATTTACAACAAAAAGTATGTTAAAAAGGATGTAAACAGTTGGGAAATCTTGTGGGATAAAGATTATCAAGATAAGATTTTGATGTTCAGCAATTCAAGAGATGCAATGGCAATCGGTCAGCTGCTTACAGGTGTTGACCCCAATACTACTGATGAAAAGCAGCTTGAAAAGGCGGCCGAAAAGTTAAAGAAGCAACGTCCGTATGTTCAAGACTACGTTATGGACCAAATCTTTGACAAGATGATAAATGAGGTTGCGTGGATAGCTCCCTATTATGCAGGAGACTATCTGACAATGGCAGATGAAAACGAAAATCTTGAGTTTTGCCTGCCTGATGAGGGCTTCAACCTTTTTGTTGACAGTATGTGCATACTAAAAGGCAGCAAAAATCGCGATGCCGCTCATAAGTTTATCGATTTCATTTTGCGTCAGGATGTGCAATTTGAAAACGTAGACTATATCGGGTATTCTTCTCCGTTTAAGAGAGAGCTCATCCCCGATGACTACATTGATGATGTATCATACCCAAGTGAAGAGCAGTTGAAACGCTCCTTCTCATACGAGCACCTTGATGCTGTTGCGCTTAAAAAGCTTGACACATTGTGGATAGAGGTGCGAATTTCTTAATTAAAATGCGTGGCTTAATAAGCTGCGCATTTTTTGTTGTGCATTTGAAAATAATAAAGAAAACACTTGACAAGTGGGTAGGGTAGTGTTATAATCATTTACTGTTGACGCTATGCAGTTTTCAGTGTCAATGATGGAAGTTGTGTTTGTCTTCAAACACAGGTATAAGAGCCATTAGCTCAGGCGGTAGAGCACTTGACTTTTAATCAAGGTGTCCGGGGTTCGAGTCCCCGATGGCTCACCATTTTTTTGGAGGCATAGCTCAGCTGGTCAGAGTGCCTGCTTCACACGCAGGAGGTCACAGGTTCGAGCCCTGTTGTCTCCACCAATGCGTTATTTTCCCGCCATTTCAGGCGGTTTTTTTATTTCATTCAACAATTATCCAAGAATTTTATACTTTTTCAAGAATTGAAACAGCTCTTTCTTCTTCGCGAGGATATAAATGGGAGTATGTGTTCCACGTCATAGATATATCAGAATGGCCGAGCCTTCGCGCGATCTCTTGTATGTTAATACCTTCGTTGCAGAGCAAGGATGCGTGGCTGTGTCTAAAATCGTGAATCCTTATGTGAGGAAGTCTTGCGGCGGTGGAATATTTTTTGTTTCTGTGTTCAATGTTTGAGTCTCGCAAGCATTGCGGACCGCCACATACTCTAAATTCATCACTAAAGTCTTTGACGGATTTATGACGTTGTTTTTGCAGCTCTAATATTGCTATTAGATTAGCCGGCATCTGTATATCCCTATATGAAGATTTGTTTTTTGGTGGCGTTTCAATATCGCCGTCTTTTAATTTTTGTGCAATGCTTCGACGGACGTGAATTATATTACCTTCGATATCGCTCCATTTAAGGGCGTTGATTTCACCCTTTCGCATTCCTGTTAAAAAAGCGATATAAAAAAATACGCAATAGCCGTAGTCGGTAAGAGACGCAGTCTCTTTTTCTGCTTCTGCTATAAATAGTCTAAACTGGTCAATGGTATAGTAATGTATTTTTTCTTGCTCGGTTGTAAAATTGGCATCACGAAACCGATTGATTGAACTTGCCGGGTTTTTAACTATATACTCCAGTTTAACGGCATAGTTAAGCATTGTTCGTAGTTCTTTTAAAGAGTTGTTCTTTGTGGTATGATTGGTGTTTTTAGCAGCAATAGCATTGCGCCACTCTTGTAAAACCTTAATTGTCAGCTTATCAAGAGTGTAGTCTTTTAGATAAGGTAGAATGTCGCGTTCCAATATACTCATTGTTTTTTGCAAAGAAGTAGCTCTTATTTCGTGTTTTTTGGATTCTATATATTCT
>JAZRNV010000065.1:0-7774 GCA_045648425.1 Acutalibacteraceae bacterium | reverse complement strand
AATCATCAATGTTCTCGGCATAAGCAGTTATACCTATGCAAGAAACAAGCATTAAAATAACTATAATTAAAGACATTATTTTTTTAGTCATAGAATCACCGCCTTTGTTTAATTATAGCATAAAACAAGAAAATAAACAAGATACGATTGGTTTCGATCGTTCGAATCCATTTTGACCTAAATTTTAGTGATATTGTGCCGAATAATCACGGCAAAGCCGTGTATATCATCAATTTCGAAGACATTGCATATCATCAAGACGAAGTCTTGTATATCATCATTGCGAAAGCATTTTTGATACACACCTAAAGGTGTGATGATATACAGTCCTGACGGACTGATGAGATACAACACGGCAGAGCCGTGTTGATGATATGCCATTGCTTTCGCAATGGATAAAAAAATCGACTTGTTTTCACAAGTCGATTTTTTGGTGGGAGAGGATGGATTCGAACCATCGAAGTCAGAGACAACAGATTTACAGTCTGCCCCCTTTGGCCACTCGGGAACTCTCCCATTTATAAATTGTTAGGTGGCCGAGGCACACCTTGCTGCATGCGATGATGGAGCTGGTGGACGGACTCGAACCCCCGACCTGCTGATTACAAATCAGCTGCTCTACCAACTGAGCTACACCAGCACGTCACACAACGCAAATTATATTATCACAACCGAGCTGTTTTGTCAATACCAAATTAAAAAAATCTTGAGTTAAACAAAAAATAAATGGATGTATCAGCCGATACATCCATTTATAAAATTATTTTCTTCCGATTTCTTCGCCTTTAAGCAGCTTGTCCAAGCAACTGATCAGGTCTTTAACTGATGTAGATGAAACAAGGGAGTTGCCCTCACCGTTAAGGGTATAGAAGTAACGGCGCGTTGAGTGCTTATAAAGCTTAATAACATCCGCCTTGCGCGACTTGTCGGTATAGTTGATGGTGATAGTCAGGTCTGCATCGCCCGTTGGTGCGGGGGCGTCGGTAAACTCCTCGGTAGCCAAACTCAAAATTCGGCTGTAATAGAAGTTAACCTGCTTTGAATCAATGACAACACCTTTTTTGGCCTGGTCACACTTTATGGTATAGGTTGACTTTTCTTCGGGGTTTTCTCTAACAAGCTCAAACAGCGCCTCTTTATTGGCTGTCTTAACACCTATGCTTGAAATGCCTGATATATATTCAAGGAAAAGGGTGTCATAATAAACGTCTTTATCGGTATAGGTAATCCACTCGTTTTCTTCTGCTGATACCTTATAGATGATGTCACTGCCCTCTTTAATGCAGGGGTAGTAGCCATCCTCCTGAAGCGTGCCGAAGGAGAGGTATACACGATAACTGCCTATTACAATCTCAAGGGTGGAGAAGGGCTTATCAAGACCGAATTTTACCAAATCCGCCTTGGTGTAGCCAAGCTGATAAGCGCCGTCGTTCGAAAGACCAACCGAGGCAACATCCATAATTTTAGAGATACTCTCTTCGTCACCGGCTCGAAATACCGGCTCTGTAACAACAAAGGGAATAACGCTCAGGTCGTCGGGTGGAGACTCTATTCTCACCTTGTTTTTGCGACAGCTGCCCCCAAGAACCGCCTTGTCGATTTTTGCAAGGGCACCTTCGCTGTAATAGTCGGCAGTGCCTTCGGTCTGAAGGATGTAATCGTTTACCAGCATGCCCACCATTTCGGTGTAAGAGCTGTTGAAATAGGCCATGCTGCTTTCGCTGATAACATAAACGTTTTCATCCTCGGTAACCGAAACGTAGCGTCCCGACTTGTCGGGTGCCTCGTTGCCTACAATGATGCGCTTTTCCCAATCCTTGCCCTTAAGCACCAGAACGCTGTCGGGATTTAAAAAGCCGTAAATATCATCGTCATTTTCGATTTTTTTCTCACCAAAGTTAACGGCATCAAGCTCAATATCGTCTGCCGTCAGAGCTGAAGGTGAGGTGTACTTTTTGCTTGATGAAAGGGCGCTTGCCGTTTGCACGAGATACTTTGTGCTTATAAGGTCATATTTTTCAAAGCCCTCCACCTGCCACTCAAAGGTGGCATTACCCGATGAGGTGGCGGATGAAACTGTGTCGCCCTCTTTTTTGTGCAGCTTGAAGCCCTCGGGATGCTTGCCGTTATAAACCTCTACCGTGTCAATGTCGGCCTCCTTTAAAGAGGTGACGGTATAAACGGGTGTGGGTTTAACCGATGCTGAGGGTGCTTGGTCACTCTTTTTGGGCAAAAGCAACACAGTGGTTAAAACTGCGCCCGCAACCAGCAACGCAATGCCCGAAAAGAGCAAGCCCTTAACAGTGGGGGTCAGCTTGCGCTTTTTTGTTTCGGCAGCAGCGCCGAATACGGTAGAGTATTTAAGCAGCTCAGCGTCGTACTCTACCTTTTTACCCTTGTTTTCCATATCGGGCTCGTCGGGTATTAACTTGTTATCGTCTGTCATGAGCGCCTCCTGCGGATGTAAACAATCACACCTATGGCCAGCAACAGCACGGGAGGTAACCATCCCACAAAAATGTTCATCAGGTTAACGCCTGCTTTATCGGGAGGTGTAAAGAGCTCGGTTTCAAAGGTGCGGGTGTCAAAGCTGATGCCCACCGACTGCTTGCCTATAACATCGTCAAGCACAACGCCCATCATTTCGATGTTGCCAACCTCGGCAAAGCTGTTAAATGACGAGGTGATAAAATCAGCTGAACTGAGCATAATTACCGACGAGGTCATAAGGTCATTGTTGCTGTCATACTTTTTGTGCTGTGAAACGCCAAGTCCTACAAAGGGACCTTTAACCTCAACGTCTTCAACAGAAAAGTTTTCATCTGCGTCGTTGGGAACGGCAACAGCGGTGTCGGATATCTCAAGAATAGTGGTCACATTGCGGTCACTTGCCACCTTTTGCACAACAGGCACCGCCAGATTGGCAATATAGCTGTAATCGTCACGGGAAATTTCGGTAGAAAAGCCGTTATCCTCCACAACATTCATAAGAACGTTGGTGGCGTAATAGATGCACTTGTCACTGGAGGTTTCCTGAACCGAGTGAGCGGGTGTAACCACAAAGCCCCACTCGCTGAGAAATTCGTTAAGGTTGGGAAGGTTGCCCTGGTTGGCAGAACCGATATACATGAGCACCTTCTCCTGCTCGGCAGACAGTGCGAGATACTCATCCAGCATATTGAGCTCATCCTCGGAATAGTCCATAGTGGGCTGAGAGATGATAACCACGTCGGCCTTTTCGGGAATTTTGCCCGTTACCAAGCTGTTAACCTCGGTGAACTCATAGTTGTTCATTTCAAGATAGCTCTGAAGGGGAGTGTTGGCGGTTCCGCCGTTGGCGGTAACAACAGCCACGCTGTATGAGCGGTCAGAGGTAACGTTATAAACAGCCGAGGTGAGAATGGTTTCAATATCGTTACCGGTGATGCTGTAATAGCCCTGTGAAGCGTAGGTGCTGTCAATTCTGAAGGTGTCAAATACGCTGAGCACACGGTGGCGTTTTACCTCTTCGCCCTTAAGCTCAAAGGTAGATTCAACCAAAATCTTGCCGGTGGTAAGACCTGCGTTAGGGTAACGGCTGGTGTATTTTGAAAATTCGGGAGTTTGAGGGTCAATAAACTCAACGTCAATCTTTTTGTTGAGCTTGCTGTACTCCTCAAGCAGTCGAACGTTCTGACTGAAATACTGCTGGGTATAGGAGTAGCCGGATGAAGAGGTATCCATATATCCCGAGCTGTAAAGCATTTCGGCAAGAGAATTTTCATAGGTGTCTTTATCGCAGCAAACAACAATGTTTACGTCGCGGTCAACCTTTTTTATATACTCTTTGTTCTCTTCGCTGATAGAGAAGTCTTTGTTTGCTGTAAGGTCAATGGTAAGACTTACGTTTTTTGCCAAAATAGTGGCACCGATGTTAAACATAATAACAACGGCAATAAAAGCGGCTGTAAATGCGATAGCCAATCCGCCGTGCTTAAAGCGGCGCTTGCTTGCGTAAGAAATTTCTTTTTTCTTCATTTTACAACCCCTCCTTTAAGCCCAACGCTTTGATTCCTGAACTCTTACGGTCAAGAATACAAAAACGGCGGCAAAGCTTATAAAGTAAACAGCGTTTGCAATATCGAACAGACCGTTAATAAAGGTGTAGTACCTGCCCTGGAAGGAAATCCACTCAAGGGCAACGGTAACCCACTTGAGCCAGCCCGCCTGAATGCCTGATGCAATTCCGTCTACAAAGAACATCAAAAAGGCCGAAACAGCCATTGAAACAACGGCGGCAACAATTTGCACATCGGTAAGACTTGATATAAAAAGACCAAGTGCAATAAAGGCGGCCGCCATAAGCAGAGTGCCTGTAAGACTGCTGAGATAGCTTACCCAGTCAACCGCAATGTTAAAGGCAAATATTGCCTGGTAAAGCACGGTTATAATCTGTGATAAAAGAAAAACGGTTAATGCGGCGAGGTATTTGCCCATGACAATGCCCGTCAAGCTCACAGGAGCGGTAAAGAGGGCCTTGTCGGTCTTTTGCCTGCGCTCTTCACTGAAAAGGCGCATGGTCAGCACGGGAATAAGGAAGGGGGTCAGAATGGTTGCTACCGATGAAAAAACATAGGATGTCTGTGGCAAACCTGCTGAATAAAGCTGACCGAAGAACCAGCCGTAAAGAGCGAGGTAGCTGAGAATAATAACATAACCCAAAGGAGAGGTAAAATAGCTTTTCAGCTCTCTTTTATAAATGGCGCTCATTCTGCATCCTCCTTTACTTTAAACTGAGAGTTGTCTGCTGTGCCGTCGGTGAGACGGATAAACACATCTTCAAGAGACAGCTCGTGAGATTTGAGCATAATAACGGGCCAGTTGCGCTCGGCAAGTCGCTTTGACAGGGTGGCGCGCACGTCGGCATCATCGTTGACCTCAACAACAAACTCGTAAGCGGTTTGCTCCTTTTTGCCCAGAGAGGTAACCGATGACACACCGGGCACCGCCTTGATGAGCTTTTGCACATCCTGCTCGGGACCGTTGACACGAATTCTTAATGATTTGTCGTTTGACATACGTCTTGCCAGCAAATCGGGAGCACCGTCGGCAATAATTTCACCCTTGTTGATAACAAGCACACGCTCGCATATAGCTTGCACATCAGACAAAATGTGAGAGCTTAAAATAACGGTGTGGTTAAGGCCCAGGTGAACAATCAGCTTGCGAATTTCAACAATCTGACGGGGGTCAAGACCAACTGTGGGCTCGTCCAATATAAGCACCTCGGGGTTGCCTATAAGCGCCTGAGCAATACCTACGCGCTGTTGATAACCCTTTGACAGGTGCTTGATAACGCGATTGTAAACGTCGGTTATTTTAACAAGACGGCAAACCTCTTTGATATGAGCATCTCTGGGGAATTTGGCCTTTTTAAGATCAAAGATGAAATTAAGGTATTCCTTAACGGTCATATCGGTATAGAGAGGCGGATTTTCGGGCAGATATCCGATGTGGCGCTTGGCCTCGTCGGGATTTTCCAAAATGTCAAAGCCGGCAACCGATACCGAGCCGTCGGAAGCAGAAAGGTAACCGGTGATAATATTCATAGTGGTAGATTTACCGGCACCGTTGGGTCCCAAGAAACCGACTATTTCGCCCTTTTCGATTGAAAAGCTGATGTTGTCAACAGCTTTGTGAGCCGAATAGCGTTTTGTGAGGTTTTTTACCTCTATCATTCATATCCCTCCAAATCAGAAAATTCTGAATTTTAAACAATTATAGCATAGGAAGTTGTGCATTTTGTAAACTTTATTTGAACACACACAGAAAATTATAACATATAGCTTTAAAATAATAAAGAGGTAATTTATTATTTTATAAATAAATCTTGACTTGATTGCCCGTATGGAATAAAATTAACACATATAAAAATTAACGGAGTGATTTTTTATGGCACAACTTAAACCTTTTGGCGCTTTGCGCTTTACCGAGCAGGCGGGAGATATTGCACAACTTTGCTGCCCCCCCTATGACATTATCAGTGAAGAGGAGCGTTTGCAGTACATAGCTCGCAATCCTCATAATATCATTCGCCTCGAGCTTCCCCGCGAGGGTGAAGATTGCTACGCCACCGCTGCCGACACCTTGCGCGGCTTCTTGGCCGACGGTTCCCTTAAAGAGGATGAGCAAGAGGCACTTTACATCTACGGCGAGCGTTTCACCGTAGAGGGCAAAGAATATGAATTCAAGGGCATTATCGGCCGCGTGCATATTGAAGAGTTTTCCAAGGGCATCGTTTTGCCCCACGAAGAAACCCTCTCAAAGGCCAAGACCGACCGCTTCAATCTTATGAATGCAACCATGTGCAACTTCAGCCAGATTTATTCACTTTATAATGATGACGGCGGTGTTACCGAGTCAGCCATTGCCCGTCTTTCGGCAGGTGAGCCGGTTCATTGCTTCACCGACGGTGACGGTGTAACCCACAGCTTGTGGATTGTTACCGACAAGGCCGAGTGCGCCGCACTGTGTGAGCAGTTTGCCGAGCGCAAGCTTTATATTGCCGACGGCCACCACAGATACGAAACCTCTCTTAACTTCCGCAATTATCTGCGTGAGCAGGGCAAGGCCCAAGAGGGTGATGCCTGCGATTTTGTAATGATGATGCTTGTGGCTATGGAAAGTGACGGCTTGGTTGTTTTCCCCACCCACCGTATCGTTCGCGGCGTCGAAAATTATGATGAGTCTGCCGTGCTTGCTGCCTGCGAAAAGAGCTTTGATATAGTCGAGCAAAAGGGTGCAGATAATATGCTGCCTGCCCTTAAGGCCGCTTATGAGCAAAACAAGACCGCCGTTGCCTACTACGTTGGTGCAGACAAGTGGTATATGCTTACCCTTAACAACACCGCCGAGCTTGACAGCATTTGTGCCGATTGCAGCGATGCCCTTAAGGGCCTTGACGTAAACGTGCTGCACACTTTGGTGCTTGAGCGCGCAATGGGTATCGACAAAGAAAATATGGCAAAGCAGATTAACCTCACCTATACCCGCGTGGCTGACGAGGCGGTAGCCGCCGTTGATAACGGTCAGGCCAACTGCTGCTTCATTATGAATCCCACCCGTGTCAGCGAGATTCGTGACGTAGCTGCCGCCGGCGAAAAGATGCCTCAAAAATCAACATATTTTTATCCCAAGCTTATCACCGGCCTTGTAATGAATAAGCTGGGCAACATCTGATTTTTTAAAGTTTAGAAAGGTAGGTGACACCCGTGCCCCTTTGGATATACGTTTACACTCCTTGGATAATGGCTTTGTATATGTTGGCGGCACTGGTTGTCAACTTCGGCTTTTTGTGTGCTGCTTCCACCTGTGCCGATGATAAGCCCAAACCCTTGCGTTTTGCTATTGACCGATTAGGTGTTACTTTTATAAGCGCCGCTCTTTCAGGAATAGCCGCCTTCGGTATAATGGGCGCCTTTCTCACCTATGGCGACTCTCTTTTGCAGAAAAATTTAAGAGAGTGCAATTATGACAAAGGCACTGTGTGGGTGCCCATCCTGGCTTGCATTGCAGCGGCAGTTGTTATGTATTGGATGACACGCATTTTTGTGCTGGGCAGAAGGGTGAGCGATAAAATGAACCGCACTATGCTTTGCGGCTGCTTCGCTCTGCTAAACACCCCCTATATACTGCTTGTTCCAATGGTTATAAAATAACCCGCAAAACCGCCGAGACCACCTCGGCGGTTAATTTTCAACCCATCGTGACAAAGGTTATATAAACACTTGATTTT
>JAZRNV010000064.1:0-1900 GCA_045648425.1 Acutalibacteraceae bacterium | reverse complement strand
TCCTCGGCCTTGATTGTCTCGGTCACTCCCGCGGGAGCCTTGTCGAGCCAAACCTTGCGGCCGTTGATTGTGTAGATTTTCATTTGACGGGCCTCCTTTCTTTAGATTTAGAAAAAAGGGACCCCGTAGGGTCCCCAGGTGAACGGGATATTACTCGGCCGCAAGGAGTACGACGCCCTTGAGGTCAACGACAGCCGCCGCGTGGCGCTGTTCGCCGAGGAGTGTCACGCGGTTATAAAGCGCATCATCCTCATTCTGTTCGTAGAGCTTGACATCAACGACGCCCTTGCTCCATACCTTGACAGCCTCACGAGCCGCGATGATTGCCTCGCCCTGGGTTACCTCGGAGGATGCGAAAATCGAAACGCCCCAAATTGAGGCGGGGATTGTAAGCGCGCCGTTGCCGTAAGGACCGACAAAATAGCCGCCGCCGTAATACTGACCGTTGTCATCCTTTGAGGTGAGGAGAGTGTAAAGGTCGGCGGGGTTGACGATTACGACATTAGCATCATAAGCGCTCTCACTCTTAACCTTGAGAATTGATGCGAGAATACCGTCGGCGAATGTAACCGTTGTACCGTCATAAGTCTCGGCGCCGATGCCGACAGTAGAGCCGACAGCGGTGATGATATGAGAATTTTTAGCCTTTGCGAGCTCGGCGATAAGAGTATTTTCAACCTCGGATGCAAGGAAAGGCGCGTCGTTGATGATCTCGTCGGTCTCCTTGATATATGCCGCGATCTTTGAAAGGGCGAGAGTTGTCGGCTCGAATGATGTCGACATCTGGGGTTTCTTTGCGCCCTGGGCGGTTACCGCGGGAGAGCCCTCGATTGCACCCTGGAGAAAATAAGTAATAGCGTTTCCGCTGATCGTTGCGTTTGTGAAATAGTCAGCGATTGCGGGCGCCTTTGCCTGGGGTGCGACTGAACGGTCGATGTCGGCGATTGTAGGGGATGTTACGACATCGGTGTTTGCCTTGAAACGAACGGATGCGCCGCTCTTGCGGTCTGTCATTTCCTTGCACTTTGTTGCGAAATCTTCCATTGTTGACATTGTCTTTACCTCCGTAATGTCACTATTGTTATTTTCGGCTGTGCCGATATTCTTGAGAATCTCGTCAGCCTTTTCGGCCTTTTCGACCTTTTCGGTCAAGTCGGCGATCTCCGAGGCGAGTGTCTCACCCGTCTCGATTGTCTCGGCTGTCACATCGTCGGCCTTGAGCATCGGCTCAAGCTCGGCGAGGGCCGCCTTTTTTTCCGCGAGCTGTTCCTTGATCGTCATAACTCGGGACCTCCTTTGATTTCATTGATTTTTGACAGTAAAGCCGCCGCCCTTTTCGCGTTGTCGTTGTCCTTTGGCTCCTCCGAGATTGTTGTCTCGTTGACCTCGGGCTCGACCTCCTCGGCGGGTGCCGTCTCCTCCGTCGGTTTATCATCCGCGCCCTCGTCAATAAGCGACTCGAGCGAGTTGATGCGTTCATTTATCGCCTCCGCGATCTCCGCGAGGCCCTTGATGTTTTCCTTGAGGATGTCCTCGTCGGCCTTGCTGTTCCTCTTGCCCGCCTTGACCTCGGTCGCGATTGCGTTTTGATTAGCGGGGACCGTAACGACCGAAATCTCATAAACCTCGAGCTTTGTGAGCACATTCTCGACGCCCGCCGCCTTTTCCTCGGCGTTAGGTTTGCGCCAATCTAAAACATCATAAGCAAACGAGAATTGATAGATTGCGCCCGATAAAAGCATTTTGCGGACATCCTGGGCGAGCTGTGTCTCAAGGAATCGCGCCTCGATATAGGGGCCTTTTTCCGTGTCCTCGATGCTCTCGACCGCGCCAATAACCGCGCTGAAATCGTGATTAAAGCAAAGAGGGAAAGGGTGACCCGTTTCCTTGCGCTTTGCGA
>JAZRNV010000063.1:0-11831 GCA_045648425.1 Acutalibacteraceae bacterium | reverse complement strand
CTCGATAAACACCGTTTTCATAAACTCTCATTACTGCAACCCCCAAATTTCAATTTTCGCGCCTGCCGGAATGGGATTGACATCGGTGGCCACAACCTTTATATAGCGCACCTTATCCCCTTCGCTATAGGTGATATCACCGGTAATGGTGCCTATAGACTTGACATAGGGCGCCACCTCACAATTCCACACTCCTGCGTGAGGAATTATGTCGAAACAGCATAGAGATTCACTGCTTTTAGCCACCATACTGTCAGCGCGCACAACCATACTGCGGTTGTTATTTAAGCTGAACTGTAAGACGATTCTACTGCTTGACATTACTGTGTTGGCCGGCAAAAACAGCTTAACCCTCACTCCGTTGGTTGTATCGCCCAGATCTTCTGTTTTTTCTTGGTAGTAACTTATGGCCTCTGCAACCGTTACCTCCTTAAGCAGCACCCAATCGTTGTTAAGTGCCGCCTCAGCACGAAGGGCATAAAGCTCGGCCTTTTCAGAGGATTGCTGTGCCTGCTCGGCCGCCAGGTCGGCTCGGTCGGCCGATTGAAGGGCTATTTGCATAGCGCCCACAAGATTGCGTGAATATCGGTCATACTCATCGGTATGTACCGTCATGCCACCAACCGACGGGCCGAATTTAACCTTGACCGACGGAAAATAAATCTTGTTGAGCATTTGAGCAGCTTCATCCTGCACCGTAACCGTTGGCTGAAGTAAAAGCATTGTGCCCGACTCTGTAAGGGTGGTGGGGATGATAAGCTCACCCTTGTCTTCTTCCACCGCAAGAGGGTGTATGCTCATACCGCCCTCGGCATCTATAGCTTCCACCTGCCAGGTGGCTATGCCCTGCAGATTGCTTAAGCGGTCTTGAAGCTGCTCACTGAAGGTAAAAACAATTTTTGTGGCGTTGTACTCGCTCTGAAAACCACCGTTTTGAATTCCTGAAGGAGAGACCGAGTCAATGCCCAGGGTAAAGTTAATTTCTCTCATTTTTCCTCCTGTTATTTGTTGTGATATTCAAACAGCGCCACCATATAGTTTGCGGCAATATCGCTGACGGCACCGCTTGAAAGCTGTTTGCTGATATAATTTCTTATGCCGCTTTCACCGTATTTTTTAAGCTTTGCAGCAGGATCGCTTCCGATATAATCGGTGTAAAACTTTTGAATTTTTTCCGACTCACTGGTGATAATATAACCTTCTTGCACAAGTCGGGGAAGCAGTTTATCAGCGCCGTATTTTTCAACATTATATTCATCCAGCGCTCGCTTAAAGGCCGAAACGGTAGATGAACTGTTGCCTGCAATATAACCGTCGATGCCCTTTTTGAGGGTCTGCCAGCGGTCACGCTCCTTGATGGCGCTGCTGAAAAAGTCGGCTGCCATACGCTGAGGAGCTATGCCTGCAGTGGTCAAAAGCACGTCTGCATCACTTTTGCTGAGATTGTATCGCACGATATACTCATATATGGTCTCGCTGAGCTCCATAGTAGATATGCCCACCTGTCGGCTGTATTTTAGCGAGTTGCCCAGTTTGGTGATAAATTCGCTCAGCTCTTGACCCGAATTCTTTTGTTCCTCCTTGGCGGCCGCCTCCGCCTGCTTAATTTCGGCGGTATAAAGTCGGTCATTTGCTTCGTCGGTGATCTGACGGTCAATGTCGCCAAGCTCCTTTATTGCCGCCAGATTGTTAGCGGCAATTTCATCGCGAGCCGACTGCTCAACCTTTTCAACCGCCGACTCAAAATTCATACGGGTGGCGTGATCTGCATTGCCGCGGCTAAGATTAACCGCCGTCTGCTGAGTGCGGTTAAGTCCGGAGTCGGTAAGACCCAGATTAGCCATATTTTCTGCAATGCGGCGCTCGTTAATATATTGATTGACCGCATTTTCGTCATATACGGCACGATATTTTGACGACAGCTTGCCAATCTCTGCCTGAGCATCCTGCAGGGCCTTTGCGTTTTTTATATCGGCCGTCTGCTGCGCCTGCTGTTTACGCCTTTCGGCCTGCTCGGCCAAAAGCTGATTATATTTTTTTGCGGTATTTACATAGTCTGTCAATTTATATCACCTGCTTCTTTATAGATTAATGTCACGCCCTCTGCCGACAGCCCATTATCACTTGAAACACGAAGGGCAAAATCCACCACTCCCCTTGCATCGGGATATATTCTGTGGCGCATCATTTCATTTTCGTAGCCCCCCTCAATAAAATGAGCAGACAACATATCGTTATCTGAAAGGCAATCAACTCTTAGAATGGAAAGGGCGGTGTCGGAAGTGAGCATAACGCTGTCAATGTTTTTGATTTTGTCAGGGGAGCCGAAAACAAAATGCTTGGTGGTGAAGGAGCAAGGTATCGGATGCTGAGCTTCTGCATCACAATCGGTCCACCCGAAATCGGGCTCGTTAAATGATTGAGCATACATCTCATCATCCTCCGACACCATAACAAAGCAATCCCCCAGTGTCACTCCTCTTTTAACGGGAAGTGCAAAATTCGGCATTGTCCACTCATACCATGCTATGTTTTTCTGGGCCAGCTTGTCACTTGAATATGACGTGTAGCTTTTGAAGGCGGCAGAATCGTAATCCATAACATACACCTTATTGCCCACGTAAAGGCAATATTTGCCATCCATATCCGCACTTATCGCCCTCTTCAGCTCCTCTGCAGAGTGGCGCTTAAGCAAGGGCTGCACAAGGTAGCTCAACTCTCTGATATTGCGCTGGCTGTACTGGCCATAGTTAACAAGGGTATAGACCTTGCCGTCACTGTTGAGCCAAACCAGGCGGTTGGCACACAGACGCAGGGTATCGGGGCAGTCACATCCGATTGACGAGTGCAAAGGTGTCATTGGGAAGGTGGCAGATAGAGTTGTTATGTCAACCACCGCTCCTGTCATAACATCGTCAGAGGTAACCGTTTCGCCCTGCACGTACTGAGCAACCGTTACCGCCTTGTCTTGAAAAATAACCAACAGGTCAGACTGCTGAGCCAGTGCGGTAATGGGTGAGGAATCCCCAACGTAAGCGTAGTTATTTTCGGGAAAATAGGTGGGTTTGTTTAAGTCAGACCAATAAATGACGCCCGGATAATCGGGGTTTCCCCCAACGAATAATCGGGAGCCGCCACCCAGTCCTCCCCTTGAGCCGCCAAACCAGCAGAGACAGGTCATGCCCAAAATTTTTTCTACACCCGAGCCCACTGTTGTGGTGACGGTAATGCTGAAATTAGAGGAGGATTGGCTGTAGCCCTCTACCGATACGGGAGGGATATGCATACCATACTCCTTTTCACCTGCATTCTCATCCATTGCCACAAAAACAACACAGTTATTTAGGGCATCGTAGACCACACGTTGCATATAAACCGCAAAGCTTTCTCCCCCATCGGGCACATAGGATGCCTCAACGGGATTAGACAAATACCTGCTCAAAGAGCCGTCATAGCTGCGGTCAATGACGTAAGGCAGGTTGATGTTGTGCTCTATTGCCCCAAAAACAGGGTCATGAAGAGAAACGGTTATACGGTCTCCCCCTTTAAGCTGACGGGGCATTTTCCACGCCATGGCCTTGCCATCAGCGGTGGCCAGCACCTTAAACCCATCGGTCAGCAAATTGTAGCCCTCAAAAAGGTCGCCCGTCAAAGGACAATCAGAGGGGTTATTGGTGCCAACGCTGTTTATCATAACGGTAGGAATATAAACAGGGTGGTAGTACTCCACATCAATTTCGCCATTCTTAAGGGAAATTTGGGTAACATCTACACCCACCCCCGCGCTGTCGTAGTCGCGACTCGAAAGTCGCAAAAAGCAATCTTGCTTGTTGTGCAGAGGAATATTAACAGACTTATCGCTATCTTCAAAGTTGGCATATATGCCCCTAAAAAATTCAAAAGTGTTTTCCTTTTTCTTAACAGCGCAAAGGTTGGGCTCTTCACCGTTACCCTCCCACCTTTTAAAAGCCCACAGTACATCCTCAGTTTGAAGAAAATCGTGGGGTGAAGCTGCCAGTTTTTCTATAAACCTGACCCCCGGCCGCGTGCGTAACCCGTGACGGTCAAAATAAAGATTGTTGCAGGCGGTAAGCTGGTTGTCATTTATATATGAGGGATGGTCGGCAGCATTAATTCCGCCTTTTAGCTGAGGCACGTGAACTCGTCGCTTTACAGACGGGTCAAGAAAGGGGTATCTCATCAATCTTCCCCCTTCGGCAAAAGGTCGGTTCGCAGGGAGGTTGTGGAAAGCAGGCGGCGCTTTTGGCTGTAAAGATTGGCATAAAATCGGTTTTTGTCCCCATCCCCTCTGAAAAGAGCTAAATACATAGCCAGACCGTAGACTGCTATATCCCAAGCCACCCTTGAGGATAGGTTTAGCTCCTCGCTTAAGGATCTGATAGAGCGGTGCTCCGTTCCCGTTACGTCACAAACATCGGCGCAAACCTGATTTATAAAGGTAATTGCCGCGGCAAGCATTTCATCGGTTTGTCGGTAGCCCAAATTAAGCATCGCGCTGTCAAACAACGTTTTTGCGGTCATATAGTCGCCACCTCCTCAGCTACGTCTTCAAGAGCAAACCCTTCACCCTCAGCAGATGAAGAATTGTGCAGGTCGAATATCAATCCGCTTATATCGGGCACAACACCTCGGGGCAAGCGTTCAAGATATTGCACGACGTCAATAACCTTGCGGTCAAACAAACTGTCAAGTATGCTTATGCTTTGTGCCTCGCTCCAAAGGGTTGAAGCACCCACATCCACCTTGACCGTCAGCAGAGCATCGGTATACTCGCGCCCGTCAAAGGGAAGATACCAGGTGCCGTTGCGGTCAGATATTTTAAGGTCCCGTCGGCCATACATATTAATCCAAAAGGCAGCCCAAACTCTTACCGTATCTTCAACAAACTGATAAAAGCGGTTTTTAAACATTTGCATAGGCATAGTGGCCGCCTCGCGCACAGCAAGAATTGCAGATGTATTGTCGGGCGCAATGTCGCCCAAAGCCGCGTCATTGGCTCCCGACTGTGTGAGGGTATTGACTATAATGCTTTGCGCCATATTGTTAAACTGAGAATAAAAGGCAGGCGGCGTAACATATTGCAAAGCCCCTGCCACGCCGTTACCGTTAACGCTGACAGCATTAACAACCTGCCCGGGATCATTGGAAATATCTTGAGGTATGGCGTCCACATCCTTTACGAGGATAGGCATACCGTTTATCATCACCGCCCAAACGGCAGCGGTGAGCATTCGGTTGATGGCTATTTGGTTGGGAATAAGCCAGGTTATCTCACTTTCTCCGTAGAAGCAGTTGCTGCGGGATTGCCAGCAAAACACCGAAAAGGGATAAAGGTCAATTCCGCAATCCCATTCCTCTCGGACGATGGCGTTTTTGCACACCTTAACAGCCATAACGTGAGTTTTTCCACCCTTTTTAACCTTATAAAACTTGGTGAGCAGGGTGCATTTTTTGTCATCCTCAAGACCCAACGAGCCATAATCCCCTGCCAGACAGTCGGTATCGGCATCCGCCTTTACCGATTCTATCTCTTCGGTGGGGCGGCCGTTGCGCTTCATCTCTTCTTTAAGAGCTTCAACGCTCACCCTTTGCTCAACGATGATATAGGGCTGACGCTGAACATCACGCTGAGCAACATCGCCCACATAAAAATTTTCTACATCGATAAGCTCACAGCAAATATCTCCTTTTAAAGGAGCGGTATGATCGGCGTCGGCATAAAGGCCTGTTGTCACGCTCTCATCCCAATAGGTGTGCAAAATTGCCGTGCCGCTGATATATGCCTTGCGCAAAGCCAAATCCTTGATTTCATTAAAACGCAGGCGTTCCATGGTAGTGTTGCAATAGTCACCCAGGCACCCAACCACAAAATCGGTTTTTTGAGCGTCTGAAAATTGGTCAAGTATATTAAATTCACCGTGGGCAAGGTCACGGCGCAAAGCAGCGTACTGCTCAACACCTGCCGCAGAGGACGAAACGCCCTCTGCCGAAAAGCTGACGGAAATAGGTGACGATACAATGAAGGATTGTTTAAAATCGCCTATACGTTTTATAACATTGTGACGCACCAGAGGTCGGTCTGCACCGCATTTAGCACCGTGCCATTGGTCGCCCACATAAAAGCGCTCGTTGCGTTTGGACTGCTCATAGAGTCCTTTTTCACCTAAGCCGCCTTTATAATTGACACCCGACTCGTATTGCTTAAACACCTCTGCCGGTGTGTTTTTGGTTGTTTTCATTTTTACCTCCGTTTAGCCAAATTATTTAGAATTGCTCCGACGCCTTCGGCATCAGCCAAAAACGCCGGAGCAGAAGTCAGACCTGATTAATAGGCGTAGGCATATACGGTGTTAAGAGCTGATTTTTTGACCAAGAAGTCATAAACAAAACGGAAATCAAGCTTATAAGCATCCAAATCAATGTTTTGATCGGGAGTCCAAAAGCGCATCTTCTGGGTCTTCATAACGCGATTAACCACCTTGCGGGGAAGAACAATGCAGCCCACACTCTTGGCACCCTCGGCAGGCGCAAAGCCGAACTTGTCACTGCCGTCATTATAGGTATACTCGCTCTTCATACGGGCAGCAGGCACACGAATGATGGGGCAATCGTTAAAGCGCTTAACCTTAGTGCTGACCTCACCCTTGCTGAAATCGGAAATGTCAATGTGTCGAGTGAGCTCATCGGTGCTCATAAGGTCGGCATAGAAGGTGGGGTCAACAAAAGCGATAAGGTCATCATCCTCGCTGTAGGCCTCGCCCACCGCATTGATAAGGTCGGTAAGAATGGATGCAGAGTGGTTTTCAATTTCAACACCCTCACTCAAAACCTGACCGTTTTCGGCGGCAATGGAATAAAGCTTTGAAATAGCGTAGGCGTCTACCTCAGGCACTACCTGGGTGCGCACAAACTCGCCTGCTTTGCCTGAAAGACGGGCAGGAAGATTATCAAGGCCTGCCTCTTCAGCATCAAGGCGGTCAATGGTGAAGGTGGTGCCGCGCTCCATAGCCAGCTCGTAGGATGACTGATTGATTTTAACGGCGCCCTTGGGGAACCCGCTTTCGCGGTCGTAATCGCCCAAGCCATCCATCTCAACATCATCGATAAGAACGGTCTTGGTGCCGGTAAACTTGGCTACCATACCGCCGTCACCGAAAAAGCCGGTTGCGGCCTTTGCCGCAATCATCTTGTCAAGCTCGCCGTCAAGTTTACTGTGAAATACAAAATTGTTTGCCATAAATAAAATTTCTCCTTAATTTTTAATACTGTCCCCAAAGGGCCTTATAAACGTTGGCCATTTCGGGGCTTGTGCCGTCCGACGCCTCGCTTTTAAGCGAATGTGTCGCGGCGCTTGATGCCGCCTCTTGCTGCTCTTTGGCGGCAGAAATCAATGCCTGCTGTCGACAGGCATACAGCGCATAGGCGTATTTAAGAGGTACGCCCTCCTCGGCCGCCTGCTGTTTGACCTCCACAGGCAAAGAGGCAAAGGAGTCAACCTGTGAAAATTCAGACTGAAGCTCCACAAACTCTCCTGCCAGACGTCTGTTAAGGGCATCCCTGCTTTGAGCAAGGTTTTGCTCAAGGTCATCGGATGGAGCATCCTCTCGCAGTCGTGACAGCTCGCTTTCGGCTATTCGGTGTGCTAACTCGGGGTCACTTATTTTTGATTGAATATCGGTGGCAAAGCGTTGCTCACCGTCGGTAATCAGCTTGTTTAAAAGCTCCTTTACCCCCTCTTCACCCGAAAGCCGTGCCAGATACCTGAGCCGTTTAAGATGTGGCTCTGAGTATAATCCTATCTGCACCAGCTTTTCGGCCTGTTCGCGGTCAAACTGATGGGTTTTGTGATTATACAGCGTGGTCATATAGCTTTGGCCGTCATGATGGGATTCCTCCTCGACGGGGTATGCTTTGGCAGGCATATTCTCTGTCGACAAGCTTAAATCCTCATCCCTTGTGTCGGCGGCTCCGTCGGGGATGGCGACCTCTTGGGCGCCGCTTACGGTTTTTTCTTCGTTCATATTGGTTTCTCCTTTCCCATGGCGAGGGATATATTAAACCGCCGCCTCGGCGGGGTCTTGCTGTTGGTCACCGTTGTAGTTCCAGAAATTTTGCATTTGCTGTTGCTTAATTCTGGCCTCTCGGTCCTGACGGGATGTGTCGGTGCTTTTGCTTTTTGCAGATTTGGTTTCTTTGCGACCCAAATAATATCCCACGCCCAAAATAAGGGCGCACACTATTGAGGTGCAAAGGCAACTGACCGCAATTAAAAGATAGGTCATTTCCATCCTCCTTTAATGTCGTCGGCGGTTACGCCGGTTAATGGTCGTCCCCTTTTCGAGGGGGCAAGCGCTCTTAGCGGACGTATGCTTTGCATTGCATAACGCATAGCATCCATCAGATGATTGTCACGGTCTTTAGGGTATCCGGTTGGCTTGCCTTCCCGGTCGGTCTGCCAGGTGTAGCCCGACAACTCGGCCACCGTGTTTTTGCAGCAAGCGTGCACAATAAGCTCATACTCAAGCAGCTGCTGTATGCCCGAGCGGATGCTGTCGGCGCCTTTTACGCTGCTTATAATCCGCAATCCCTCACGCCGCAAGGTGTCGTTGGTTTTTGGTTCAGCCGAATCGGCAACAATGCGCTCTTTGCCGTAGCCCATCTCTTTTATTCGGGCAACAATATCGCTGTTGAGCAGACGCTTTTCATACAGCTCGTCATAAATATAAATTTGCTTGTTTTCTTCATCCACCCCCATTGCAATAAAGGCGGTGGGGTCATTGGTGTAACCGTAATCAAGGCCAAAGACGTGGTGCACGCCCTCTTGCCTTTTTAAGCATTCAGCATCAAAGCATTCTACCTTCCACCGCTCAAAAACCAACCCTTCGGCCACGCCCCAGTCACCCAGACCTGCCACCGCGTAACGGCGAGGGTCTCTTTGCTTCATTTGCTCAAACAGCTTAAGGTCGGATTGGTCAAGCCACTCGTTGCAGGTGTAGTCGGTGGTAATAGCCAAAACGTCAGGATCGTCAGGGATGTCGAAAAATCGGGCTTTGAGCCAGTGATGCTCACTCCACGGATTAAAGGTGAGGGTGATTTGCTTAAACAAATCCTCCCCCACGCCGCCGCGTATAGACTCATTGATCATATCAAAATCGGCTCTGTTCTCAATTTCATAGGCCTCTTCTATCCATAGCCAACAAAGGGCCCCCGTCTCAACCGTAACCGAGGTAACCTTCAACGGGTCATCAAGTCCGCGAAAGAGAATTTTTTGCCCCGTTTTTCGATAGGTCATCTCAAGAGGAGACTCTTTAACCTCCCAAAGCCCATCCAGCCCCAGGCGGTTAATGGCCCATTTAAGCTCGGCAAAGCAGGAGTCCTTAAGGGTGCGATAGGTTTTTCTTATAACCAACGTGTTGGCGTGAGGATATTGGGTCATTCGCACAATAATGTTAAGAGCGGTGGTTTTGCTTTTTTTAGAGGCACGGCCTCCCTTGCAGACCCGATACCTGCCCTTAAAATGCCAAAACTCCCGATAGCCCTTGCCAACCACATCGGGCAGATAGATGCTATTCAAGCTCATCCGCCCCCGTTATAATCACTGTGGGAGCCGATTGTTCCCCCGCTGACTCACCCTTCAGATCGAAGTAAAGCTTTATTGCCTTCATATCTCCCTCTCGGCATCTGGCAATCAGCGCCTCCCATACCGATGCCAGCGAGCCACGGCAGTAACCCTCAACAAGGCGATGCAAATAGGCGGTAAACTCATCGTCGGCAAACAGCCGACACAGCTCTGCCATATCCAGCCCCTCAAGCTCGCACAGCTCTTGCAGGCCCCCTTGGCTGTGGTTAAGCAATCCCTCGGCAATGGCTTTTTTCTTTTTAGATAACGCTTTTTTAGACGTGTCTGTCACCTCGCTTAACCCATTTTTTATTTATGTTGATGACGCCTCTTTTTGAGCCACCTGACGGCCGTAATGAATGCTTCCGCTCTGATTAACAAAATCCACCACTTTTTTGGTGCCTATGCCAATTCTCATTCCGTGCCTTTGGTCATAAACGCCCATTCGTCGGTAACCCGAACGGTAAAGGCGCTCGAGACCGCGGCGGCGGATTTCTTCTATCGATTCGGCAGGAGCGTTTTGCCCTGCAAAAATGCGTCCTCTTGAGCGCAAAACGTTGCGCTTTTCAAGGCACTCACTGCACAGCTTTTCATCGGGGTTACCTCTCAATCTTCCGCAACAATTACATTTTGTTCTCATAATTCACCCTCCTTGAGTGAGTAATATGCCCGTCGGGCACTTCGTTGGTCATCAAACTCCCCTACTCCGTCAATTACATAAATATAGTCAAGACTTGCCCATTTGCATCGGGGGCAAAGATTGTAGTACCCATCCTCATCACACTCGCGCAGGGGGATATTAAAGCGGTATGAACATCGGTTGCATTGATAAAATCTTTCTACCTCGGGCATTTAACCTTCCTCCATCCCATCCCATCCCTATAATAATTGTTGTTTGTCGAAACGCTTGAAAGCGCTTCGACAAGCCACTTTTTAAGCGGATATAGCAAAATTAAATTCTATGATTTAATTTTGCACAACATCCATTATTCACACCTGTCAACCATCGCACCAACGGGATATGCAATTTAAGGTTGACATTTACAGAATTATGTAATACAATAGAGAAAACCCCATTGGTTTTCGCCGTTCGTTACAGTTTTCTGTAAGTGTGTGCTATATGATATTACAGTTTTCTGTAATTGTCAATAGATTTTACAGAATTCTGTATAATTATTTTATCCACAGTAAGGGGATAGCTTATGTCAGATTTATACAAAAAGCTTTTATCTTTAACCGAAGAATGCGAGCTAAGCATAACTGAAATGTGCAAGCAGGCAGGTGTAACCCGCAGCATCATTTCCGAATTCGGAGCCGGCAGAACCAGGCAGCTGTCAACGGGAACGCTTATGAAAATATGCGAGTTTTTCGGGGTTACCACCGACTATATGACCGGGCTTAAAAGCAGCGACACCCTTTGTTGCCCCTTGTGCGGATACACAATGCCCGTCCCCGATGAAAAGGCCTCGGCCGCTCACAAAAAGTATCATAAAAACTTTTTATCTCTTAAAGACCGCTACAAATATATATATCCCCTGCACAAGGCGGAGGATATGGCAGCCCACGGGCTCAGCTTTGTTGATGGTGATGAGGCAAGCCATCCCCTGCCTCAAGAAATGGATGATATGCTGAAGGGGCTGTTTTCAAAAAGCGTAATGGCGTCAAAAGAGGAGCATCCCGATTTTGAAAAATATGCCGCTATGCTTTTGGCACAACCCAGATTTAAGAAAGCTCTTTCGAAAAAAGAATATACCCGACTGTGCGACCTTTTCGGCACACAATCGGGTATTGAAAGCGGAAATATGTATGATAGTGACGGCGTAGCGGACAGCCCTGTTTTTAAAGTGACCGATGACCCTTCTCTGCTGCCGTCCAACGAGGTTCGCCTCGTTCCCTTGTACGAGTCGGCCTCTGCAGGATTCGGCTCCTCCGCCGACAGCACCGTTGTGGATTATATGCCCCTCTTCATCCCATCGGATTACGAGGCAAAATCCACTATGTGCATCAAGGTTAAGGGCAACTCCATGTACCCTAAAATTGAGGATGGAGATATTGTTCAGGTGCTCAAAACACCCTCTGTAGATTCGGGCAAGATTGCCGTTGTGTTGCTTGACGGTGAAGATGGCTTTATCAAGCGGGTTGTCTATGGTGAGAATTGGATTGAGCTGCAATCCATCAACCCCGAATATGC
>JAZRNV010000062.1:0-14808 GCA_045648425.1 Acutalibacteraceae bacterium | reverse complement strand
CATCTCTGATTTGAAAGGCCTTACCTATTGCAAAGGCATACTCTTCGGCAATAGCAATTTTATCATAAGCTCCCGCTGCGATACAGCCCATCACGCAGGCAGCTTTAATCAGTGCACCTGTTTTCAGGTTGTGCATGAGCTCAATTTGCTCTGCCGAAGTTGTTTTGCCCTCACAGTTAAGGTCAACCGTCTGACCGCCGACCATTCCGTTCAAACCGCAATATTCAGCAAGAATAGCTATTGCTCTTACATTTTGTTTTTCTGTCAGTGGTGCTAATGCCAGCGCGCTAAAGGCAAGAGGTTGCAGTGCATCACCTGCAAGCAACGCTATATCTTCACCAAAGGCCTTGTGACAGGAGGGCTTTCCCCTGCGCATATCGTCATCATCCATACAAGGCAGGTCGTCATGTATTAGTGAATAGGTGTGTATAAACTCAACGGCACACGCATAATTAACAGCCAACTGTTCAAAGCCACCACACGCCTTGCAAAACTCAAGCGTTAAATACGGACGAATTCGTTTGCCGCCTGCACCAACCGAATAATTAATTGCATCTCTCAAATTGGAATACTGAGGGTTAGTGTTTGGCACCAGCCGCTTTAACCCGTTTTCAATCAAATCGGAGTATTGATTAACAAAATCACTCATTAGAACATCCCTCAGAATCTGATGTAATCTCTGTAATTTTCAGTCGAGCGTCAGACAATTTGGCATTGCACTCTTTAATAAGTTTGCTCGCCTCTTCAAACAGCTCCAAAGAATCTTCGAGGGATGCTTCACCGCCATCGAGAACCTTGGATATTTCTTCAAGTCGAGAAAGCATCTCGGCAAAGGTTTTATTATTCATTGATTGTCACCTCTATGAATTCCGGTAGTTTCACATTCAATACGGCCATCAGAAAGGGTAAGAGAAAACTCTGTACCCTCTTTAAAGCTATCCACACTTCTTAGCACTTTGCCTTCAGAGCGTGGAATTGCATATCCTCTGGACAAAGTTTTTAGCGGACTGGTTGCGTCAATAGTTGCTGCTAACAAAGATAACTGAGATTCACATTTAACAACTGAGTTTTTTTGAGCCAAAATAATGCTTTGCTCTAAGTTATCCAGTCTTTCGCTAATAACATCCAAAAAAGCTAAAGGCGAAGCAAAACACCTGCGCCCTTCAATATAATTAAGCTTGTTTTGATTTTCCTTAAAAACACTGTTAAGCTTATACGCCAAGTTTGCGCCCAAGGATGATAGATACACCGATATTTCGGCAGCATCAGGAGCAACCAATTCTGCTGCAGCAGAAGGAGTTGGCGCTCGTAAATCAGCAACAAAATCGCAAATTGTGTAATCGATTTCATGGCCCACGGCAGAAACAACGGGAATATTTGATTCAAAAATTGCATAAGCAAGCTTTTCATCATTAAAAGCCCACAAATCTTCAATTGAACCACCGCCGCGACCGACAATAAGCACATCTGCAACACCTTGCAGATTAGCGGTATTTATAGCTTTGATCAAAGACTCAGGCGCCCCTTGACCCTGAACCAAAGCAGGATATACCAGAACTTCGGCAATAGGATATCTGCGAGAAAGAACGTTTATAATATCTTGCAAAGCAGCTCCGGTTGAAGAGGTAACAACGCCTATTTTTGAAGGAAACCGCGGTAACGGGCGCTTGGATTTTTCATCAAACAAACCGGCTTCGGATAGCTTTAATTTTAACTGCTCATAAGCAAGTAATAAAGCTCCGACGCCATCGGGCTGCATATCATCAACATAAAACTGATAGGAGCCATCACGCTCATACAGAGATACTCGGCCGTGGCAAATAACCTTCATTCCGTTTTGAGGAACAAATTGAACCTTAAGGGCAGAATATTTAAACATAACCGACTTCACCGATGACTTTTCATCTTTAAGGGTAAAATAAAAGTGGCCGGATGAATAGTGATTGGTAAAATTGGAAATTTCTCCGCTGATATATACAGATTTAAGCGCTGTATCGCACTCTAACACATTTTTAACATATAAATTCAACTGCGAAACAGAAATAACTGTAGTGCCCATCAAATATAACCGCCTTTATATGCAGCAAGGACAGCGACGCCTGCGCTGTTATCGGCAGAAAATACCGGCTCGGCAAAAAAACCACCGTATTTGCTGACAATTTTATCTTTTATATATCGGTTACTCATTACACCGCCGGCATAAACCAAAGGTAATTCACCATATACATCAATAATATGACGAGTCATGGCATCAACAGCAGAGCATATGCTGTCAATGGTGAATTTGGCAATATCGCAGGGGGCTTCTCCGGCGTTATACAAATTCATAAATTTATTTTCTATTCCCGACAAAGAGACGAAGCCGTCTTTTAAAGAAGCTTTAGTTTTAAATTCTTTTTGTGACAACGCGGAAAGCTGCTCCAACTCAGCACCACAAGGAAACTGCATGCCCAGCATAACGCCGCATCTATCAATTACCTGACCGGCTTTAAGGTCTGAGGATGCAGAAATCAAGCGGCAATTAAACACATTATGTTCATCGGGAGTAACTAAAACAGCTTCACTTGTGCCCCCGGAAAAATGAAAAGCAACAAACTGTTTTTCAAGCAAGTCAAGCTTATTTGCCGAAAACAAAGCAGCCGCAATATGACCTACCTGATGAGAAAATTCATACAAAGGAGCACCCAGCACCTTTGAAACAGCATTTGCAATATTAAAACCGGCTTTAAAGCACGGCATATAGCTGCCCTCAACATCTCTGGGCCTGGTAGAAACTCCAACACTGTCAATCTTTTTGCAAAGAGAAAATGTATCATCAATAAGCAAAGGCAAATTAGCCGTGTGATGATACACGGCATCGCTTTGTCTTAATCCCCGTTCACCTTGTTTTACCGGAAGCATTTTCTTGAAATTATGAATGCACCCCGTTTGTGTATCATACAAAGCGGTAGAAGTGGTGTAATTGCTGGTATCAATGCCCAGAATCATTGCTTATCCTCTGCTTTTGCTACAGAGCCAAGAACTCCGTTGATAAAGGAAGGATCATCATCTGAGCCGAACTTCTTGGCCAATTCAACAGCTTCATTAATAGCTACGCTGGTGGGAACCTCTTCGGAATATTTAATTTCATAAACTGCCAGACGAAGAATTGATAAAGCTACTCTTGCCAATCTTGCAATAGTCCAACCACGAAGATTGGAAGAAATCACAGCATCAATGTCTGATAAATTTTCATATACGCCATTGGCTTCACGAGCAGCAAAATCATCAACGACGACATCACTGACATCAGCAGCGTTGCTTATAATTTCATCTATGCTGCAATCGTGAAATGAGCGTTCAAACAAAAGAGCAAACGCCTGCTCACGAGCTTCACGGCGAGTTAATTCTGTTTTTGGTTCAGTAGTTTGTGACATAATGCGCCATCCTTTTTATAACTATTCAGTTTATTGTATAACAAAATGAATAAAATTTCAAGAAAAAGAATAAAATTATAAAAAAATAAAGAGCCGAAATCGGCTCTTTATTTTTTTATCAGGTGGGAATTTCAATATCAGCAACGATTATATTAACTCTTGACACTGCATGCCCCGTCATGTTTTGAACGGTCTTTTTAACGTTTTCCTGAATCTGTTCACAAAGCGAGGTTATATTAACGCCCATCTTAATTTTAACATACATATCAATGGTCATTGAATCAAGAGTGTACTTAACACTGACCGATTTGGTTGTTTTGGAAGAAAACAGGTTTTTAAAAGTGGGATTCGGAACAAGACAACTAACACCGTCAACCTCACAGGCAGCAACCGAAACCATTTGGGCTACAACCTCTTCAGACAGAAGCACATCATGAGCGGTTTTATCTTTAATCTGCATATTTTTATCCTCCAAATATCGTTATATTGTAAGTATAACACATATTTTAGTATTTTACAACATCTATTCTACATTTATTATCTTAATACTGTCAAGGGAAACTTTCTTTTGCGACAGCACAATGTCCTGAATTTGAATGATTTCTGCATCGCTGAGAGCATCAGACAGCACTACTACGTTAATTCCTTCTTCACTGACTACGCTAAGACAATTTTCAAATCCCTTTGCCTTTACCAAGGTTTCAATGTTTTTCTCCGTTTCGATATAACCCATTATTTCAACCTGCTTGTTTATCGCTTCAGTTATAGCATTGTCTGAGTTTTTAATATCCTTTTGAATTTCTTCGAGTTCATCAAGGATTTCGTCTCTTGCCTCTTCCCTTTCTTTTCTTGCCGACTCAAAATAAGGATGCTCCCCTTCATCACTTATTTCTGCACTGTTAGTCCCTACATATTCCGCATCACCTAAGTTTTTATCGGTTGTTGGATCGGGAGTGCTCTTTGAATTAAATTGCCAATTAATATAAATTGCTGCAGCAAACAACACCACCAGAGCTACTAAAATCAACTGTTTTTTCTTAAAAAATTTCTTCATAAATTCACCTCAAATTAATTACTCATTACAACGCATACCTTTTTTTCGCTGATATTAAGCGCCGTCACAATTGCAGCGGTTATGCGCTCTGAAACAGCGCTATTATTTGCAAATTTTGTTACAACAACTACCCCTTTAACCGTCGGTGTAAGCTTTGACACAATCAGGGCTTCCTCCCCTCCTTCTGCATTTTTAATGATAATATAGCTTTGCTCAGTATCATCCTTTTGCTCGGTTTTGTACTTTTCCGGTGATTCATTATCGGTTTTGTTGTTTTTTGATATGCTTTTTGAATCAGCATAGACGGTCTCTCCGTTTGATTCAAGACTCACCATAACTCCAACCTGTTTTTCTCCTGTAATTCTGCAAACTATGTTGTTTATCCTTTCTTCAGTTGCTTTTGCATAATCCTCTTCAACAGCGTTGTCGTTTTGATTTTTAAATAAATTTGTGCCTGATAAAAATATCAACGCAATACCTATCACACCGATTACAGCTATATATTTTATATATTTATCAGAAAACAGCAGCTTTTTAATCTTGTTTATCATATCAGTCAATTATCACCTTACACATGATGTTTGTTTTTTTGTACAAATCGGTCTCGAGCGCTTTAAAATCAGTTTCGGTTTCGTTAACATTAAACTGCAAATATCCCTCTCCGCCACTTTCCTGAATAGAAATCTTATTGCATTGGACGCTATATTGTTTAAAGATTTCTTCTGTCATAATTTTAACACGTTTCAGCAGTGCAACCGAATTACTTTCGGCCACATAATCTTCAATATCCGTGCTGTAATAATCAGCAGAAAATTTGTTGAAATCTATGGCACCACCTTTAATAACCGAAAAAATTCCCGATAAAATTACGGCAACACAGATAAATTCCGACAGCGATTTAATTAACGGGCGTGTAGGATTGCTTTCAGGCAAAAGCCCGTAAATGACTGCCATGACCATAGATATGGCACATAAAGTCAAAGATAATCCACTGATAATTTTCATCTAACCACCTGCCGACAATGTTAAAATCACAGACAGCAAATACGCAACAGAGGTGCACAGCAAAACAGAAATCATTAGCGTGATTACCTCGCCGATAGATTTAACAGCTGTTTTTGCCGATTGCGCACCGGCAAGCTCAACAATTGAAGAACAGAGTGCAACAGTCACTCTCCAGAGCAACAATTTAATCAAAGGCGGCAGCACCAAAACAACAATGCTAACAACAGCGTAAATTCCAACGGAGCATTTCAGAGTGCCTGCGCCGGCAGTAATAACAGATACCGTATCACTTATAGCGGTGCCAACAATGGGCACAAGAGCACCCAACGCGGTTTTAACAGTTTTCATACCAACCGTATCGGAAGACGATGAAATTGCTGTTTGCATATTGAGAACAGTAATAAAAATTCCCATTGAGGCCGATAAAACAACAACCATAAACTTTTTAAGCACATCAAAATATCGTTTTGAAATCGTACCGAAAGACGAACCTGCCGCAGAAGTCAGCATAACACCACCCAAAGGCGCAAAAACCTTGTCTGCCAGTATTGTAAAGATTTGTGTAACGACAAACATTAAAGATGCATATGAACCTGAGGTTGCACTTTTTCCTGTAGCAAAAATCAAACCCGAATAGACAGGAATAAAAGCGCTCATAAAAACGCAGCACGATTCTATTGCCGAGCAAACATCAAAAAGCAAGAAGGATACCGGAGCTAACAAAACAACCAAACAGACCGCAGAAGTCACTGTATCATATGAGACGCCAAGTATCGCCTCTCCTTTTTCACTTTTTAACGTCAACATATATAAAACGGCAATTACCAGTACAACCGAGAGAATATTAAAAGCTGACCCATCAACCGAAAAAGAGTTTATAATTATATTTTTAATAATGTCATACCCGTTAATTTGCCACATTGCTTTCTCATCTGATATATCAAAATCAATTTCTGCATACTTTTTAATTTCTTCTTTTGTTATATCTTCCACATCATCAATTTCAAGCAATGAATACAGCTCGTCATAGGGCTGCTGCTCACCAGCGTAAGCATCTATTTGTAAAGCACCCAGCAATACAGCAACAAAAGCTATGCAGAAGATAAGCTTGCCGCTATTTTTAACAATTCTGAAAAAACCGGCAAAGAAATTAACACTATTACAAATTTTGCAGCTGCTTCTATTTGCTGCGATAATGCGTGTTGTTCGCAATCCTTGCATATTGTGCTCCCTAAGTGTGATATATAGCATACGCCCGTAGACTTAAACAATATTTTAACGTATTCATTGTTTATACCGGTAACCTCAAACACATCTTTTATAAAATCAAGTATTACAGACAATTTTGTAAGTATTAATCCGGTGACTGCGCAAACTGCAACTATGGAAATCATCAATGAATATTCCGGTTTAATCTGTTTTAAAAACATTGCAAGCAAAGCGCAAACAATGCAGAACACAGTGATAAGCAGCACACTCATATGTCAAACAAATCCTTTACCGTTTCAAACAGCTCGCCGATTTGACTAATAAGCATCATAAGAACAACTATAACCCCGGCAATAGTTGTCATGGTTGCCTGTTCTTCTCTGCCCGTTCTGAGCAGCAACTGATTCAAAACCGCCACAATAACTCCAACCGCAGCAATTTTAAATATAAAATCTATATCCATTTATTGCCCCCATTAAATAAACACAATTAAAAACAAAAGCCCCACAATTATACCTAAAGAAATATAAAGCTTTTGGTTTTGCGAGCAAGTTTTTTCGACATCTATATATCTGTTTTCGAGTATGGATATTGTGTAATTTAACGACTCAACCTCGCTGTTAAAATCGCGACTACCCATTTCATCAAAATACAATTTCGTCACCGTATACATCTCTAAATCTAAAAGCGATCCTTTAAACTGATTCAAAAAATCGGAATAGCCGATTTCGTTCATAAGTTTAATTTTGTCCGGCTTTGAGTATTTCAATATTCTTCTTGCTTTTATCATTGAGTTCAGCAAATTCTTAGAGTTAGAAGATATATTGCGTTGTGTTTTAGCAAAACATATCCCCATTGCACATGAGAAAACGAACATTAATATTAGGCCTAATAATTTCATACACCCGTTACCATACTGTCGGAAATGCTCATTTTTGATTTGTCAAGCAAAACTATTAAATCAAAAGAAGCCGCATCAATATTAAGTTTATCAAGTCGGTATAAAGTATCGTTAATACTTTCGGCGTGAATGGTTGCAAATATATTTACACCGCTTTTTACGCAGCACTTAATAACATCTGCATCCTCTGCAAGCTCATCAAAAGCAATAATATCCGGATTCATATATTTAAGTCCCATTTGAGCAGAGGTTTGCTTATCACGGTAAGATATAACATCCGTGCAATATCCAAGCTCAAAATCACCCCTACCGTCACCGGCAATTTCACCCTTTTCATCTAAAATACACACGTTATTCATAGCATTGGAAAACCTTCTGCAAAGTTCTCTCAGCACAGTAGTTTTTCCGCTGCAGGGAGGCCCCGAAATCAAAACAGATTTTGGTGTTTTATTCATAAGGTAATAAACAGGCAAATCAACATCTCTGATTTGTCTCGCTATTCTGATGTTGATCGAATGAACATCGCGCAAATTATAATCCCGTTCGCAGAAGGAGCCGCAAATACCCGCCCTGCAACCTTTGCGCATTGGCAAATAGCCCCGATTAACCATTCCCTCACGAGAATAAAGCGAGTGCTCACAAATTCTGGCAAACACATCAGTTATGTCATTTTCATTAATTAAAATTAAATTAGAATTAACGTCGCTAAAGAGCTCCCCATCTTTACTCAAAAACCTGATTTTATTTTTAACAAGCAATGCCAACGGCTTATTTATTCTGATTCTTATTTCATTAATTTGTTCAGTTTTAGTTATCTTTTCTATGGGTTTATATAAATTATCCGGCAAAGCGTAAGCAATTTTTATGATATCCATACTCTTGTCCTCCTGTTTGTACAAGTTATGCCAACAAAAACAGAAATAGAACACTAAATACCTGTTGCAAAATGTCGAACGGTTTGTTATAATGTAAAGAAAGCAAGGAGGGATTTAAATGGCCAAAAAGTTCGGCACATCAATGTTCGGGTTTAAACGCAAACGAGTTATTGATTACATCGAAAGCGTCAACACCGAGCACACAGATAAAATTGAAGAACTTAACAAAAAGCTGCAGCTTGCTCAGGCCGCCCTCGACGCAGCAAACAAAGAGAATTCTTCATTGCGCGACAACGTCACTCAATGTGAAGCGCAATTACAGCAGCTGGTCGCTTTATCGCAAGAATTGCGTGCACGCGTTGAAGCCGATGAGCTGATACGTCAGCAAATCGGTGATGTTTTCATTGAAGCAAAACAATCTGCCACCACTATTATCGAAAACGCAACCGAAAGCGCACACTCCATAGTTCGCTCTGCCAACGAATGTGCTGTCAGCACACTCGATGATATTGCCCACACTCGTTCACAGTTAGATACAGTAAGAGAAGATCTTGACAAAATGCTTAAAGAGTTTGATAAAACTCTTGAGTCTATTTCAACTTCTCTTGATAAGGCAAAATCATCCATTAAGCCCTCCGGTTTTTCAGTCAATACCGACATTACCGAGGATGATTTAATAGGAAATTCAATAATAAGCAACACTTGATCAATCAACCTTTAATTCGGTACGGGATACCGACAAGGTTTTGGCAAACATTTCACCTTGTCGTTTTGCGGCAAGGTGTTTTTTTGAGGTGAATATGACATACGAAAAGATTTTGATGGATGGCACTGCTGTTGATCGCACATTATCGCGACTGGCCCATCAAATTTTAGAATGCAATGACAATGTTAATGAAATATGCCTGATTGGCATACTTAGAAAAGGTGCGCCTTTGGCTAAAATTTTAGCAGAAAAAATTAAGCAGTTCAGTGGTGTATATCCCCTGCTGGGCGAACTTGACATATCATGCCATCGTGATGACGTTAAAGATAGCCGATGCGAAAGCAAAACCAATATTCCTTTTGACGTAGTAGGCAAAACAGTAATCCTTACCGACGATGTCATCTTCACCGGCAGAACCACTCGAGCAGCTATGGACGCAGTGATAAACATCGGCAGACCTGCTAAAATTCAGCTCGCCGTTTTGATAGACCGTGGTCACAGAGAGCTTCCTATCAGAGGCGACTATGTTGGTAAAAACATCCCCACATCAAAATCAGAGCGCATTCTTGTAAAGCTATCAGACGGCAGCTCAGAGCCCTCTGTAGTTCTCGTTTCAGATAAATAACGCCTTGAGCGTATTTATAAAAATAAGGAGGAAGAAAAATGAAACTAATCTACGGCATCAATGACCGTCCGAAATTCGGACAACTGCTGGTTTTTGCTATTCAGCAATTATTGGCAATTATGGCAGCCACTCTTGTTGTGCCTGTCATAATAGGAAACGGTATGCAGCCAACTGCTGCACTGTTTGGCGCAGGTGTGGGCACACTAGTATACGTGCTGTTCACCAAAGCCAAAAGTCCTGTATTTCTCGGTTCATCCTTTGCATTTCTTTCATCAATGGCAGCCGCCTTTGCAGGCGGAGTATCAGCCAGTCTCGGATATTTAGGTCTTATTATAGGCGCAGTGCTTGCAGGACTTGTTTATGTTGTTATTTCAATCATTGTAAAGTTTGCAGGTGTTAATTGGATAGACAAGCTCATGCCAAAGCAGGTTATAGGCCCCACCGTTTCTATCATCGGTCTTTCTCTTGCAGGCAATGCAATCGGCGACCTTCAAAAGGGCGGTGTGCTTTTTGAAAACCTTAAAAAGTATGATACAACACAGCTTTTAGAAGACAACAAGGTAATAGAAATCTTGTCAGAATCCTATTCTGATATTCCTACCGCTAATGTGTTTATTGCAATTGCTTGCGGACTTGTTGCATTGTTTGTTACCACCATCTGCTCGGTTTACGGCAAAAAGATGCTTAAGCTTATTCCCTTCATCATCGGCATTCTTTCCGGTTATGCAGTTGCCGCAATATTCACCGTAATTGGCATTGCAACTGAAAACCCCGCATTGATGGTTATTGACTTTAGCGTTTTTGAAAACATGAAGATATTCACATTACCCGAATTCACCTTCTTTACAGCTCTTGACGGAGTAAAAGAGTTTGAGTGGAAATATCTCGGTGCTATTGCTATGGCTTATGTTCCCGTTGCATTCGTTGTTTTTGCAGAGCATATTGCCGACCACAAAAACATTTCGTCTATTATAGAAAAGGATTTACTTAAAGAGCCCGGCCTTCATAGAACTCTTCTTGGTGACGGTGTCGGTTCGATGGTTGGCGCCTTTTTCGGCGGTTGCCCCAACACCACCTATGGCGAGTCGGTTGCCTGTGTAGCCATTACCGGTAACGCTTCCGTTTTCACCATCATTACTGCTGCTGTTCTTGCAATAATTATATCTTTCCTTGCTCCATTTGTTGCATTTGTTGACTCTATTCCCTCTTGTGTAATGGGCGGTATTTGTATGGCCCTTTACGGTTTCATTGCCGTAAGCGGTCTTAAAATGATCCAAAAGGTCGATCTTGAAGATAACAGAAATCTATTTACTGTTTCAGTTATTTTTATAGCCGGTATCGGTGGGCTTGTTCTTAATTTCGGCGGCATTCAGATTACCGCTATCGCTACCGCTTTGATACTTGGCATAATCACCAATATAATTCTTTCATTAGGCAAGAAAAAACAAGTCGATGAATAATAATACTTAATCATTGATAATTATTCAAAAAATTCTTGCATTTATTAAAATATAGATGTATAATCTTTATAAATCTATTAAGGAGGAAATATTATGAAAAAAGTTATAAGCATTCTTTTAATTGCCGTTATGATGCTTTCTTTTGCTTCTTGCGGCGGCGCAAAAACCGCAAAGGTTATTGACATCGACCTTACCGATGAGTTGTATGCTTTCGGTGTTGACAAGGACCAGCCCGAATTGCTTGCACAGGTAAATGACTTCATTAAAAAGATTAAGAAAGACGGTACACTTGAGGAAATTTGCAACAAATATTTCTCTGACGGTACTCCCACCCCTGTAACCTCTGCAAAAGAAGACAGCAGCAAAGACCAGCTTGTTGTTGCAACCAATGCTGAATTTGAGCCCTTCGAATATACCAAGGGTGACAAGTTCCTTGGCATTGATATGGAAATTGCAAAGCTGCTTGCCGATGAGCTTGGCAAAGAGCTTGTTATCAAACATATGGACTTTGACTCAGTTTGCCTCGCTGTAGGTCAGCACAAATGTGACATTGCTATGGCCGGCCTTACCGTAAACGAAGAGCGTGAAGAGCACGTAACCTTCTCTGAATCATACTACACTGCATCACAGAAACTTATCGTAAAATCTGATGATAAGACCTTTGATGATTGCAAAACTGCAGAAGATGTAGAAAAGATTCTTAAGTCATTTGATAAAAAGACTAAGATTGGTGTTCAGAACGGCACCACCGGTCAGCTTTACACCGAAGGCAACGCTGATTGGGAATTTGAAGGTTTTAACGTAGATTGCATCGGTTACAAGAACGGCTCACTTGCTGTAACCTCTATGCTTGACGGCAACATTGATTACGTTATTATTGACGCTGCTCCTGCCGATTGCATTGTTAAAGCAATCAACAAAAACGCCTAATTTCATTTTTTCAATAACAAATACCCCACCTGATGGGCGGGGTATTTGTTATATATAAAGGACTAGTGTTTATGGATTTTATTGAAGTAATTTTAGATTTTTTCTCAAATGCATACGAAAAAGTTTATGCATTTTTTGCTGAGTTCTTTAGACCGATTTCATTAAAGCTTGACTCTTTTTGGGAGCAATTTTATGAATACCAGGGCTACAACAAGGTTGTAGAAGGTCTTAAAAATACACTTATAATAGCCGTTATGGGTCTGATTATCGGCTCTTTAATAGGCACCCTTATTGCCGCAGTCAGAGTAATGCCCAAATACAAAAAACTTCCTCGCTTCTTGAACGGTGTTTGCTCTGTTTATGTCTCTTTCTTCAGAGGCACTCCTATGGTAGTTCAGTTGCTGTTATTTTACTATGTGTTCTTCCCTCTTATGGGCGTGAACATATCTTCAATTGCTGTATCAATTTTAGTTTTCGGTTTAAACAGCGGCGCATACATATCAGAAATAATGCGCGGCGGCATCTTGTCTGTTGACCCCGGACAGATGGAGGGCGGCAGAGCAATGGGACTCACCTTTTCTGCCACAATGGTAAAAATAGTTATACCCCAAGCCGTAAAAAATATTTTACCAACAATGGGCAACGAATTTATAACGCTTATTAAAGAAACCTCTATTGTAAGCTTCGTTGGCGCCAGCGACCTTTACAGAGCGTTTAACAATATAGGAACCAACTCATATGAATTTATGATTCCTTATCTTGCAATGGCTGTTATATATATTATTCTTGTGTTATTAATAACCTTGCTTATTAGAGTAATGGAAAGGAGACTGAGAAAAAGTGATAGAAGTATGTAATCTTCATAAAAGCTTTGGTGATAACGAAGTTTTAAAAGGCATTAACCTCACTATCAGCAAAGGCGAAATTGTTGTTATTCTCGGCCCTTCCGGCTCAGGAAAAAGCACATTGTTAAGATGTTTAAATTGTATGGAAGACCCTACATCAGGCAACATTTTCTTTCATGGTGTTGACCTTGCAGATATGAGTGTTGATATTAATGTTCACCGTCAAAAGATGTGTATGGTGTTTCAGCATTTTAATCTGTTTAACAACAAAACTGTTCTGCAAAATTTAACCCTTGCCCCCATTTATGTAGCAAAGAAAAAATCAAAGAAAGCCAAAAGAGCTAAGTTTTTTGGAAAAGACTATAATCCGGACGATATTCGTTCCGGTGCAGAAATTAAAGCTACGGCTAACGAAACAGCTATGAAGCTGCTTGAGCGAGTAGGTCTTACCGAAAAAGCCGACGAATATCCGGCAAAGCTTTCGGGCGGTCAAAAGCAACGTGTTGCGATTGTAAGAGCGCTTGCTATGAATCCCGATGTGATGCTTTTTGACGAGCCGACCTCTGCTCTTGACCCCGAGATGGTTGGCGAAGTTCTTGAGGTTATGAAGGATCTTGCTAAAGAAGGTATGACAATGGCTGTTGTAACCCACGAGATCGGTTTTGCACGTGAGGTTGCGTCAAGAGTTATATTCATCGACGAGGGTATAATTCAAGAAGACGGAACACCCGAACAAATCTTTAATAATCCACAAAATTCCAGAACACAAAGTTTTCTTTCTAAAGTGCTGTAATCAAAACACCGCTGAGCAAAGCTTAGCGGTGTTTTTTATGCTTAAAATATGTAGGCAATAAACAGCGGTAATGATATGCCAATTCTGAATCTTGAATAAGAAAAAAGCAAGTCAAAAGACTTGCTTTTTTGCGAAAGAACAGCATAACGGTGCGTAAATATGGGTAAGAAAAGCGAAAAGATACGTAAAGCATCAGTTCGACAAATTGAAATTGTTTATTTGGTTAATTCACATTTATAGCGGACAACAGCTTCTCCATCATAGGTTTTATAAAACTCTGTAATTCTAAAATCGTTCTTCTGATAAAAACCAACGACATCAATATCCGTTTCTGCATATACAGAATGCAAGCAATAATTATTTATCACTTGATTTATTATATAAGAACCGATGCCCTTGCCGCGAGCAGATAAATCCACTGCAATACCTATTATTTCAATTTTACTTTGTTCCACAAAAGATACAACAATAACACCCTCTATCTCACCTTGGTTAAAACAGGCAAAGATTTTTATAGAATTGTCATTAAGAAATTGGTCTATTTTCTTGTTAAACTTTTCTTCAGTTGGCATAAACATACAGTGCTTGTAAATCTCGTATGTTTGGAAAATCTCGTTCTTATGTGTTAATTCTATCAATTCAAGTTCCATTGCATACACCTACAATTTGTCATTTATCGAACAGATTATATCATTTTTCTGAAAACAAATCAAGGCGAAGCCTTGTATATCATCCGCAGCTTGTCTGCGGTATATCATCAACACGAAGTGTTGTATCTCATCACGCCGCAGGCAATGCAGCCTTCGGCTGATGATATGCGCCTACGGCGATGATATACACGACTGCGTCGTGATGATATGCCAAGCCTGCGGCTTGGATAAAAAAAGAAGTAACTTTTGGTAGACAAAAGTTACTTCTTTTTTGGCGCGCCAGAAGGGATTCGAACCCCTGACCTTTTGGTCCGTAGCCAAACACTCTATCCGGCTGAG
>JAZRNV010000061.1:0-30146 GCA_045648425.1 Acutalibacteraceae bacterium | reverse complement strand
ATTCTTTTCGATATAATCACGCAATTTGGAAATATCATCTTCGGTAAGATCCTTAACTCTTGTATCGGGGTTTACACCGGTAGCAGCAAGGATATCTCCGGATGTTTTGCGGCCAATGCCGTAAATATAAGTCAATCCAATTTCGACCCGCTTTTCTCTGGGCAGGTCAACACCAGCAATACGTGCCATGTGTTTGTTGCACCTCCATTAAAATGTGACAGGGATTAGCCCTGACGTTGCTTGTGCTTGGGATTCTCGCAAATAACCATGATGCGGCCCTTGCGCTTAATTACCTTGCACTTATCGCAAATCTTTTTGACAGAAGGTCTGACTTTCATTGTAAATACCTCCTAAATTAAATCATGCTTTTTGGATTACTTACTTAGAGCGCCAAGTAATGCGTCCCTTAGTAAGATCATAGGGTGACATTTCAACAACAACTTTATCGCCGGGAAGTATACGAATAAAATTCATTCTCAACTTGCCCGAGATGTGTGTGAGTATTTGATGTCCGTTGTCAAGTTCCACCTTAAATGTTGCATTTGGCAGAGCTTCTACAACAGTGCCTTCAAGCTCGATCATATCCTGTTTGGACATGAAACAACCTCCCTATTGGTGTTGGGGTTGCAGTCGGTTTAACTCTCGACGCAACCATCGGTCTGATGCCATTTGGTCGATGTTCAGCCGTTGGGCTGTAACAAGAACGTGCTTTGGATTTTTTGTTTTGGGGCGTGCTATGGGTCTTGCTTTACCGTCGGCAACTTTTATTGCACCGTCGGTAACCTCTAACACCACGGCATATTTGCCCGTGTCTCTGCCCTTAAGACAGAGTACCACCTGCCCTCTCTCTATGGACACTTAGATACCTCCCGTCAGCATTCAGTCATGATAACGGGCCCATCGGCGGTGATTGCGATGGTGTGTTCAAAGTGAGCGGAAAGCTTGCCGTCGGCTGTTTTGACTGTCCAACCGTCGGGCATAACATTAATCTGCGGCTGTCCTAAATTTATCATCGGCTCAATGGCGATGGTCATTCCCGGTACAAGACGTACGCCTCGCCCCGGTCTCCCATAATTGGGAACTTCAGGCGCTTCATGAAGGCTCGCGCCTACGCCGTGGCCCACAAATTCGCGAACCACCGAGTAACCGCGCGCCTCGACATACTGTTGCACAGCAAAGCCGATATCACCGACGCGATTGCCGTTTTTTGCTGCCTTAATTCCCTCATAGAGAGATTCTCTGGTGACATCAATAAGGCGTTGTGCCTCGCTTGATATTTCACCGCAAGCAAAGGTGGCGGCATTGTCGCCGTTATATCCTTCTATTGCTGCACCCAAATCAATGCTGACGATATCGCCTGCTTTGATTACGCGCTTTTTGCTTGGTATGCCGTGAATTACCTCGTCATTTATAGATATACATGCCGTTGCAGGGTATCCCTCATAATTAAGGAAGTTAGGTTTAGCACCTTGAGAAACAATATAATCGTAAGCGATTTTATCAATCTCAGCTGTGGTAATACCCGGCTGTACTGCCGCACCTGCTGCACGGAGTGCTCCTGCAGAGATTCTGCAGGCTTCACGCATAAGGGTTAGTTCGCGTGTAGTCTTGAGCACGATCATGTTTATCACCATTTCTCCGCATTTTGAATTTGCTTGTGTGTATGCGGTACACGTTGGAGATTTTAATCCTGCAAAGCAGCAAGGGTAAGTGCAGTTGTATCTGCAACCTGCTCTTGGCCTTCAACAAGTCTTAGCTTGCCTGCTTTTTCGTAATAATCCTTAAGGGGCTCGGTCTGCTCGTGGTAAACACGAAGACGCTCAATAACGGTTTCGGGAGCATCATCCTTGCGCTGAATAAGCTGACCGCTGCAAGCATCGCAGATGCCATCCTTAGCGGGCTTTTTATATTCCAGGTGATAGCTTGCGCCACACTGTGCACAGACGCGACGGCCTGACATTCTGGCAGCAATCTTTTCATCGGGAACCTCGATAGAAACAACGCGGTCAATAACAACGCCCATCTGATCGAGTGCTTCGGCCTGAGGAATAGTGCGGGGGAAACCGTCAAGAATGAAGCCGTTTTGGCAGTCATCCTTTGCAAGACGCTCCTTGATGATGCCGATTACAACGGCATCGGGAACAAGCTCGCCCGAATCCATATAGGATTTTGCTTTTACGCCCATCTCTGTGCCGTTCTTAACCGCCTCGCGGATAATGTTGCCGGTAGAGATTGAAGGAATGGAAAACTTTTCGCAGATAATCTCTGCTTGAGTTCCCTTGCCTGCACCGGGGGCGCCAAGTAAAATAAGGTTCATTTTATTGCTCCTTCTAATCAGCAGGTATGCGCGTGCGCAGAATTAACCGCGCACACGCTTGTTCTTGCATTAGTCAAGGAATCCCTTATAGTGGCGCATCATAAGCTGTGACTCAAGGGTTCTTACGGTATCAAGTGCAACACCGACTACGATAAGAACTGAGGTACCACCGAGGGTAACATTAATGTTGGTCACGCCACTGACTGCGATAGGCAGAACTGCCAATGCACCAAGGAAGATGGCGCCGATAAGTGTGATTCGAGACATAATCTTTTTAAGATAATCAGCAGTGGGCTTGCCGGCACGGATACCGGGGATAGCACCGCTGTTTTTACGCAGATTGTTTGCCATCTCAACGGGATTGTACTGAATTTGAACGTAGAAGTAAGCAAATCCAATAATCATCGCGAGATAGATAAGTGCGTAAAACACACCCTGCATAGTGAACACTGCGCAAATCTTGTAAAGCCAATGATCGGCTCTCTGATAACCCATAAATCCGCAAACCATCTGGGGGATTGCGAGGAATGAGCTGGCAAAGATGATGGGCATAACACCTGACATATTTACCTGAATCGGAATATGTGAGTTTTGTCCGCCGTACATCTTGCGTCCAACAACGCGCTTTGCATACTGAACAGGAACCTGGCGCTCAGCACCGGTCATCCAAACGATAAAGCCGATGATGATGAAGAAGAGCAATACGATGACAATAGTCTCAAGCCATTTGCCTTCTGAAAGCTGGCCCCAAAGTGATGCAATTGCGGGGGGGAAACGAGAGATGATACCTGCAAAAAGCAACATAGAGATGCCGTTGCCGATACCCTTTTCGTCGATGCGCTCGCCGAGCCACATCATAATGGCTGAACCGGCGGTAAAGCAAAGAACGATGACTACACCGGTGAATATGAATTCAAAGGTGGTCTTAGCTTGTACAAGTCCGCTTCCTTTAAGGAAGAAGTAGTAAGCAGTACCCTGAATCAAACCGAGAATAACGGTTGCGAAACGGGTGTATTTTGCAATCTTCTTGCGGCCTTCCTCTCCCTCTTTAGCGATACGCTCGAGGAAGGGAAATGCAACTGAAAGAAGCTGCATAATAATTGAAGCATTGATGTAAGGAGTAACCGACATTGAGAAGATTGCTCCGTTTTCAAGGCCTGCGCCTGTCAGTGCAGAGATATAGCTGAAGAATTCGTTAACGCCCTGTGTTTGTTCCATTGTTAGAGCAAGTGCATCCAAATTAACAAAGGGAACAGGTATTACGGCGCCAACACGGAAAACCAAGAGAATCAGCAAAGTATAAAATATCTTTTTTCTGATTTCTACTACTTTCCAAGCATTCTTGAGTACGTCTAACACTTAGATCACCTCGACCTTTCCGCCGGCCGCCTCAATCTTCTGCTTAGCAGTTTCTGAGAAAGCGGTCAGTTTCACGGTGAGTTTTACAGAAAGTTCGCCGTTACCGAGAACCTTAACCTTGTCAACCGACTTTTTGATGATGCCTTTTTCAACAAGAGCAGTAATATCTACTACTGAGCCGTTCTCAAACTTGGCAAGATCAGCCACGTTGATAGCGACGGGCTTGTCGGCAAAGATGTTGTTAAATCCTCTCTTAGGCAGACGACGTTGCAGGGGCATCTGGCCACCTTCAAAGCCGGGGCGTACGCCGCCGCCTGAACGTGCCTTCTGACCCTTATGGCCCTTGCCTGAGGTTTTACCCCAGCCGGAGCCGTGGCCACGACCGATGCGCTTGCGCTCGGTATTTGAGCCGGGATTAGCTGTAAGCTCGTGCAGTTTCATATGATTGCACCTCCCTATTAAGCGTTGGTAACATCGATCAAGTGACCGATTTTCTTAATCTTGCCCTGAGTCTGTGCATTGTCGGGTTGTACGGTAACATCACCGATTTTGCGAAGGCCCAAAGCTTCAGCAGTTGCGATTTGGTCTTTCTTAGAGCCGATAAGACTCTTAACCAATGTGATTTTAAGGCCGGCAGCCGATTTTTTTGCTGACATAGTGCTGCTCCTCCTTAACCTAAGATATCCTTGACGGATTTGCCGCGGATGGCTGCAACTTCTTCAGCTGAGCGCAGCTTGGCCAAACCGTCAATGGTAGCTCTGACAACGTTGCAAGGATTGTTTGAACGAAGTGCCTTGGTACGGATATCCTTAATACCTACAAGCTCCAAAACGGCACGAACAGCACCGCCGGCGATAACACCGGTACCGGGAGCAGCGGGCTTAAGAAGTACGCGAGCAGCGTCAAACTCACCCAAAATCTCGTGAGGGATAGTGGTTCCCTTAAGAGAAACGGTTATCATATTTTTCTTTGCGTCCTCAATACCCTTGCGGATTGCATCGGGTACTTCGCGGGCTTTGCCCAAACCGAAGCCAACGTGGCCATTGCCATCGCCGACAACCATAAGTGCGGTGAACTTCATGATGCGGCCGCCCTTAACGGTTTTGCTAACACGGTTGAGCGCAACCATACGCTCTTGAATATCTGCAGTTGATGCGTCAAATTTAGTAGCCAAAAGTATTCTCCTCCCTTAATTAGAACTTGAGGCCGCCCTTACGGGCACCTTCGGCCAGTTCCTTGACGCGTCCGTGGTAAAGGTAACCACCGCGGTCAAATACAACCTCGGAAATACCCTTAGCAACAGCACGCTCAGCGAGCATCTCGCCCACCTTGAACGCAGCCTCTTTGTTGCCGCCACCGACAAAATCCTTCTCAACAGAGCTTGCGCTTGCGAGGGTGGTGCCGGTTACGTCATCAATTATCTGAGCATAAATGTTAGCGTTGGAACGGAATACATTCAAGCGAGGACATTCAGCGGTACCGCTGATCTTGCCACGAACACGCACATGACGGTGCAGTCTGGCTTTGTTACTATCACGTTTTGTAACCATTTATATCACTCCTTTACTTCTTTCCGCCCTTGCCGGCCTTGCCCTCTTTACGTCTTACATACTCGCCAACATAGCGAATACCTTTGCCCTTATAGGGTTCGGGGGGACGCTTCTCGCGGACTTCGGCGGCAAACTGACCAACGGCCTGCTTGTCGGAACCTGAAATAACGATCAGGTTGGGGTTGGGAACTTCAATAGTAATGCCGGCAGGTTCAGCCATAATTACCTGATGTGAATAACCAAGGTTCATAACAAGGTCTTTGCCCTGCTTCTGAACACGGTAGCCGACACCTTGAATCTCAAGGGATTTAGAGAAACCGTTAACTACACCCTCGACCATATTTGCAACGAGGGTACGAGTCAAACCGTGAAGAGATCTGTTGAGCTTATCGTCGTTGGGGCGAGTTACAAGAATCTCGGCACCTTCAACTTTAATTGAAATCTCAGGACGGAACTCCTTAGTAAGGGTGCCCTTGGGGCCCTTAACGGTTACTTCCTGACCGTTGATTTTAACATCAACGCCGGCAGGAATGGCAATCGGTTTGTTTCCTATTCTTGACATACCGTTACCCCCTTACCAAACGAAAGCGAGAACTTCGCCGCCAACATTAGCTGAGCGAGCCTGCTTGTCAGTCATAATACCCTTAGAAGTTGAAAGGATAGCGATACCCAAGCCCTTCATAACCTTGGGCATATCCTCAACGTTGGTGTAAATTCTAAGACCGGGCTTAGAAACTCTGCGCAAGCCGGTGATGACCTGCGACTTGTTGGGGCCGTACTTCAGTTCCATATGAATTACGCCCTGGTTGCCGTTGTCAACAACGGTGAAACCTTTTACATAACCCTCGTCAACAAGAATCTGGGCGATAGCCTTCTTCAGGTTGGAAGCGGGGATGTCTACTGATTCGTGCTTTGCTGAATTCGCATTGCGGATTCGGGTAAGCATATCAGCGATTGTATCAGAGATCTGCATATCCGTTTACCTCCTTACCAACTGGCTTTTTTTACGCCCGGAATCTCGCCCTTATAAGCGAGTTCCCTGAAGCAAATTCTGCACACGCCGTATTTGCGAAGATAGGCATGAGGCCTACCGCAGATTTTGCATCTGTTATAAGCGCGGGTTGAGAACTTAGCATCTCTTGCCTGCTTAATTTTCATTGATGTTTTAGCCACGACAGTACCTCCTTACTTACTTCGCAAAGGGAGCGCCCATAAGAGTGAGCAGCTCGCGTGCTTCTTCATCGGTATTGGCTGTGGTAACGAAGCAAATATCCATACCACGAACCTTATCGATCTTATCGTACTCGATTTCGGGGAAAATCAACTGCTCTTTAATGCCCAAGCAGTAGTTACCGCGACCGTCAAATGAGTTGGGGTTGATACCCTTAAAGTCACGAACGCGGGGCAATGCAGCTGAGAAGAAACGATCTACAAACTCGTACATACGCTCGCCGCGAAGGGTTACCTTAACGCCGATGGGCATACCTTGACGGAGTTTGAAGTTAGCAACAGATTTCTTTGCGCGGCAAACTACGGCTTTTTGACCGGTAATGAGGCCAAGGTCGCTCATTGCTGCATCGATAATCTTGCTGTTGTCGCGGGCATCGCCGCAACCAATGTTAATAATGACCTTATCAAGCTTCGGAATCTGCATGACGCTCTTGTAGTTGAATTTCTTCATGAGCGCAGGCGCGACTTCAGACTTGTAGGTCTCTTTCAATCTTGCCATGTCATGTATCCTCCTTAGTCAATAACTTTTTTGCACTTCTTGCAAACGCGAACCTTTTTGCCGTCCTCTACGGTGTAGCCGACTCTGGTCTGCTTTCCGCACTTGGGGCAAACAAGGGCAACCTTGCAAGCATAAATAGCGCTTTCGGCCTTTACAATGCCGGAGGGATCGCCGGCCTTGCGGGGCTTTACGTGTTTAGAGACGATGTTGCGTCCCTCAACGATAACCTTGCCTTCTTCGGGGCTAACCTGAAGAACCTTACCGGTCTGACCGCGATCGGTCTTTTTGTCGCCGGTGAGAATAACAACGGTATCGCCGGTTTTAATCTTTAATTTGCTCATAGTGACTTCCTCCCTTACAGCACTTCGGGTGCAAGAGAAAGGATCTTGGTATATTCCTTCTCACGCAACTCACGGGCCACAGGTCCGAAAATACGGGTGCCCCTGGGGTTTTTGTCATCTCTGATAATAACGGCAGCATTTTCGTCAAAACGGATATAAGTGCCGTCATCACGGCGAACGCCCTTAGCTGAACGAACGATTACAGCTTTTACTACGTCGCCTTTTTTAACGGTGCCGCCGGGTGCAGCCTTCTTAACAGAAGCTACAACGACGTCGCCGATATTAGCGTACCTCCTGCCGGAACCGCCGAGAACGCGAATGCACATAAGTTCCTTCGCGCCGGTGTTGTCGGCAACCTTGAGGTAAGACTGCTGTTGTATCACAGTTACTCCTCCATTCTTAAGGCGAGGTAATTACTTCGCCTTTGTAATAATTTCGACAACACGCCATCTCTTGTCCTTGGACAGCGGTCTGGTTTCCATAATAAGAACGCGGTCGCCTACGTTGCAGGCGTTCTGCTCATCATGAGCCTTGAACTTAACCGTCTTCTTTACAATCTTGTTGTAAAGAGGGTGCTTTACGTTATCTTCGATAGCGACGACAACGGTTTTATCCATCTTGTTGCTGACAACTCTGCCAGTCCTGGTTTTTCTCAGGTTTCTTTCCATGATGTGTACCCTCCTTTACTTACGACTCAGCGCCGTTGGACTCTTTAAGCACGGTAAGAATTCGTGCAATGTCCTTTTTAACGGCCTTGATACGCATGGGATTTTCAAGCTGATTGATGGCGCTCTGGAAACGAAGGTTAAAGAGCTCTTTTTTAAGGTCTACCAGCTTGGTGTTCAGTTCCTCAGTGGACATCTCTCTGAAATCCTTAGCCTTCATTATTCCTCACCACTTTCCTGCTTAGTAATAAATTTGCACTTGATGGGGAGCTTGTTAGCAGCAAGACGCATAGCTTCTTGTGCAACCTCGGGTGCTACGCCTGCAATTTCAAACATAACACGGCCGGGCTTAACAACTGCTACCCAGTACTCGGGAGAACCTTTACCTGAACCCATTCGAGTTTCAGCGGGCTTCTCGGTGATTGGCTTATCGGGGAAGATCTTGATCCAAACCTGACCGCCACGCTTGATATAACGAGTCATAGCAATACGGGCTGCCTCAATCTGATTGGAAGTGATCCATGCGGGCTCCAATGCCTGGAGACCGAAATCACCGTAAGTAACGGTGTTACCGCGGGTGGCCTTACCGGTAAGGCGGCCTCTCTGAACGCGGCGATATTTAACGCGCTTAGGTAACAGCATTACTTTGCGCCTCCTTCCCTATTGCGACGGGGTCTGCGAGTATCGCGAAGAACCTCACCTGCATAGAGCCAAACCTTTACGCCGATACGACCGTAGGTAGTGTGTGCCTCGGCAAAGCCGTAGTCGATATCTGCACGGAGGGTCTGAAGCGGAATGGTACCTTCGTGATAGTGCTCGCTGCGAGCGATTTCAGCGCCGCCGAGACGACCTGAAACCTGAGTTTTAATACCTCTTGCGCCGGCATGCATGGCATTACCCATAACCTTTTTCATTGCGCGGCGGAAAGAAATTCTCTTTTCGAGCTGCTGAGCAATGTTCTCAGCAACAAGCTGTGCGTTTACATCGGGGTTCTTAACCTCAACGATGTTGATGTTGACGGTTTTGCCGCCAAGAAACTTTTCGCACTCTGCCTTAAGCTTTTCGATCTCGGAGCCGTTACGGCCGATAACGATGCCGGGCTTTGCACAGTGGATGTGCAGTCTAACCTTTGCATCTTTACCGAAAACGCGCTCAATCTCAATCTTAGCGATACCGGCATCATAAAGCTTCTTTTTAAGGTAAGTTCTGATCTTATGGTCCTCAACGAGAACATCGCCGAAGGACTCATCACCGACATACCAACGGGAATCCCAATTCTTTATAACACCGACACGGAGTCCGTGGGGATTAACCTTCTGTCCCATGTAATTACCTCCTTCTTACTCAGCTTCCCTGACAGTCAGGGTTACGTGAGAAGTTCTCTTGTAGATGTGATATGCGCGACCATGTGCACGGGGACGGATTCTCTTAAGAATCGGGCCGGGGCCAATGGTGATTTCGGACACAATAAGCTTAGACACATCCATCTGGTGATTGTTCTCTGCATTAGCCATTGCTGATTTAAGCAATTTTTCAAGATACTCACAAGCAGCCTTGGGAGTATGCTTAAGAATAGCCATGGCTTTATCCGCGGGTTTGTTGCGAATGATATCGGCAACGATTTGAACCTTGCGGGGTGAAATACGGGCAAATTTAAGAGTTGCCTTTGCTTCCATGTTCATTCTCTCCTTTCGGCTGTTTACTTCTTGGTTGTTTTAGAACCGGCATGACCCTTAAAGGTTCTTGTCGGTGCGAATTCGCCTAACTTATGACCAACCATATCCTCGGTAACATATACCGGCACGTGCTTGCGACCGTCATGAACGGCGAAGGTGTGACCGACAAATTCCGGGAAAATAGTGGATGAGCGGCTCCAGGTTTTAAGAACGCGCTTTTCGCCAGCAGCATTCATTTCTTCTACTCTTTTCATCAATACGGGCTGTACGAAATAGCCTTTTTTAACGCTTCTTCCCATTACTTACGCTCCTCCCCACTTATTTAGAATTGCGGCGCTTCACGATAAACTTATCGGAAGCCTTGTGCTTCTTGCGAGTCTTGTATCCCAAGGTGGGTTTACCCCAGGGGGTAACAGGACCGCTGCGGCCGATGGGTGACTTACCTTCACCACCACCGTGGGGGTGATCGCAGGGGTTCATAACAGAACCGCGAACAGTAGGTCTCCAGCCCATATGACGCTTACGTCCGGCCTTACCGTAGTTTACGTTCTCATGCTCGGGGTTGCTGACCTGACCGATGGAAGCCATGCAGTTGATCGGAACCTGACGCATCTCGCCTGAGGGGAGACGGAGCAGAGCCATACCGCCCTCTTTACCCATAAGCTGAGCCATGTTACCAGCTGAACGGGCAAGCTGTGCGCCCTTGCCGGGATAAAGCTCAACGTTGTGAATAAAGGTACCGGTAGGAATGTTTTCAAGCGGAAGGGCGTTGCCCGGCTTGATATCAGCATTTTTGCTGTTGATGACGGTGTCGCCAACCTTGAGGCCAACAGGAGCAGTGATGTAGCTCTTTACACCATCTTCATAAACGATGAGCGCGATGAATGCGCTGCGATTAGGATCGTACTCGATAGTAGCAACAGTTGCGGGTACATCGAACTTGTTGCGCTTGAAATCGATTAAACGGTACTTCTGACGGTTGCCGCCGCCGCGATGTCTGACAGTGATGCGACCGTAGCTGTTACGACCTGCATTCTTTTTGCCAGCTGCGAGCAAGCTCTTTTCGGGAGCAACCTTAGAAAGACCGGAGTAATCCATAGTGGTCATATTTCGACGACCGTTTGTAGTAGGCTTATAATGTTTGACAGCCATTTGTTTCACTCCTTATTTTAGCTTAGCGGGATTTTTCCCATACATCGCCTGATATTACATCATGCCTTCAAAGAACTCAATGGGCTTAGACTCTTCGGAAAGAGTTACAATTGCCTTTTTCCAGGATGAGGTGTAACCCTCGTAACGGCCGTAACGGCGGCTCTTGCCGCGTACGTTAACGGTGTTAACGCCGGTAACCTTTACTGAATAGATCTCTTCAATTGCGCGAGCAATATCGATCTTGGTTGCATCCTTAGCCACCTTAAAGGTGTACTTTTTCATAGCGGCGCCGCTCATTGACTTTTCGGTGATGACCGGCTTAATAATAATCTCTTGTGCGAGCTTCATTATGCGTACACCTCCTCGATCTTAGCGACAGCATCCTTAACAACAATAACAGTATCGGCATTGAGGATGTCGTAGGTATTGATGGTGTTAACCTGAGCGGTCTTTACACCCTTGATGTTTGATGCGCTGCGAATTGCCTTGCTGTCATTCTCTGCGAGGATGATAAGACTCTTCTTAGCTGCGCCGATGGCGCTGAGGCACTCAACAACAGTCTTGGTCTTGTACTCTTCGCACTTAAGTGCATCGAGAACGATAAGAGCGCTGTTGGCTACCTTATCGGAAAGGGCTGACTGGATGGCCAATCTGCGCTCTTTCTTGTTGAGGGTGAAGCCATATTCGCGGGGCTTCGGTCCGAGGGCTACGCCGCCGTGATACCACTGGGGTGCACGGGTTGAACCCTGACGGGCATGACCGGTTCCCTTCTGACGCCACGGCTTTTTGCCGCCGCCGGAAACCTCGGAACGAGTGAGGGTGGACTGGGTGCCCTGACGCTGATTTGCAAGATATGCAACAACAGCCATATGCATAACGGTGGTGTTGGGCTCAATACCGAAAACAGCATCGCTGAGTTCAATATCGGAAACCTTCTTACCTGCCATATCCAAAACACTTAATGTAGGCATTCTGTACTCCCCCTTCCTTAAGCTTTAACGCTGTCAGTGATGTAAACATAGCCGCCCTTGGGGCCGGGGATGGCACCCTTGATAGCGATAATGTTCTTTTCTGCATCAACCATAACAACAGCGAGATTCTGAACTGTAGATCTTACAGCGCCCATATGACCTGCCATCTTACGTCCCTTAAATACACGTGAGGGAGATGAGCAAGCGCCCAAAGAGCCGCCGTGACGGGCAACAGGGCCGGTACCGTGACTCATCTTGAGTCTGGAGAAACCGTGGCGCTTGATAACGCCTGCGTAACCTTTACCCTTGCTGGTACCGATTACGTCAACTGCTTCGCCTTCTGCAAAAACGTCTGCCTTAATAACAGAACCGATTTCAACAGATGCGCAGTCATCAAGACGGAACTCCTTAAGAACGCGCTTTGCAGCAACATTGTTCTTGTCGAAGTGGCCCTTCATAGGTTTGTTAACCTTGCTGACTTTGATGTCGCCGTAGCCAAGCTGTACTGCTTCGTAACCGTCAACCTCGTTGGTCTTCTTAAAGGTAACGATGCAGGGGCCGGCCTCAACGACGGTTACCGGAACGACTTTGCCGTTCTGGTCAAAAAGCTGGGTCATACCAAGCTTTTTGCCGATGATTCCTTTTTTCATTTCTGGATATCCTCCTTTTGGTTATTGGTTGGCGATTGCCAACATGACCACACCGCGTTTACATTAGATACGCGTGCGTATTAGCACTTGATCTCAAATTCAACGCCGGCGGGGAGCTCAAGACCCGACAGAGCTTCAACAGTCTTGTTGGAAGGTCTGAGGATGTCGATAAGCCTTTTGTGGGTTCTCATTTCAAACTGCTCGCGGCTGTCCTTATACTTGTGAACTGCGCGCAAAATGGTAACGATCTCACGGTCGGTAGGGAGCGGTACAGGTCCTGATACGCGAGCGCCGGTGCGCTTTGCAGTCTCAACGATCTTTTCTGCTGCCTGATCAACCAATGCGTGATCGTAGCCCTTCAGTCTGATTCTGATCTTGTCCTTTGCCATTTGAAGTTCGCCTCCTTAAAGATTTGGCGGGCTTCGATTAAAACTTTACACCGTGCCGGGCGTTTCGCCCGTTCACATTATAAAACCGGATTTGTTCCTAAGTCTGTCAAGTACCTCTGGTCAACCATAGCTTTTGACACACAAATCCGGGATGGCACAATTTTAGCGCCCATTGTAAGGTTTTGATCGCCCGGTTTTTAAATCGGACATACTCCGCGGAAATTTCCTGACTCGAGGTCAGCCACCTCCCGCATCAACGCATATCTGCACAAGCGTGCCCTATTATCCTATCACAAAGGGCTATGCTTGTCAACAAAAAAGTTTAAGGAATTATGTTTACTTGTATAAAATCAGCGTTTTTTCCTTTTTATGTAGAACTTATCAAGTATGCTTTGTATATTTTGCACAAATTATCTGTTGTTTCGCCCCAGCTTTAACGGGCTTTATTTTCTGTTTTGGATATTTATATTCTTGCGCACAAAAAGAAAAGCGAGACGTTCGAAAAATTCCGAAAAACGCCTCGCATTTTGCCTATATATAATATGTAGGAACTTAGTATGCCTTGCCCCAATAGGTGAGGTGCTTTGCAGGTTTACCGCAGCAGACACAACGGTCAGAGATGGGAGCGTTGTTGTCGAAGGGCATACAACGGCTGCTTACGCCTGCCTGCTCTTTAAGCTGTTCTTCACACTCAAGCTCACCGCACCACATAGCACGGATAAGACCCGGCTTGTTGTTGGCGGTTTCTATCATCTCATCCATATCGGTGACATCGTAGGTCATGCTCTCGCGACGGGCAAGGGCCTTGCTGTAAAGGCCGTCATGCACTGCTTTGAGCAATTCGGGGATGCGCTGCTCAAGCTCGTCAAGAGAAACGGTAATCTTTTCATAATTATCGCGGCGAACGATAACACACTTGTTTTCTGCCATATCCTTGGGACCGATTTCTACGCGAAGAGGGATACCGCGCATTTCGCACTGTGCAAACTTCCAGCCGGCAGAGTTGTCGCTGTCATCAAGATGCACACGGCAAACTGATGCAAGACGCTGCTTAAGCTCGTTTGCCTTGTCAAGCACGCCCTCTTTATGAGTGGCGATGGGAATTATCTCTACCTGGATGGGAGCAACGGCAGGAGGAAGAACCAGGCCGTTATCATCTCCGTGGGTCATAATGATAGCACCGATTATACGGGTAGACATACCCCAAGAGGTCTGATGGGGATATTCAAGCTTATTATCGCGGCCTGCGAACTGAATTCCGAAGGCGCGGGAGAAGCCGTCACCGAAATAATGAGATGTGCCGCTTTGAAGGGCCTTACCGTCGTGCATCATTGCCTCGATGGTATAGGTGGCCTCAGCGCCTGCAAACTTTTCTTTGTCGGTTTTTTTGCCCTTGATTACGGGGATGGCCAGTTCTTTCTCACAGAAATCGGCATAAACATCCAACATCTGACGGGTTTCGATCATTGCCTCCTCAGCAGTTTCGTGCATAGTATGGCCTTCTTGCCAGAAGAACTCCATTGTGCGAAGGAAGGGACGGGTGGTCTTTTCCCATCTTACAACCGAGCACCACTGGTTATACAGCTTGGGCAGGTCGCGATAGGAGTGGATTATATCGGCGTAATGCTCACAGAATACAGTTTCGCTGGTGGGGCGAACACAAAGGCGCTCGGTAAGCTTTTCCTCACCGCCGTGGGTTACCCAGGCAACCTCGGGAGCAAAGCCCTCAACGTGATCCTTCTCGCGCTGAAGCAAGCTTTCGGGTATAAACATGGGCATCATAACGTTTTCGTGACCCAATGCCTTAAAACGGGCATCAAGAGAATTGCGAATATTTTCCCACAATGCAGTGCCGTAAGGACGAACAATCATACATCCCCTTACACCGCTGTAGGAGGCAAGCTCTGCCTTTTTAACAATATCAGTGTACCATTGTGCGAAATCCTCATCCATAGAAGTGATGTCGCGCACCATTTTTTTCTCAGCCATAATTTTTCCTTTCTAAAAAACAACCGTGCTGCCTGCAGCAATCTTTACGCACTCACCGTTAACTGTTACCCACACGTCAACGCCTGACGGATTGTAAACGGCATTTCCGTCTACACCCACAGCGAGACGGCGCACAGCGTTTATGTAATCACATATTTCTATATTTGTTGCATACCACACATCATCACGGCCTGAAGCATATTTGCAAAAATCTTCAATAATATGCCAATTATCATTACGGTCAAACTCATAGCTGTGGCCCCACACATACATTATCTGCAGGGGCGCGTGATGGTTTGGTTTGACCAAGCTGTCAAACAGCTCATGAAGCTTGGGGTTGCTATGATGGCAGGTTGGGTGCCAATACATAAAATCGTCGGGCGGTGCAAACCATTCGGTTGCGCGAGTGGTGCGTGAATATTCCATTCCGCAGGCCCTTAATATTCCTATAGTATCAGCATTGTGTGAACCGTACGGATAGCTCATACCCCTTACAACATATCCGCAAGCCGACTCCAAAGCGCGACGGTCATTCATAATTTCTGCCGCAACGGATGTAAAAGGAATTCTTGTGGGATGAGGATGGGTAGCCATATGGCAAGAAACCTCGTGCCCGGCATAAAGAGACTTGATTTCTTCCACATCTATGTTGCCGCCGCCCCACTTAAGACGCTCGGAATTAAGGTGGAAGGTGGCTTTTACACCGTACCTATTAAATATCTCGACCAAACGTCTGTCGGCAATATTTCCGTCGTCATAACTGAAGGTGAGGGCACATTTGCACCCATTTTTAAAGCGGTCAAATATAATTCGCATATTTTTCACCAACCTAAATATTTACCCTAAACTGACACAAAAACCGCTTTAAGTATAACTTAAAACGGTCAGTGTTTGCAGGTAAATTAATTACTGATTGTTTTCGATGTACTTAACAAGGTCGCCGACCTTTTTCATATTGACAACATCCTCATCGGGAATGGCAATGTCAAAATCATCCTCAATAGCCATAAGAAGGTCAACTATATCGATGCTGTCAGCGTTAAAATCTTCTTGAATATCGGTTTCCATAGTGATTTCGTCAAGTTCTTTATCAAACTGGGTTGCCAACATTTCTCTTATCTTTTCAAATACCATAAAAAAAACTCCTTTTCCAAGAAAAAATTGCTTTGCGAGGATAGACAAATCCCGCAAATTATGTTATCATATTTCTGCAATTTTTGCAATTAACACGATAAACCTTACCGCTTTTAACGACGGCAAAACGCTGTCGCTCACGGACAGCGCCTAAACAAATAATATGTATTGTTTGCCGTTTTGTCAATAGGTTTTTAAATATTTTTATCAAATTGCTTATGCAAACACATCTTAAAAAGGAGGGACAGCTATGAAATCATACGCAGTAATAGGCCATCCCATCGTTCATACCATGTCCCCCTTTATACACAATCGCCTTTTTGCCCTGTCGGGCAAGCAGGTAAATTACAGCATCCTTGACGTTGACCCTGCCCTGCTGGAGCAAAGCTATAAAGAAACACTTTGTAAGCTTGACGGATTCAACGTCACCATCCCTCACAAGCAGGCAATCATCCCTTTTTTGAGCCGATTAGATGACAGCGCACGCAGATATGGCGCAGTCAACTGTGTAAACGGCAAAGGTGAGGGCTTTAACACAGATGCCTACGGCTTTTGCGCCGCCCTTTCCGCAAAAGGCATATCTCTTGAAGGTGATGTTCTTTTGCTTGGCAGCGGAGGCGCCGCCAGAACCGTTGCTTTTGAATCTCTTTTGAGCGGTTGCCGTCTTACCATCGCGGCAAGAGGCCAAAGCGGAACTGCTCTTAAAGATGAACTTGAGCAAAAATTTAACCGCTCGGTTGCCCTTGTTTCATTTGAGCAAATAAGCGGCCGATATGACCTCGTTGTAAACGCAACCCCCGTCGGTATGTATCCAAAGGTTAACTGCTCACCTCTTGACCTTACTCGGGTGGAGGGCAGCAACGCCCTTTTTGATGCCGTATATAATCCTCGCAAAACCCTCCTCACATCTCAAGCGGAGGATATGGGTATGAAAATTGCCGAGGGCATGGCTATGCTGGTTATGCAGGCGGTCAAAGCCCATGAAATCTGGTATGGCGGCCAATTCAAAAAAGAAGATATCGACCGCCTTATTGACGACGCCAATGCGCATATGGAGTCTGCATTTGGAGGAAAAATCAATGAATAACATCGTTTTATGCGGTTTTATGGGTTGCGGTAAATCCAGCGTCGGTCAGGAATTAGCGCGGCTTTTAAACAAGCCCTTCGCCGACACAGACGTCATCATAGAGCAAAACGAAGGCATCACTATACCCGAAATATTTGAGCGTCGCGGAGAAATCGGCTTCAGAGCTGCTGAGCACTCTGCCTGCGCTTATGCTGCAAAGCTGCAAAATTGCGTAATTTCAACCGGCGGCGGTGCACTGACCTTTGAAAGAAACGCACTGCTTTTTAATGATGACAGCGTTTTTTATCTGGATGTGGATTTTGACGAGATTTGTCGTAGAATCGGTGACACATCCCACCGTCCCTTGTTTAGAGATAAAGCCAAAGCCAAAGAGCTTTTTGACCTGCGCGCTCCCCTTTATCGCAAGGCCGCTCATTATACCGTTGACGGAAAAGGGTCGGTAGAGCAAGTGGCAAAAAGCATTGTCGCGCTTTTGAAGGAGCAATTATGAAAAAGATAAACGTACTTAATAAATACGATATTTTGATTGGCGACGGGCTGATTAACACCTCAGGTAAAACCATCAAGTCGGTTTGCGGCGGTCAAAAATGCTGCGTTGTATCCGATGACAACGTTGCCCCAATATACGCCGAAAGCGTGCTTGATTCACTGCGTCTGGCAGGATATGAGGTGTCACTGTTTGTTTTTAAGCACGGCGAAGAAAACAAGCATATGGGCACCGTCATTGAGATATTATCGTTTTTTGCACAGCAGGGTCTTACCAGAGGAGACCTTGCGGTCGCCCTGGGTGGCGGCGTGGTTGGTGATATGACCGGATTTGCGGCAGCTATCTTTTTGAGGGGCATTCAGTTTGTTCAAATGCCCACCTCCCTTTTAGCGCAGATCGACTCCTCCGTAGGTGGTAAAACGGGGTGTGACCTGCCAAACGGCAAAAATTTGGTCGGTGCCTTTCATCATCCTGCATTGGTGCTTATAGACCCTCAGGTGCTTTCTACCCTGCCCGATGAATATATGAAGGACGGTATGGGTGAGCTTATTAAATACGGTGCCATAAAATCTACCGAAATATTTGAAATTTTGGAGAAAGAGCCCTGCTTTGCACGGCTTGACGAGCTGATTGAAAAAAGCGTAAAAATAAAGGCAGAAATTGTTGAGCGTGACTTCACCGAATCGGGCGAAAGAGCCCTGCTCAATTTTGGGCACACCATCGGTCACGCCATAGAAAAAATAGAGGAGTTTAAGGGAATTTCTCACGGCTGTGCCGTTGCGATAGGAATGTGCATAATTACCCGCGCTGCCGAACGTGTAGAGCTGTGCCACACAGGCAACGCCGAGCGTATTGAACGGCTATGTAAAAAATACGGTCTGCCGGTGGAATACGACGCCACCGGTGAAGAAATTGCCAAATCCGCCATGAACGATAAAAAGCGTTGCGGCAACTACATTAGAATGGTGCTTATTCGCAAGATTGGTGACAGCTATCTGTGCCCCGTTGACTGCAAAGAGTTTGGCCGTTTTTTAGAGGGCAGTGTTAAAATTAATTTTTAAAAGGAGATCTATATGATAAAAAGAATACTTTTTGTATTAACCTGTGTTGTTACGGCTTTAGTGTGTGCCGCTTGCAGCAGTTCAGTTGATGGCTCATCAACAACCCCAAATTCAAGCAATACATCAAGCAGCGCATCAAGCAGCGCATCTTCCACCGACACAAGCAGCTTGTCCTCGACAAATACAAGCAGTGTAATCTCAAGCGTAAGCAGTACCGCCTCAGGCAGTAATAATGTATCAGGGCATCCTACCTTAGAAACTCCTTGGATAGACGTGCCCTTCACCAGCCAAAAGCAAGCTGACGCAGGCATCGCCGGCGGCGAAGGTTGCCAATGGCCTACCTATATTTCATTTGATCAGATAGACGGCTCTTTGGCTTTTTTGGGCATAGACGTTGGCGGTATGTACCGTTCTAAAGACGGCGGCCAAACTTGGGAACCCTGCACCATCGGCATCACCGCCAGTGCGGCATCCTGCGCCGAGGTGGACCCCACTAACATTAAACGAGTGCTGTGCGTTGGCGTTGACTCGGGCCACCGCGACAGCCACGGACTGTATCTTTCAACCGACGGCGGTGACAGCTGGAAGCACGTTAATCCTCAAAAGGTTCAAGGTCACCGTGATTTTCGCCATCAAATTGCTTACGATAAATCAAGCTATGACAGCAAAAAGGGCTATTGCACTACTGTTTACTACGTTCGTGAAAGCAAGCAGATAGGCAACAACTACCTGCCCCCTGCTCTGTTTAAGTCAACCGACGGTGGCGAAACTTGGAAAGAGATTTGTTCGGATTCGGCCATCGGCAACGGTATGATATACGTTCACCCCACCAAAGGTTGGGTTTATATCGCCAACGAAAAGGGGGCTATCCGCTCTAAAGACGGCGGCAAAACCTTTAACAGTATGCTGAAAAAAACCTGCTACGGCATTTGTGTTGTAAACAGCAAGCCCGACAACGTCTATATTTCTGCTAAAGACGGATTTTACGTTTCTACCAATGGTGGCAACAACTTTTCCAAAGTCAACACATCGGGTTATCCCACAAGGTACCCTGCCCGTGTTAACGTAAGCCCTGCCAACCCCAACAAAATGGTTTTGCAGGATGATCACCTGTCTGATAACGGCAGCTATTCGAGCAAAAACTATTATTCTCACGACGGCGGAAAAACCTGGAAGCAATGCACCGTCGATTCGTCTATGTCTTTCATCCCCTACAACATTCGTCAAACAGTATTTGCTTGGCACCCCACCAATGAAAATATTTGTATTTCTACCGGTGGTGATATGGCAATGCGCTCTACCAACGGCGGAAAAACCTTTAAATGGTCGGGCAGCGGATATAGCGGCTCTTGCACCTCGGGCATTTATATGAACGTCAATAATTATGACCTTATATTCTGCTCTAATCAGGATTATAACGGCGCATTCACCACCAACGGCGGTAAAACTTGGACCTATACCCCTTGTTCGGGTGAAAGTTGGGGTGGCTTGTCGTATGGCGGCTACCCCATCAGTAAGGATACCTGCGCAATTATAACCACGAAGGATAAAAGATCTTATTACATAACTATGATGACCGAAGGCGGCACCAATCGCGTTACAACGTCGTATCAGGTCACCGGTGAAAAACGAGGATATGGCCAAATCGGCAACGATAAAATCGTATTTCTCGGTGAGTGGCGCAGTGCTGATGCGGGTAAAACCTGGTCTAAAATGAGCGGTTGCACCGGTGTTTACACATGCTCTAAAAAGGGCGTGCTGTATGGCAGAGACGAAAACAAGCTTGTTACCTCTACCAACGGAGGAAAGAGCTGGAAAGCGTTGTTTTCACTAAGCAGCATAACCGATATGGCCTATGACGAATATAATAATCGCTTACTTGTTCTTGTGGGTGCAGATATATATGCATATAACGAATCCGCAAACAAGTTGACCAAAACCATGACGGTAAACCACGGCAAATGCAATTCTATTGACGTTGACCCCAGAAACGGCAACATCTATGCCTCGGTAAGATCTGAGGGATACGAATGCAAGCAGATTGGCGTTGTGCGCTCTATGGACGGTGGCAAAACCTGGGTTAACCTCAGTCGTGCCCCCGGCGACGGAAGCGTTGGCCTTGACGGCGGTAAAAAGCCCGATTATATCGTCTTTAACCGCAAGTACAACGAAGTTTGGACCAACTGCGGCTGCCGCGGTGTTTGGAAAATTAAAGCCAAGGCGTAATTTCTATAAATTCAAATTGGTCGAAGCAGATTTTTCCACTCTGCTTCGGCCATATTTTTTCGTTTCTGTATTTACTCACAAATATAAACTGCTTTAACTGTGCAAGTTTACTAAACCCACCTTAAAAAAACTTAAAAAACCTTGTTTTTTTAAAAAATCACTCTTGTGTTAAGCTGCTAAATGAGTTAAAATGCTAATGAATGAGCATTTGTCTTATATGCTTGTATAACTAATTAAAAGGAGATTACTCTATGGCAAAGAAAATTATTTGCATCTTAATGTGTCTTGCCGTTCTGTTTGGTTGTGCCGCTTGCGGTGGCGATAGCCAGTCAGACGCTTCATCAGGCGCTCAGTCGAATGCAGCGTCATCCGGTTCGGACGAAATTCCCACTCCCACACCTACAGGCCCCCACCCCACACTTGAAACTCCTTGGGTTGCCGTTCCCTTCACAACTCAAAAGCAGGTCGATCTCGGCCTTGCAGGCGGTGAAGGCAGCCAGTGGCCCACCTATATTTCATTTGACCAGATCGACGGCTCTTTGGCCTTTTTGGGCATAGACGTTGGCGGTATGTACCGTTCTAAAGACGGCGGTAAAAACTGGGAGCCCTGCACCATCGGCATCACAGCAAGCGCTTCTTCAGGTGCAGAGGTCGACCCCTGCAACATCAAGCGTGTTTTGTGTGTAGGTGTTGACTCAGGCGTCAGCGATACCCACGGCCTCTATCTTTCAACCGACAGCGGTGACAGCTGGAAGCAGGTTCTTCCTCAAAGAGTTCAAGGTCACCGCGACTTCCGTCATCAGATTGCTTATGACAAGTCAAGCTTTGACAAGAGTAAGGGCTATTGCACCACCATTTACTACATACGCGAGTCAAAAAAGATTGACAACGAATATCTTGCACCCGCTTTGTTCAAGTCAACCGACGGCGGCGAAACCTGGAAATCAGTTAACACCGACAAAGCCCTCGAAAACGGTATCGTTTATGTTCACCCCGAAAAGGGCTGGGTATATGTTGCCAACACCAAAGGCGCTATCCGTTCAAAGGATGGCGGTAAGAGCTTCTCGAAAATGCTCGATGACGAGTGCTACGGTATGAGCGTTGTTAACAGCAAGCCCAACAACGTTTACATCTCAGCAAAAACCGGCTTCTTCGTATCTACCAACGGTGGCGACTCCTTCAGCAAGGTTAATGAGTCCGGCTACCCCACCAGATACCCTGCACGTGTAAATGTCAGCCCCGCCAACCCCAACAATATGGTTTTGCAGGATGACCACCTTACACAAAGCGGTTCTTACTCCAGCAAAATTTACTATTCTAACGACGGCGGCAAGACATGGAAAACCAGCAAGGTTGACTCCTCCTTGTCCATAGTTCCTTACAATATTCGCCAGACCGTTTTTGCATGGCACCCCAAGGATGCAAATGTTTGCATTTCTACCGGCGGTGATATGGTTATGCGTTCTACCGATGCAGCAAAAACCTTCACTTGGTCGGGCAGTGGCTATAACGGCTCTTGCACCACCGGCATCTATATGAATGTTAACAACAACGACCTTATTTTCTGCTCCAACCAGGACTATAGCGGTGCCTTTACTGCCAACGGCGGTAAGACTTGGGTATACACCCCCTGCAACGGCAACTCTTGGGGCGGCTACACCTACGGCGGATATCCCATCAGCAAGGATAAGGTTGCTGCAATTGCAACAAGCGATAAAAAAGATTATTACATCGTTCTTATGACCGAAGGCGGCACCAAGCGTAACACAACCGACTATCAGGTTAAGGGCGACAAAGTCGGTCACGGTCTCATCGGCAACGACAAGGTTGTGTTTGTCGGTGAATGGCGCAGTGACGATGCCGGTGAAACCTGGACAGAGATGAATGGCTGCACAGGCGTATACACCTGCTCAAAAGATGGAGTTCTTTACGGTAAAGACGGCCCTTATCAGGTTGTTAAGTCTACCGACGGCGGCAAAACCTGGCAAAAGCTCCGTATGGTTGAAAGTCTTTCCGACATCAAGTACGACGAGTTCAACAAGCGCTTGCTCGTTCTTGCAGCCGGCACTATCAAGACCTATAACGAATCAACCGGCAAAATGGACCTTGCTATGAAAAACTCCTTTGGCGGCGGCTCTCACTTTGACGTTGACCCCAGAAACGGTAATGTTTACGTTTCTATGCCCTCTACCGCACGCTGCAACCAGGTGGGCGTTGTACGCACCACCGACGGCGGTAAAACTTGGGTTAACCTCAGTCGCGCCCCCGGCGACGGCAGTGTAGGCCCCGACGGCGGTAAGAAACCCGGCTACATCATATTTAACCGTAAGTATAACGAAGTTTGGACCAACTGCGGATGCCGCGGTGTTTGGAAAATCGGCGCTAAAGCTTAAATCTATCTTTATTTGTTAAAAGGTCGAGATGGGGCAACCCATCTCGACCTAAATCCCGTTATAAGCGGTTTTATTTTGGTGCATTTGCACCCACTGATTTTGAATGCAACACAATTTTATTGTTTTATATATATTCTTGATTAAGGTGTATTATGGATATTAAACTCACCGGCAAAAAGCTAAGTGGCGAGGTGCAGGTGCCATCCTCAAAAAGCGCCGCTCACCGCGCCATTATTGCAGCTGCCATTGCAAAAGGTGAAAGCAGAATAGACAACGTTACCCTGTGTGACGATATTGAGGCAACCCTTAGCGCAATTTCCGCTTTGGGATGCAAAGCTACGCAAAAAGACGGCTGCATAACCGTAACGGGCATTGACGTGCCCACGCAGTCGGCCGTTATCGATTGTCGCGAGTCGGGCTCCACGTTAAGATTTATGATTCCGGTTGCCGCGGCCTACGGAACAAGTGCGCGTTTTGTTGGCAAGGGCCGTCTGCCTCATCGCCCTATTGAAGATATTATCTCCGCCTTAACCCCGGCAGGAGTTCACTTTAACCGACCCGAAAATTCTTATTTGCCCCTTAATATAAGCGGTAAGCTTGACAACAGTGATGTTTATATAGCAGGTAATGTCAGCTCTCAATATCTTACGGGGCTTTTGTTTGCAAAAAGCATAACGGGCGGAAAAATAGCCCTCAAAACCCAACTTGAATCAGCGGCATACGTATCCATGACCTGCCAAATGATAGAGCGCTTTGGCGGTAAAGTTGAAATCAATGACGGTGAATATACCCTATCGGGCACCCTCTCTTCCACCAACATTGCTGTGGAGGGAGATTGGTCGGCAGCCGCCTTCTTTTTTGAAGCAGCGGCTTTGGGCAGCTCTGTCAGCTTAATAGGGTTAAGTCCCGACTCCCGTCAGCCGGACAAGGCCTGTTTGGATGTTTTCAGCAAAATGGGGGTTGGTATATGCTATGAAAATGGCGTTTACAGCTTAACCCCTGCTAAACACCTTGTGGCAACAGATATGGATGCTTCTCAATGCCCCGACCTGGTTCCTGCCGTAGCTGTAGCCATGGCCTTTGCAAAAGGAACCTCCACAATATACAACGCAGCTCGTCTGCGTATCAAAGAGAGTGACCGTCTTGAGTCGGTTGCCAACGGACTTAAAGCGTTGGGTATTGAAACCAAGCTTGAAAAAGATAAAATCACCATCTTTGGCGGTAAGGGTCACGGTGGCACGGTAGACAGTGCAAACGACCACCGAATTGCTATGGCTTTTGCCTGCGCAGCATCGGCCGTTGATGGTGAAATAATTATTAAAGATGCTCACTCGGTGAGCAAATCATACCCCAATTTCTTTGAGGTGTATAATTCTTTGGGAGGTAAGGCAGATGTCATCAATAATCGGTAAAGTAATCAGCGTGGCAGTTTTTGGCGAAAGCCACGGCAAAGCCATAGGTGCCGTAATTGACGGTATGCCTGCCGGCGTGCCCGTTGACGAAGCTTATATTTGCGCCCAAATGGCTCGTCGCGCCCCGGGTAGGGATGCAACCTCTACCCCCAGAAAAGAATCAGACACAGTTCAAATTCTTTCGGGTGTAATGGATGGCTACACTACGGGTATGCCTATTTGCGGAATTATCGAAAACAACGATGCCCGCTCGTCAGATTATTCTTATCTTAAAGATACTCCCCGTCCCTCTCACGCTGATTTTCCTGCAATGGCAAAATACGGCCGGCACTTTGACATCAGAGGTTCGGGCCATTTTTCAGGGCGACTGACCGCTCCTATAGTTTTTGCAGGTGCGGTTTGCCGCACAGCTCTTGAGCAAAAGGGCATTGCTGTAGGTGGTCATATTTTAAAAATCGGTGACATTCAAGACACAGCTTTTGATATGACCAACACAGACCCTTCTTTGCTTGAAGGATTAAACAGGTTATCCTTTGCCATTATTGATAGCAGCGTTGAAGAAAAGATGAGAGCTGCCGTCGAAGCCGCCCGTCTTGACCGTGACAGCATAGGCGGTATTGTGGAAGTTGCCGTGACAGGATTGCCCGTAGGTGTTGGTGAGCCAATGGCTCGCGGAATTGAAAGTGTCATATCCTCTGCCCTGTTTGCCGTGCCTGCCGTTAAGGGTGTTGAGTTTGGTGCCGGCTTCAGCTTTGCCGAAATGCGAGGCACCGAGGCCAACGACCGCTATATCAACAAAAACGGAAAAATCGCCACCGAAACCAACAACAACGGCGGCGCTTTAGGCGGAATTTCAACGGGAATGCCCCTAATCGTAAGAGTTGCAGTAAAGCCCACGCCTTCAGTGGGAGCCCCACAAAGCACCCTTAACATTAACACTATGCAGGAGGAAGAATTATCCCTTCGAGGACGTCACGATCCCTGCATTGTGCCCCGCGCAGTACCCGTTATAGAAAGCGCCGTTTGCATCGCCCTTTGCGACCTTATGAAAGAGGGTGGATGGCTTTGAAGCTTGACCAAATTCGGCAAGACATAGACTCCATTGACCGTCAGCTCGTTGAGCTTATTCTTAAAAGGATGGACTGTTCACGAAGAGTCGCTGAATATAAACGAGAAAAGGGTATGCCTGTTTTGGATGCCACACGAGAGGCCAAGATTCTTGATAAGGTTGCTCAAATGTCAGGCGACCAAGGGGATGGCATGCGTATGATTTTTGCTTCTATTATGGAGCAATCAAAGGCCCTGCAATACCAATTTGTAGACAGCGAATCGGTGCGCGAGTTTGTGCCTATCAAGCCCCATCCCGAGGTAAAAAGCATTGCCTGCCAGGGTGTTGAAGGAGCGTATAGCGGACTCGCAGGTGCCGCCCTTTACCCCAATGCCGTCATAACCTATTGCGACACCTTTGCCGATGTTTGCCAAAAGGTCAGCGAAGGCAAGGTTGAATACGGAATTTTACCCGTTGAAAACTCTTGGGCAGGTTCGGTTCACGAGGTTTACGATTTGCTCATTAATCGCCGTCTGCTTATTGCAGAAAGCATTGATGCCGAAATAGGTCACAACCTTATCTGCTGCCCGGGGGCAAAAGCTGAGGATATAAAACAAGTTATCTCTCACCCTCAAGCTTTGCGCCAATGTGCAGACACTATTGAGCAATTGCATCTGGAGCCGATAGAATGCAGCAACACCGCTGTTGCCGTTAAAACGGTAGCTCAAAAAAAGGACAAATCCTTTGCGGCCATCGGTTCGGCAGAAGCCGCACATATGTGGGGGCTTGATATAATTAAAAGCAATATCGCATCAAGCACCGCAAATACTACACGGTTTGTTTCTATCTCGTCTGTTGCTCAACGATGCGAAAGAGCAGATAAAATCAGCATTGTTTTTACCGTTTCGGGTCACGACAAGCCCGGCTCATTGCTGTCGGTGCTCAACCATTTTGCATCCTGCTCTATGAGCTTGACCAAGATTGAATCACGCCCCATAAAAAACAGCCGTTTTGAATATTTTTTTTATGCTGATTTCAGCGGCAATCTTGACGATAAAAAGGTTGCAGGCGTGCTTGCAACTTTGGCAAAGGAGCTGCCCGACTTTGTTATTTTGGGCAACTACTGTGAAGGCACAACCAAGTTTAACTGATAAATATTGCACATCAAAGGATTAATGTTATGAAAAGTTATCTTTCTAAAAAAGCCGATACCATGCTTAAAGAGCACGCTACTCTTGAAATGCAGGAAAAGTCCACAATGTTTTCTTACAGCTCGGGCAAGGTGTTTAAGTTTGGCGTGGTTTTGGCCTGGCTTGCAGCAGTTTATAACACCATAATGTTTACCGCTCAGGTTTTGGGTCTGTGGATAAACAACCTTGGTACAGACAGCTCGGTTTTTGCAGTTGACACACGCAACGCAACCATTATTTTAATAATAATTATCGCAAGCGATATTTTGCTGTTTTTCAAAAAATATTTGCTGTCATCCTCCTGCACCCTTGCCTTTGCCGCTTTCTATATAGCCAACACCTCCCTCGCTTCCTCCAGGCATTTGCACGAATCCATCCGTCTGGCCGCTAAGTATATGTATATGACCTCAACCATCATAGCAATGGTTGTTGCCGTTTATTTGCTCGGTGCCGTTTTGGCTTACAGAATTAATTTCAGCCGTACATACAATAAAATACTGGCTAAAATCACCGCCACCTCTCCCACCTCGGAATCAGGCATAACAAACGAGGCCGAATGGGAGGAACGTATTGAAAATTATTTTGCCCCTGCCGTGCATAAAAAGCCCAAAAAATCTCTGCGCAAAAAGCAAAGTAAAGAGGATTCCGGAAAGGAGTCAAAATGAAAAAATTATTTGCATATTTATTGGTATTTCTGTTCTTGTGCGGTTGCTCTGCCTCCCACAAAGAGGACACCTCATCGGTTGCGTTGACCGACTATCCCGCCTCTGCCTTTGACATTACGCTGGACAAATGCCCTCAAAAGGTTATATCCCTGACTCCCGAAGTCACAGATATTATATTTGCTTTGGGCTCTGAGGCACAGCTGGTGGGCGTTTCTGACAACTGTGTAACCGACAAGGAACTGACCCGTTACGGCACGTCGGCAATGCCAAAAATCGATATCATCAAAGAAGCCAAGCCCGACCTTGTGTTTGCTGCAGATTATTGCCATGACAATGATGTTAAATTGCTTAACGATGCAGGCATAAAGGTGGCAAAGGTTAGAGCTGTCTCCCGTTATGTTGAGCTGAGCGGTGTGTACAATGATATCGCCCTGCTTATGAGCGGTGAAATAACAGGCGCACGAAATGCATCCAACACCTTTAAAGGTATCGACAGCCAACTTAAAGACCTTACCAATGCTAACCCCCAAAAACGCAACATCGCTTTTTTTGTCACCGCTGACCAGACTCTTTCAACCGGTTCGGTAACTGCCGACCTTGCCACTTTATCGGGTGTTAAAAAGCTTGTAAGCGGTTCTGACAGCGCAATTGTCAAAGCAAAGCCCGATGCCATTATCTGCCCCGCAGGCACAAAGGCCGACTTTGAAAAGCGCTTTGAGGGCTTTAAGATTTATGAATTCAACGCCTCTTTGTTTGACCGCAGAGGTGTTGAAATGGTTGACGGAGTATCTGCTTTTATTTCTATTTTTGAACAATAAAAAGTTTTTTGATTTTTTTAAAAATAATACTTGACAAACAGATGCGGCTGTGTTAATATATTGCTTGTTCCGAGTCGGTGCTTATTGCCGTGTGGGTCCACCTGTTCCCATCCCGAACACAGAAGTTAAGCTCACGAACGCCGAAAATACTTGGGTGGCAACGCCCCGGGAAAATAGGTCGGTGCCGACACAACAAACAGTCGCTTTTGGCGACTGTTTTTCTTTTTATGATATTAAATTCTGTCAGGAGGTGTCGATATGAAACAAGGCGAAGAACAGCTTGCCAAGGCCAAAATGTTACCCCTTATACTCAAAATGGCCTTGCCATCTATTGCTGCGCAATTTGTTAATTTGCTTTACAGCATTGTTGACCGCATCTATATCGGTCACATCCCAAAAATCGGCACAACCGCCCTGGCAGGTGTAGGTATTACCGGTTCTATTATTATGCTTATAGCTGCCTTTTCACTGTTTGTAGGCAACGGCGGTGCTCCCCTGGCGTCCATTGCGCTGGGCAAGGGTGACCGCGACAGAGCGGAAAAAATATTGGCAAACGGAGTAACACTGCTGTTGTTTTTCGGTATAGTCTGCGGTGCTGTGGCTTTTCTTATAAAGGACAATTTGCTTCTCCTTATCGGTGCCGATGAATCCACCTTTGGCTATGCCTCCGATTATCTTTCAATCTATCTTACAGGAACAGTTTTTGTTATGTTTTCGGTGGGCCTTAACAGCTTTATATCCTGCCAGGGCCGCGCCGATGTGGCAATGGTGTCTGTTATAATAGGAGCCGTGCTTAACATAGCCCTCGACCCTCTGTTTATATTTGCATTTGATATGGGCGTTTCGGGAGCGGCTCTTGCCACCGTTATTTCTCAATTTTTCAGCGCCTTTTTCACAGTGAGCTTTCTGATGTCAAAAAAAGCATCACTGCGTATTAAGCCACAGCTTATGATTCCTGACATTAAGATTATCGGCTCAATCGCTGCGCTGGGCATTGCTCCCTTTATTATGGGCACCACCGAAAGCGTTATCGGTTTTGCTCTTAACAGCCAGCTTCAAACCTACGGCGGTCCCATTTATGTAAGTGCATTGACGGTTATGCAAAGCACCGTTCAGTTGGCAAGTGTTCCTATAACTGGCTTCGGTCAAGGGGTAACTCCAATTTTGAGCTACAACTATGGAGCAGGCAACGCAAAAAGAGTTAAGCAGGGCTTTAAAATTATGCTTAGCGTGATTTTCTCCTTTAACTTTGTGCTCACCCTTTCAATGATTCTGTTTTCCGGCTTTTACGCTTCAATGTTTACCGATGACCCTCAGCTGATTGCTCTTGTGGATAAAATGATGCCCCTGTTTTTGACCGGCTCAATTATTTTTGGCTTGCAGCGCAGCTGTCAAAACACCTTTATTGCTTTAGGACAAGCCAAAATATCTCTCTTTATAGCAATTTTGAGAAAAATCATTTTGCTTGTTCCCCTGGCCTATCTGCTGCCAAATTTTTGGGGAGTAAAGGGTGTTTATCTTGCCGAGTCGGTAGCCGACGCCACTGCCGCCACTATTTGCTTTACGCTGTTTTTGATTATCTTTCCGAAGATTATGAAACGTTGTACCCCGGGAGAAAAAAAGAAAACCGAGCACAATTAGGGAGTTGTGATTAGGGACGAAATCGGTTTTGAAACAAAATTTCACCCCACTGCTGCAACTTTTTCCTTTGTAATACACAAAGTATTACCGCAGGCAAAAGACTTGCATTGGGGCAAAATTTTCAGTTGCAAAACTGCATGCACCTAAAAAAGATAAATTTTTAGTGGAATAAAAGGCAAAAAGCCACGATAACGCT
>JAZRNV010000060.1:0-20711 GCA_045648425.1 Acutalibacteraceae bacterium | reverse complement strand
GTAAACGGTATTGCAGGTTCTTCTGTTCAGACCTTCGTAGAGAAGAAGGGCTTCACCTTCGTTGCTCTGTAAGGTTTGGGTCGATTGACTGATAACTAACTAAAAAGTCCCCCTTGACACTTCGGTGCCAAGGGGGATTTTGTTTTTTGTTTTAATCGACAAAGGGCGACAAATTGCGATGGACGATATATAGTATACTGTTCCTCGGAGGCGAAAAAATGAATTATAGAAAAATTATAAGGCGTGTGGCTGAACACAGACGATATATAATATAAAAGTATAATATATAGTCTGTTCGCTTCCGATAGAACTTGTAAACTTGTTTTATCAGGAGTGATGATTATGAATGTAACCGATGCGGTCAAAAGAAGATTTGAAGAGCTGTGCTATCAAAAAGGCATAAGTTATTGTCGATTAGCCGGTTTGTCAGGCGTTCCGTACACAACGGTAAAGTCTATTTTTTATAACCAAAGCAAAAACCCGGGAGTTGCCACGATTAAAAAGCTGTGTGACGGCCTTGACATTACCATTACAGAGTTTTTTAACACAGAATATTTTAAAAATCTAGAGCAAGAAATTGTTTAACACAGAATAAAGCAAACAATTAAAAACCCTGTCACTATGCGCGTTTTTGCGGAAGTGACGGGGTTTAATTATTTTGTGCAGCAAGCAGGTCTTGTCTGCCGGCGTTGTCTGCTCCGCTTCTTATGCCGAAGGGATTGAACTGATATCCATATTCAAAGGCGGTCAGCTCGGGATCGGCCAACAGGGTAGCGGGCAAAACTATTCCGCTGCCGTATTTTGAGCGCAGTTTATCCAGCTGTTGGGTAAGGCGATCCATTTTTTCGACCTTTTTATAGTCGGTGAAAAGGTCGGTTTGACCGCCCGACGCAGTGGTGGATAACATAGAGGTGCTCACACCCACCGACCGCAGAGGAATGCGCAGGTTGTACAGCTGGTCGACCAACCCCATTGCGGCAGAGAGAATATCGCTGTCTCGATTGGTGTAATCGCTGAGGGTAACCTGTCGGGATGAGTGAAGCAGCTCGTTGGTGCGCAAATAAACGGCCACCCGTCGGCACTTTATTCCCTCACGCCTTAAACGGCTGCTCACCGATTGACACAGGGCCATCATAACTCTGAGCACATCCTCCCGACAGGTAAGGTCGCGCACCGTAGTAATGGAGTTGCCTATGGATTTAGCAGGGGGCAGCTCCCCAAAAATTGCCACGGGGGAGGTATCTTGTCCGTTGGCAAAGCGATAAAGCATTTCGCCGTTTTTGCCAAAGCGGTTGCGCAGAAAAACGACGGGGAAGGCGGCCAGCTCGCCTATGGTGCGAATGCCCATCCTGAGCAGCTTTTCTGTGGTTGCGCGCCCCACATACAGCAGGTCGGAAACGGGCAGGGGCCAAACAATGCTTTTAAAATTATCTCGAGTGATTAAGGTAATGGCATCGGGCTTTTTGTAGTCACTGCCCAGCTTGGCAAAAACCTTGTTAAAGCTAACACCTATGCTGACCGTTATGCCCAGCTCACGCTTAATGCGGCTGCTGATGCGCTCGGCGGCACCCATTCCGTCCTCGCCCGTTACATCAAGCCAGGCCTCGTCAAGACCAAAGGGCTCAACCTGATTGGTGTTGTCATAATAAATTTCACGGGTCGCTTGAGAAATCTTTACATACTGCTCGTAGTGAGGGGGAACGATAACCAATTCGGGGCATTTAAGACGAGCTTGCCAAAGGGTCTCGCCTGTTTGCACGCCCATTCGCTTGGCCACCTCGTTTTTGGCAAGAATGATGCCGTGACGCTCCTCTTCGTTGCCGCCTACAGCCACCGCCTTACCCTTTAAGGAGGGGTTTAGCATACACTCCACCGAGGCATAAAAATTGTTGCAATCGCTGTGCAAAATAACCCTGTCCACCTGAGTGTTCACCTCTTAACCGAACATTTGTTCTGTTATTATAGCACCTATTTTTCTGTTTGTCAACGGCCGGTTTTGGAGTGGATAAAAACGGGGCTATTTTTCAAAAATCTATTGCAATTTGTTCAAAATTGTGGATAATAAAAGAGAATGGGTCATTATATATTTTTAGATATAGGAGGTGGGCAAAATGGCAGTTGCATTTGTTACGGGTGGCAGTCGCGGAATAGGCGCCGCCATTGTTAAACAGCTCTCTTTATCGGGGTGGAAGGTGGCCTTTTGCTATCTTAACAGCGATGATTCGGCAGCCGAAATTGCCCAATCCGCAGGAGCCCTCAAAATCAAGGCCGATGTGGCAGATGCCGCCGCTCTTGGCCGCGCAGTTGATGAGGTGCGCCGACAACTGGGCGACATTGATTTGCTTGTAAACAACGCGGCTGTGTCATATGTGGGTCTTTTTAACGACATCACTTCCTCACAGTGTGACAGAATGATCGACATTAATATAAAAGGGGTTTTAAATGCAACCCGATGCGTTTTGCCCCAAATGATAAACAATAAAAAAGGCAAGATTATTAACATATCCTCGGTGTGGGGACGGGTAGGAGCATCCTGCGAGGTGCATTATTCCGCCACCAAAGCAGCGGTAATCGGCTTCACCAAGGCGCTGGCCAAAGAGGTTGGGCCGTCGGGCATAACGGTTAACTGCATTGCCCCCGGCGTGATTGACACCGAAATGAACAGGCGATTGTCGGCAGAGGATTTGGCCGACCTTGCCGACCAAACCCCTCTTTGCCGTATCGGCAAGGTTGAGGATGTGGCCAAGGCGGTGGCTTATCTGGCCTCCTGTGACGGAGATTTCATTACCGGCCAGGTGCTTTCGGTGGATGGCGGATTTGGAGTGTGATTTATGGAGTTTTTACACAGAACCTGGGCGCAGATTGACCACGATGCCCTTGTAAATAATTTTAATTTGGTTCGCCGTTACGCCCCCTGCAGCAAGGTTATGAGCGTTGTTAAGGCGGACGGATACGGCCACGGTGCAGTGCAGGTGGCAAAAACACTTGTGAGCGTCGGCACCGATTGGCTTGCCGTATCAAATGTGGAAGAGGCCCTGCAGCTGCGCAGAGCAGAGATTAAAACACCTATTCTTGTGCTTGGCTGCACCCCTGCGGAGTATGCCCACATACTTCATAAAGAGGGAATAACTCAGACGGTTTATTGCCGTGAATATGCCGAGCAGTTGTCTTTGCAGGCCCAAAAGGCGGGCGTTACGGTTGAGGCCCATATCAAGCTTGACACCGGTATGCACCGCATCGGCTTTGACGTAAGCACCGAGGATGGCATAAAAGAGGCCATCGATGCCTGTCATCTTGCCGGCCTTGAGGTTAAGGGAGCATTTACCCACTTTGCCTCTTCCGATAAGGATGGGGATGAGGATGGCAGCTATACACAGGCACAGCTTGACAGCTTTTTGAGAACCACCAAAACAATTAAAGAAAGTGGCATAAAGCTTGAGCTTTGCCACTGCAGCAATTCTGCCGCCACGCTCAGTTTGCCCGAGGGTGCGCTGGATATGGTGCGCGCAGGCATAGTTCTTTACGGATTAAGGCCCTCGGCCGATATAAAGGTTGACGGCTTTAAGCCCGTTATGACTCTTTGCTCGGCGGTAAGTATGGTCAAAACCCTTAAAGCAGGGCAAGATATAAGCTACGGTCGCACCTTTACCGCTCCTAAGGATATGCAGGTTGCCACCCTGTCGGTGGGCTACGCTGACGGATATCTGAGAGGATATACAGGCAGCCGTGTGCTTATAGGCGGCGGCTACGGTCGGGTAATCGGCCGCGTTTGTATGGACCAGCTGATGATTGATGTTACAGGGCTTAACGTTAAAATGGGCGACAAGGCGGTGCTTTTCGGCACAGACGGACAGCTCTCTTTACCCGTTGAGGAGCTTGCAGAGCGTGCAGGCACCATTAATTATGAAAGCGTTTGCCTTGTTTCAAAAAGAGTTTCACGAGTGCACTTTTTGGGTCAAAAGCCCCTCTATATAACCACACTGTTAACAGAAGGAGATTAAAATCGATGAAAGTAACCAGATATTTTGAAGACCTCAATACTCTTCATTTGGGCACCGAAAAAAATCGCGCCTACTATATTCCCTTTGGCACAGCCAAGGATATTTTTGACAGCGCCCGTGAGGATAGCGACCGCTTTGGTTTGCTTTCGGGAAAGTGGAGCTTTGAATATTTTAAAAGCATTGAAAAGGTGCCTGAAACCATAATTAATCCGGCATTGCCCCTTTCTGCAAAGCAGGTGGATGTGCCCGGCGTTTGGCAAAAATACGGATATGATCAGGTGATGTATACCAACATCGAATATCCCTTCCCCGTAGATCCCCCTTATATTCCAAAAGAGAATCCCTGCGGTGTTTACAGCCGCGATTTCACCACTCCCTATGAGTGGGAGGGTATGCAAAAATACATCGTCTTTGAGGGCGTGGATTCTTGCTTTTATCTTTACATAAACGGCGAGTTTGTGGGCTACAGCCAGGTGTCTCACATGACCAGCGAGTTTAACATTACTCCTTTCCTTAAGGATGGGGCCAACCGCATCACCGTTATCGTTTTGAAATGGTGTGAGGGCAGTTATCTTGAAGATCAGGATAAGTTCCGTTGGTCGGGTATTTTCCGCGATGTTTACCTTCTCGGTCGACCCAAGGGCCATTTGCGCGACTATTATGTTGTGCCCGATTTGGCGGAAGATTTGCGCTCTGCCACCCTTACCGTTAAGCTGGATGTCATCAACCCCGAGGATGCCGTTATTACCCTTGTTGACCCCGACGGCAAGGATGTGGGCCAAACCCGTCCCGACCAAAACGGTGTTGCCACCTTTAAGGTTGAGCGCCCCATTTTGTGGAGCGCCGAAACCCCTGAGCTTTACAACCTGCTTATTGACTGTGCAGGCGAGTATATCGGTGAAAAGGTTGGCTTCAGAAAGACGGTTATTGAAAAAGGCATCTTTAAGTTTAACGGCAAGGCAATTAAGCTTAAGGGCGTAAACCGCCACGATTCTGACCCCTATACCGGCACGGTGTGCGATATGGAGCATATGCTGCGGGACCTTACCCTTATGAAACGCCATAATATTAATGCCATTCGCACCTCTCACTACCCCAACGACCCCCGCTTCTTGCAGCTTTGCGATAAGTACGGCTTTTACGTCTTTGACGAGGCCGACATTGAAACTCACGGAATGGGATGGCTGGGTCTGTCACAGTGGGAGTATCAAGCAGATCGCCCCGAATGGCGCGAATCCATCCTTGACCGCATTCAGATGATGGTTGAGCGTGATAAAAACCGTCCCTGTGTTACAATGTGGAGCATGGGTAACGAATCGGGCTACGGTCAAAACTTTGAAGCGGCTATTGACTGGTGCCACGACCGCGATGCCACCCGATACGTTCATTATGAGGGTGTAAATGATTACGCCGTTTATGACGACCTTTCAACTATGCAAGTTACCAAATCTGACGTTTATTCCAGAATGTATCCCCACGCCGACCATTGTGACGCCTATTGCAGTGATGAAAAGGCCTCGGCAGTTCGCCCCATGGTGCTTTGCGAATACTGTCACGCTATGGGTAACGGCCCCGGCGACCTTAAGGATTATTGGGATGTAATTTACAAGCACGAAAATCATATGGGCGGCTTCGTTTGGGAGTGGTGTGACCACGCTCACTACGCAGGCACGGCCCCCAACGGCAAGCCCATGTTTTACTACGGCGGCGATTCGGGCGAGCAGCCCCACTCCCGCAACTTCTGCGTTGATGGACTTGTTTTCCCCGACCGCACCCCCTCTGACGGACTGAAGGAGCTAAAGTATGTAATTCAGCCCGCAAGAGTTGAGCCCGTTGATCTTGAAAAGGGCGAGTTCATCATCCACAACCTTTACGATTTTATCTATCTCAGCCGACTTGAGTGCAGGTGGGAGATTACCTGCAACGGCAAGGTTACTCAGTCGGGCAGCTTGGGCGCCCTGGCAATTCCTGCTCACTCAAGCCGTCAGGTGAATATTGAGTATGAGCTGCCCCAAAGCGGCCGTTGCTATATTAACTTTAACTTTGTTCAGCTTGGTCTTGGCGAGCTCACCAAAGAGGGCGAGCTGATGGCCTTTGCTCAGTTTGAGTTGCCTGTCAACCCTGCAAAAATTTCTGCCGCGTTACCCGCTCACGGAGTGGATGTTGAAGAGAATGACACCCGAGTTTATATTTCCGGCGAGGGCTTTGCTCATACCTTTGACAAAAACACCGCCGCCTTCCGTCAAATCAGCTTTGACGGTAACAAGCTGCTTACCACACCTATGAGCTTTAACATCTGGCGTGCCCCTCTGGATAATGAGAACTATGATAAAAACAAATGGCTTCCTCAGGGAATTAACCGCTCCTCTGCCTATGTTTATTCCACTGCGGTGGATGTTGTCAACGGCTGCTGTGTGATTGAGCAGGATATTGCAATGGTAGCTCACCACGTACCCCCTGCAGCACACGCCAAGCTGAGATGGATGGTAAACGGTGCAGGCGATATAACCCTCCACTGCGATGTTAAGTGCAACGAAAAGCTGCACTTCTTGCCCCGATTTGGCGTAAGAATGGCTCTCGACCGCTCATACGACAAGGTGGATTACTTCGGCTACGGCCCCTATGACAGCTACATTGACAAGCACAATGCAAGCCGCCGCGGCAGGTTTGTAACCACCGTTTCCAAGATGTTTACCGACTATATTATGCCTCAGGATAACGGCAACCGTTATGACACCGAATTTGCCGCTCTTACTGCACCCGGCAAGGGTGGTCTGCTGGTTTGCGGAGGACGTTTCAACTTTTCTGCTCTTGAGTATACTCAAGAGGATATAGAAAAGGCACAGCACAACTATGAGCTTGAGCCCTGCGGCAAGACGGTGCTTTGCATCGACGGAGCCGTGAGCGGCGTTGGCTCACACAGCTGTGGCCCCGATTTGCTGCCTAAGTATCAGGTGCCCAAGGAGTTTAGCTTTGAATTTACTCTGCGCGGCCTAAAGGAAGGGGAGGATGTTGTTGAGGCATCCGACCGAGAGTATGATAACAGCGGCGTATATGACATTCGCCAGCTTCAGTTTTGATTATGGAAAAAATAAAGCCCAAAACAGGAATTTTTAAATTAATAAAGCGGTTTTTGCCCTACTTCAAAAAGCACCGCGCAACTGTGGTTTTTGACCTTTTTTGCGCGGCGCTTACCACCGTTTGCGAGCTGGTGCTGCCTCTTATGGTCAGATATATCACCGACTCTGCTATGAATAATCCTGCCGCTTTGACGGTTGGCACGGTGCTTTTTATTGGAGCCGTCTATCTTGTGCTGCGCCTTGTGGATACAGCCGCTAACTATTATATGGCGGCCATCGGTCATATAATGGGCACCAAAATCGAGACCGATATGCGTCGTGACCTTTTTGGGCATCTGCAAAAGCTGCAGTTTTCATACTATGACGACACCAAGGTGGGCACCCTTATGTCGCGCATCACCAACGATTTGTTTGACGTTACCGAGTTTGCCCACCATTGCCCCGAAGAGTTTTTTATTGCAGGCATAAAGATTACCGTATCCTTTGCCATTCTTGCCACCGTTAATCTGTGGCTCACCCTTATAATCTTTGCCATTGTGCCCCTTATGATAATTGTCTGCACTCCCTTCCGCCGTCGAATGAAGGAGGGCTTTCGCCAATCCCGTGAGGTTATCGGTGATATTAATTCCCAGGTTGAGGACAGCTTGCTGGGCATCAGAGTGGTCAAATCCTTTGCCAATGAGGATATTGAGAAGGATAAATTTAAAAAGGGCAACGTGGCCTTTTTGAATATTAAGAAAAAGATTTATAACGCTATGGCCGGCTTTAGCTCCACCACCAGATTTTTTGACGGACTTATGTATATTACCGTGGTGGTGGCAGGTGCCCTGTTTATGATTGGTGGCTATATTACCGCCGCCGACCTTATTGCCTACCTGCTTTACGTTACCACACTGCTAACCTCGGTGCGTCGTATAATTGAGTTTACCGAGCAGTTTTATCGGGGAATGACTGGCATTGAGCGCTTTTGCGAGATACTTGACACCCCCGTCACAATTTGGGACAAGCCCGATGCCGTAGCCCTTACCGACGTCAAGGGCGAGGTGGTTTTTGACAGTGTTACCTTCCGCTATAGCGATGGGGCGCAGGATGTGCTCAGCAATCTTAACCTTACTGCAAAGGCGGGTCAGCGAATAGCCCTTGTTGGCCCTTCGGGCGGCGGCAAGACTACCCTTTGCGGACTTATTCCCCGTTTTTATGAAGTCAGCGACGGCAAAATCACCGTTGACGGTATGGATGTAAGAGATGTTACCCTTGAATCCTTGCGCCAAAACATCGGTGTTGTGCAGCAGGATGTTTACCTCTTTTCGGGCAGTGTGCGCGAAAACATTGCCTACGGTAAGCTCGACGCCACCGATGAAGAAATTTTTGAGGCCGCCCGTCTTGCAGGCGCCGCCGACTTTATTGAAAGTTTGCCCGACGGTTACAATACCTATGTGGGTGAAAGGGGAGTTAAGCTCTCGGGGGGACAAAAGCAGCGTATATCTATTGCCCGAGTTTTTCTTAAAAATCCTCCCATACTAATTCTCGACGAGGCCACCAGCGCTTTGGATAACGAATCAGAGTATATTGTGCAGCAGTCCCTCGACCGTTTGGCTAAGGGGCGCACCACCTTTATCGTTGCCCACCGCCTGACCACCGTTAAGAATGCCGATACCATTGCCGTGCTTACCTCTGACGGCATTGCCGAGCAGGGCAGTCATTCGGAGCTTATTAAGCAGGGCGGACTTTATGCCCAGATGTACGCTATGTATAACATAGAGTAGCACGAGGGCAGAGAAGCTCAAACTAAATATATATTTACCGATATAGCCAAAGGTGCTGTCTTGCCGGTTTGACCTCTGTGGGCACTTTCGGTTGATATTAAAGGAACACGCTATGAATATAATGTTTTTGAAATATGCCGTTGAGGTGGAAAAGGCGCGGTCAATCAGTCGCGCAGCTCAAAAGCTCTACATCGCCCAGCCCAACCTGAGCCGCGCCATAAAAGAGCTTGAGGATGACTTGGGTATAATCATCTTTAACCGCACCCCTCACGGTATGCAGGTTACTCCCGAAGGGGAGGAGTTCTTGGAGCGGGCCAAAAAGATTTTGCGCCGCATTGAAGAGCTGGAGGATATTTACAGCGGTGATAATGAAAAAAAGGCCCAGTCCTTTTCTGTGTCTGTTCCCCGTTCGGGATATATGTCTTATGCCTTTACCCGCTTTGCCGCCACGGTGGATAACTCCCGTGCCGCTGAGCTGTTTTATAAAGAGACCAACTCATCCCGAGCCATCACGAACATTTTGCAGGCGGGCTATCGTCTGGGTATAATTCGCTATGCCGAGGTGTTTGACCGCTATTTTAAGGATATGCTTGACAGCAAAAAGCTAAACCACGAGATGATTTCAGAGTTTAGCTATGTGCTCGTTATGTCAAAAAACCATCCTCTGGCAGACAAAGAGGATGTCACCTTTGAGGATTTGGAGCCCTATACCGAAATCGCCCACGCTGACCCCTATGTGCCCTCATTGTCTATGGCGGCGGTGCGAAAGGAAGAGCTGCCCGACAACATCGATCGGCGAATCTTTGTTTTTGAGAGAGCCAGCCAGATGGAGCTTTTGAGCCACAATCACAATACCTTTATGTGGGTATCACCCATGCCAAAGAATTCTATTGAGCGTTATGGGCTCGTTCAAAAAAGGTGCAGCTGCAACACCAAGCTTTATAGGGATGTGCTTATATATCGCAGTGATTATAAGCTGACCGAGCTGGATAAAAGATTTATACAAGAAGTTTACAAAGCGCGTGACGAAATTTTTTAAGCCACGCGCTTTTAATATATCAAAAATGATATAACAGTTTAGCAAAAAGGGTATTTTACATTTTAAAAAGGGTATGATAAAGTTTTAAGCGTAAGATAACCAACACTTTTTAAAAGGAGAAAACCTATGAGCAACTATAAAATTGTAGATAATGTGCAGGCGCTTGAGGATGCCATCGCCCGTGTCAGAAAGGCACAGCAGGCATTTGCAACCTACACACAAGAGCAGGTTGATGCCATATTCCTTGCTGCCGCTTCTGCCGCAGACAGAGCCAGAATCCCTCTGGCAAAAATGGCCGTCGCCGAAACAGGAATGGGCGTTGTGGAAGACAAGGTTATCAAAAACCACTACGCTGCTGAATATATCTATAACGCATATAAGGATACAAAAACCTGCGGTATAATTGAAGAGGATAAGCAGTACGGCATCAAAAAGATTGCCGAGCCAATCGGTGTAATCGGTGCGGTTATTCCTACCACCAACCCCACCTCCACCGCCATATTTAAGTGCTTGCTTGCTCTTAAGACTCGCAACGGCATCATCATCAGCCCCCACCCCCGTGCAAAGGGATGCACCATTGAGGCATCAAAGCTTGTGCTTGAGGCGGCCGTTAAGGCAGGCGCCCCCGAGGATATTATCGCCTGGATAGATGTGCCCAGCTTGGAAATGACCAATATGGTTATGAAAGAGTCTGATATAATTCTTGCAACCGGTGGCCCCGGTATGGTGCGCGCCGCCTACTCAAGCGGCAAACCTGCTTTGGGCGTTGGCGCAGGCAACACCCCCGCAATCATTGATGACACCGCCGATATAATTTTGGCAGTCAACTCTATCATTCACTCCAAAACCTTCGATAACGGTATGATTTGCGCATCCGAGCAGTCGGTTATCGTGCTTTCGAGCATCTATGACAAGGTGAAAAAGGAGTTTGCCGCTCGCGGTTGCTACTTCCTTAACGCAGACGAAACCGAAAAGGTTCGTAAAACCATCATTATTAACGGCGCACTTAACGCAAAAATTGTTGGTCAAAAGGCAGTTACCATTGCCGCGCTGGCAGGGGTAACCGTTCCCGAAGAGACCAAAATTCTTATCGGTGAGGTTGAAAGCGTTGACATTGCTGAAGAGTTTGCTCACGAAAAGCTGTCACCCGTTTTGGCAATGTATAAGGCCAAAACCATCGACGAGGCCTTTGCCAAGGCCGAGCAGCTTGTAGCAGACGGCGGCTACGGTCACACCTCTTCCATCTATCTTAACGCTATTACCGAAGGCGAAAAAATTGATGCCTTTGCAGCCCGTATGAAGACCTGCCGCATATTGGTTAACACCCCCTCATCCCACGGCGGTATAGGTGACCTTTACAACTTTAAGCTGGCTCCCTCCCTCACCTTGGGCTGCGGCTCTTGGGGTGGCAACTCAGTCAGCGAAAACGTTGGCGTAAAGCATTTGTTAAACATCAAAACCGTCGCAGAGAGGAGAGAAAATATGCTGTGGTTCAGAGCCCCCGAAAAGATTTATATTAAGGCAGGATGCCTGCCTGTTGCTCTTGATGAGCTTCGCACCGTTATGGGCAAAAAGCGCGCCTTTATCGTAACCGACAGCTTCCTTTACAGCAACGGCTATACCAAGGTTATCACCGACAAGCTTGACGAGATGGGCATCGCTCATACCACCTTCTTTGACGTTGAGCCCGACCCCACCCTTGCCAGTGCCAAGGCAGGCGCCGCTCAGATGAGCGCCTTTAATCCCGATGTTATTATCGCATTGGGCGGCGGCTCGGCAATGGATGCCGCCAAGATTATGTGGGTGCTTTACGAGCATCCCGAGGTTGATTTTATGGATATGGCAATGCGCTTTATCGACATAAGAAAGCGCGTTTACACCTTCCCCAAGATGGGCGAAAAGGCCTATTTCATTGCTGTTCCCACCTCTGCAGGCACCGGCTCTGAGGTTACCCCCTTTGCCGTTATAACCGACGAAACCAGCGGTGTAAAATATCCGCTGGCCGACTATGAATTGCTTCCCAATATGGCCATTGTTGACACCAATTTGCATATGTCTGCACCCAAGGGTCTGACTGCCGCATCGGGTATAGATGCCGTTACTCACGCTCTTGAGGCATACGCTTCAATTATGGCTACCGATTACACCGATGGCTTGGCAATCAAATCCTTGCAGACGGTGTTTGAGTATCTGCCCCGCGCCTATGAAAACGGCCTGACCGATGTTAAGGCGAGGGAAAAGATGGCTAACGCCGCCACAAGTGCAGGTATGGCCTTTGCCAATGCATTTTTGGGTGTTTGCCACTCTATGGCTCACAAGCTGGGCGCCTTCCACCACCTGCCCCACGGCGTAGCCAACGCTCTTATGATAGAGCAGGTCATCCGCTTTAATGCTGATGAAAAGCCCACCAAGATGGGCACCTTCTCACAGTATGACCCCCCCCACACCCTTGCAAGATATGCTGAGGTTGCTACCGCGCTCGGCCTTAAGGGCAAAACCGATGAGGATAAATTAGAGGCACTTATCAAGGCCATTAACGACCTCAAGGCAAAGGTGGGCATTAAGGATTCTATCAAGGATTACGGCGTTGACGAGCAAGACTTTATGGCTCGTCTTGACGAGATGACCGAGCAGGCCTTTGATGACCAGTGCACAGGTGCAAATCCCCGTTATCCCCTTATGAGTGAAATCAAGCAGATGTATATCAACGCCTATTATGGCAAACACGATAAGGTTTAAGGAGGGTGCCGAGATGAATTTGAACAATGTTATTTACAACCGCGACGGCAAAACCATTTATCGCGACGGAGACCTTTGCTATAAGGTTTTCGATGCCCATTATTCAAAGGCAGATGTGCTTAACGAGGCCCTTAATCAGGCCCGCGTAGAAGAAACCGGGCTTAACACTCCCCGTTTGCAAGAGGTGCTTACCGTTGACGGCAAGTGGGCCATCGCCTACACCTATATCGAGGGTACCTCTCTCGATAAGCTGATGAAGGAGCATCCCGAAAAGATAGACGAGTATCTTGAGCTTTTTGTCGATTTGCAGATGAAGGCACACGCTGCCGCTTGCCCTATGCTCAATAAGCTGAAGGATAAGATGAATCGCAAAATCAGCGAGGCAGATTTGGATGCCACCACCCGTTATGAGCTGCACACCCGCCTTGAGGGAATGCCTAAGCACAAAAAGGTGTGCCATGGCGATTTCCGCCCCTCAAACGTAATTATCACTCCCGAGGGCGAGGCCTATATCATTGACTGGGCCCACGCCACCCAAGGCAACGCTTCTGCCGATGTGGCACGCACCTATCTGATTTTCTGTCTTGCAGGTCAGGAGGAGCTGGCTAAAAAGTATCTCGATCTTTTCTGCAAAAAGAGCGATACTGCCCGTCAGTATGTTCAAAAGTGGATGCCTATTGTAGCCGCAAGCCAGTCGGTTAAAGGCAAGCCCGAAGAAAGAGAATTTTTGCTCAAGTGGGCAGACGTGGTAGAATACGAATAAGCTTTGATAAAATGGTGCAGAGGATAACCCCTTTGCACCATATCTTTTATATTGACAAGAGAAAAAAACAGGAGTATTATTTAGTTATATTTTTTAAAGGTAAGTGACCTAAAATGATCGTTATTCTTAAAAACGGCGCGCCCAAAGACAGCATAGAACGCTTGATGGCCAATGTGCACGCTCACGGAGTAGAGGTGCATACCATCGTAGGTAGTGATACCACTGTTTTTGGCCTTGTGGGCGATACCAGCAAGCTGGATATAGAGCTGCTTGAGCAAAACGAGATTGTTGAGGCGGTACGCCGCGTCAGCGAGCCCTACAAGCTGGTAAACCGCAAGTTTCACACCGCAGACAGCGAAATCGGTGTTGGGGATGCCCTTTTGGGCGGCAAGCATTTTGGCGTTATTGCAGGCCCCTGCTCGGTTGAAAGTGAAGAGCAGCTTATTGAGGTTGCTCACCGCGTAAAGGCGGCAGGCGCCAAGTTTTTGCGCGGTGGTGCTTTTAAGCCCCGCACCTCTCCCTATGCATTCAGAGGACTTAAGGCCGAGGGTCTGCGTCTGCTGTTAGAGGCAAAAAAAGAGACGGGTCTGCCCATAGTTACCGAGCTTACGTCCCTTACCAACATTGACCTGTTCAACGATGTGGATATAATTCAGGTGGGCGCTCGAAATATGCAAAACTTTGATATGCTGTGGGAGCTGGGCAAATGCGACAAGCCCATCCTGCTGAAAAGAGGGGCTTCCAGCACCGTGCAGGATTTGCTGATGAGCGCTGAATATATAGCCGCCGGCGGCAATGAAAAAATCATTTTGTGCGAAAGAGGAATTCGCACCTTTGAAAGCGCTACCCGAAACACCTTGGATTTGTCTTGTGTGCCCGTGCTGAAGGCCAAGACTCACCTGCCTGTTGTGGTTGACCCCAGCCACGCAACGGGAATGGCCGCTTTGGTGGCACCCATGGCCAAGGCCGCGGTGGTAAGCGGAGCCGACGGATTGATGATAGAGGTGCATAACAATCCTGCCTGCGCCTTGTGTGACGGCACACAATCCATTACCCCCGATACCTTTGAGGGATTGATGGCATCCGTAAAGCACCTTTGCCAATTTGAAGGAAAAATATAATCAGGCAACGCCAACGATAACAAGAGCCAAATCGTTGACTACGATAAGTGTCCCAAGTGCAACTCGGTTGATGTTGCAGATATAACCGAAGAGGAAGCAGCAACAGCTTCGCAACCTCAAGCACAAAGCACACCTGCACCGTCAGCAGCCGATGAACTTAAAAAGTTTAAGGATCTGCTCGACAGCGGCGTAATTACCCAAGAGGAATTTGACGCAAAGAAAAAGCAGTTGTTAGGCCTGTAATAAATAAAAAGGAGTGGTCTAAACCACTCCTTTTTATTGTGTTTGGTAAAATCGTATGCTATAATCTTTTTGGTGATGAATATGGAATTACCCCAACGCAAACCCACGCGGCTGAAAACCTTTGATTACAACAGTAACGGGTACTATTTTATTACGATTTGCACCCATAATAAAGACTGCATTTTAGGTCAAGTTGTAGGGGACGGCGCCCACGACGTCCCGAAAACTCATTTATCAACCGAGGGAAAAGTTGTTGAAAAATATATTTTATCATCAAACAACATACCCCAAATCACAATTGACAAATTTGTCATTATGCCTAACCACATTCACTTAATTATTGCCGTTGAAAACAACGGGACGTCGAAGGCGCCGTCCCCTACGAACAGCATAATTTCACACGCGGTTTCAACCTTAAAACGGTTCGTAAATAAAGCGGTGGGGCGAAATATTTTTCAGCGTTCCTTTCACGACCACATAATCCGTAGCTATGAGGATTATCTGCAAATCTGGAATTATATCGACACCAATCCATCAAAATGGCAAAACGATTGCTTCTATACAAAATAAAAAGACTCGGGATTTCCCGAGTCTTTTTTATGATTTGACGGCTCTATGCCAGCGGGCAATTCGTTACATTCTGCTCCACTTAACGCCTTGGGGGGTATCCTCCAAAACGATGCCCATATCCTTCAGCTGATCGCGTATGCGGTCGGCTTCGGCAAAATTCTTTGCCTTACGGGCGGCGGTGCGCTGAGCAATAAGCTCTTCAATCTCGTTGTCAATATCGTTGCCTTTGTCAATATTATAAACCAGACCAAGCACCTGGCACAGCTCGTCAAAGAGGGCTAAAGCGGCGGAGCAATCCTCCTTCGAGGGGGTGCCGCCAAGCATAATGTTAATCTCTTTGGCAAGGTTAAAGAGGGCGGCAATGGCGTCGGCGGTGTTAAGGTCATCCTCCATAGCGGTGATAAACTCATCCTTAAACTTGCCAAAGTCGGCGGTTAAATCGCCACTTTCGGCACTTTCAAGGCGGAAAACAAGGTTTTCGCGGCAGGTATAAAGACGGGCAAGAGCATTTTTGCTTTGTTCAAGAATATCAACCGAGTAGTTAATGGGGCTGCGATAATGAGAAGAAATCATCAAATATCTGATGGGCTCGTAGCCATACTTTTCAGCCACCTCGCGCACGGTGAAGAAGTTGCCCAGGGACTTGCTCATCTTGCGGTTGTCCACGTTAATATAGCCGTTGTGCATCCAATAGTTTGCAGAGGGCTTGCCACAGGCGCATTCAGACTGGGCAATTTCGTTTTCGTGGTGAGGGAAGATAAGGTCTTGACCGCCGCAATGGATGTCGAGGGTGTCACCGATATACTTTTGGCTCATTGCGGAGCATTCAATGTGCCAACCGGGTCGACCGTTGCCCCAGGGGGAGGGCCAGAAGGGCTCGCCGGGCTTAACGCCCTTCCAGAGGGCAAAGTCCATAGGATGCTCCTTAACCTCGGTTACGTCAATGCGGGCGCCTGCCTCCAAATCCTCAAGGGGCTGATGAGAGAGCTTGCCGTACTCATCAAATTTGAGGGTGCGGAAGTAAACGTCACCACCTGAGGGGTAAGCGTAGCCCTTTTCAATGAGCGAACTGATGAGAGCGATAATCTCGTCAATATTTTCGGTAGCGCGGGGATGGGTGGTGGCAGGTCGAATGTTCATGCCCTTAACATCGGTCCAAAACTCGGCGATGTAGCGCTCGGCTACCTCGGGCACGGTGATGCCCTCTTCATTGGCTTTTTTAATCAGCTTGTCGTCAATGTCGGTAAAGTTTTGAACGAAATTTACCTCCATACCCCGCCATTCAAGATAGCGGCGAAGCACGTCAAAAACGCACAGGGGGCGGGCGTTGCCGATGTGAATAAAGTTGTAAACTGTGGGACCGCAGGCGTATATGCCTGCTTTGCCCTCTTTTACGGTGACAAATTCTTCTTTTTGACGGGTTAAGGTGTTAAAAATCTTCATAATAAAATCCCTCTTTTGGTTAATTGTTTTCTTTGTTGATGATGGCTCGAAGCTCGTTTATTTCGTTTTGCAGTCGGTTAAGCTCTTGAGCTACAGGGTCGGTAAAATGAATCTGGTCTAAAAGGCCAATTCGCACGCCGTCTTTTTTAACAATTCGGGCAGGCACACCCACGGCGGTGCAGTTATCGGGCACCTCGCTGAGCACCACTGCACCTGAAGCCACACGGGAGTTGTCTCCCACGCGGAAGGGTCCCAGCACCTTGGCGCCCGAGCCGATAAGCACGTTGTTGCCAATGGTGGGATGGCGTTTGCCTACATCCTTACCTGTGCCGCCCAAGGTAACACCCTGGTAGATGGTTACGTCGTCACCTATTTCGGCTGTTTCACCGATAACCACTCCCGTGCCGTGGTCGATAAACAGACGGCGGCCGATGGTGGCACCGGGATGTATTTCGATACCGAAGCGGCGAGAGCAGCGCTGTGAAATCATACGGGCGATAAGCTTGTGGCCGTGCTTGTAAAACCAATGGGCACGGCGGTGCATACGCACGGCTTTAATGCCCGGGTAGCACAGCAATATTTCAATAACCGAGCGAGCGGCAGGGTCGCGGTCGCGAACGGTTTGAATATCCTCTTTAAGTCGTTTGAACATATAAAGCTCCTTTTTAGAGATAAAACAAAAAACCGCCGTTTGCACAAATTGCAAACGACGGAGGCGGCCTGTTAAAGCCGCGGTTCCACTCCGAACTTGATAACTCAGAAGCCGATAACGGGGCTGGCCGCACGGATTTTACTGTGCCCAAGGGCAGTTCCTTCCGTGAGCTGACGGGTGCATTCACCAACCCCAATTACGATGGGCCCTTTCAGCCGATGAGGCCCAATCTCTGCCGCTTTGACGGTTGGATACTAATCCCGATAAACGCTTGTTTATAATATTATATACGCAAAAGGGCAAAATGTAAACCCCTTATTTTGTTTTAAAGAATTTACGGTTTTGCCACAGATAAATTATGCCCGAAATGACGGCCATAACCGTTGAAAGCCAGATAAACACGGTGTAAACGACAACCATTATGTTGCACAGAGTATCGGGCAAAAAGCTGAGTTCAAGGCCGATAATCCACTCAAAGGTCAGCGTGGCAAGAATGGCAATAATCTGAAAAACCGTTTTAAGCTTGCCGTAGATGTTGGCTGCCACGACGGTGCCGCCTCCTGCCGCCATAAGGCGAACAGAGGTAACCATAAACTCTCGGGTCAGCACAATAAAGTTGACCCACATAAGCATTTGCAGCATACCGCCGTCAAAACGGCTGCCGACAGAGCAGGCCATAAAGCCCAAGAAGGCCGCGGTGGTGAGCATTTTGTCGGCAAGAGGGTCAAGAAACTTACCTAAATCGGTGATGAGATTGTGCTTGCGTGCAATTTTGCCGTCCAGCATATCGGTGAAGGAGGCGATGCCGAACACGGCGAGGGCCGCCAGATAGTGATGAGGAAAATTCCACATTAAAAGCACAAGAAAAACAGGCACTAAAATTATACGCAAAACCGTCAATTTGTTGGGTAGGTTCATATCATTGCTCCTAAAAGGTCATATTCGATGGTGTCGGTTATTTCGACGGTGACTATGTCTCCGTCAGCAAGGCCGACTCCGTCGGTGCAGAAAAACACCTTTGCATCAATTTCGGGGGCGTCGGCTACGGTGCGGCCAAAATAGCACTTGATGTAGTCATCATAGCCCTCAACCAGCACCTCCTGAAGGGTGCCCAGCTTTTTCTCGTTGTTTTGCTCAACGGTGCGAGACTGAATATCCATAATAATTTCGGCTCGGCGCTGTTTGATTTCATCCTCAAGCTGGTGGGGCAATCGGGCAGCGGGGGTGCCCTCCTCGGCGGAGTAGGGGAAGCAGCCCAATCGGTCAAAGCCGATTTCTTTAACAAATTCGCAAAGCTCGGTAAACTGCTCTTCGCTTTCCCCGGGGAACCCTGTTATAAAGGTGGTGCGAAGGGTCACGTCGGGCAGCTTGGCTCGGATTTTTTTAATCAGCGCCGTCAAGCTGTCGCGGTCGCCCTTGCGGTTCATCAGCTTCAAAACATCCTTGTTGCAGTGCTGCAGGGGAATGTCAAGATAGTTGAGCACCTTGTCCTGACGGGCCATTGTTTCAAGCAGTTGGTCGGTAATAAGGTCGGGATAGGTGTAAAGCATACGAATCCAGCGGATGCCCTCAATTTCGCAAAGGGAGTCAAGCAGACGGGGCAGGCGCAGCTCACCGTATATGTCTTCACCGTAACGGGTGGTATCCTGCGCAACGATAACCAGCTCTTTCACGCCGCGCTTGGCAAGTCTTTCGGCCTCGGCTACAATATCCTCCTGCTTGCGTGAGCGGAAGGGCCCGCGAATTTTGGGAATGGTGCAATAGGTGCAGTGATTGCTGCAGCCGTCAGATATACGCAAATAGGCGGTGTATCGGGGAGTGGTTAACACTCGCTCACCCTCGAAGCAGAGGGATGAGCTGTCACCTATTTTGCAGTAGCCCTCACCCTTGTAGGCGGCGGCAACGGCTCGGCAGATGTCGCAGTTTTCACCTATGCCCAGCACAACGTCAATTTCGGGCAACTCGGTCTTTACCTCTTCGCCAAAGCGTTGGGCAAGACAGCCCGTGACCACGATACCTTTGATGCGACCCTCTGCCTTGAGGGCACCCATCTCAAGTATATTCTCGATGGCCTCTTTTTTTGCATCGTCAATAAAGCCGCAGGTGTTTATAACCACCACATCGGCGCTTGATTCGTCATTTGTTATGTAGTAGCCACCCTCGTGCAGACGGGCCAGCATAAGCTCGGCATCCACCTGGTTTTTGGGGCAACCCAAGCTAATCATTCCAACCTTGCAGGACATATTTTTCCCCTTAATTTTCAAATATTTCGGCATCGCTGAATTTTGCGATGGCTCTGCGTATGTCGCCAAAGCCAAAGCCCTTTCGAGCAAGGGCGGCAACAACACGCTCGGTTTCTTTTTTATCCCCCGACTCAAGCCGAAGGGCGTATTTTTTTCTTATAATATCCTCAAGCTGAGCGGCAGGGTCAGACTGAGCACCCTCTACCGCTGCGGTGGCCACCTCACGGGCGACTCCTTTAGATATCAGCCGACGCACCGCCTCGCGGTCGGATACCCCTCGCTGACTTAAGCTGTATGCCATTCGTTCGGCAAACCGCTCGTCATCAATCAGCCCTATTTGGGCGCAGTATGACGCGGCAAATTCAGCAGCGTACTCACCGTAAAGGGGGCGCAGCTTGTTATACATTCCGCGCTGAGTATAGTCACGGCTTTCAAGCAGCCAGACGGCACGGCTTTTTGCTCTCAGACAGGCCGAGTGCTCCACCAGCGACTCCAGCTTTTCTTCGCTTATATCATCCCCCACCTTGAGCCCTTCGCTTTCGCACAGACCTCGGTCAAGGATTAATCCGCCGTCATCGGTCAGTTCACCAAGGACGGCGGTGCAGTTATCAAAAAATATGGCGTTGATTTTGCCTTTTCTGATGGCAATGCGTTTGATTATCATCAGTCGTCAACATCCACATCCAGGTTAACTCTGGATTTTACCTTGGGCACGGGTGCTTCGGGCACATCGGCGGCAGGGATGACGGCTACGGGCTCATCATCGGCCGCGGCGGCAGAATCATCCGACTTGAGGCAGGCCAAAACCTTTGCCTCAATTTCGGCGGCCAGCTCTTTGTTGGTCTCGATAACCTTTTTGGCATTATCGCGGCCTTGAGCCAGGCGCTCATCGTTATAGCTGAACCAGGCGCCGCTCTTTTTAATAATGCCAAAATCAACGGCCAGGTCAACAATTTCACCTGATTTAGAGATGCCCTTGCCATACATAATGTCAAATTCAGCAGTTTTGAAGGGAGGTGCAACCTTGTTTTTAACAACCTTTACACGTGCA
>JAZRNV010000059.1:0-3098 GCA_045648425.1 Acutalibacteraceae bacterium | reverse complement strand
GGTGTCATTATGTCAGAAAGCAAATTGAAAACACAATCTATGGATTTTGCAGTATCCATTATTAACCTCGTCAAATATCTAAAAGAAAAACGAGAATCTATCATTTCTAATCAAATTGGCAGAAGTGGCACATCTATCGGTGCCAATATCCGGGAAGCGCAATATGCTCATGGCAAAGCAGACTTTATTGCAAAACTTCAAATCGCGCTCAAAGAAGCAACCGAAACTGGATATTGGTTAGAACTGTTGTTCAAAACCAACTATATATCTGAAGAAGAATACAAAGCTCTTGATTCTGCCTGCGCAAGCATTCGTGTTATGCTCATTGCCTCCATCAATACCGCAAAGGAGAACACCAAATGATAGATATAACAAATTGGCTACATTCATTTCAAGGTAAGCTGCATGAAGTCTTTGATACCCGCGTATGGTTTGTTGGTTTGCAAGGGAGCTACGGACGAGGGGAAGCGACAGAAACAAGTGACATTGATGTTGTAGTAATTCTGGATGAACTGTCTACTACGGACATTCAAACCTATAATACAATGCTGGATACTCTGCCACATAGGGATTTAATTTGCGGTTTCCTTTCAGGTAAAAAGGAAATTATGAATTGGGAGCCGTCGGATTTGTTCCAGTTTTGCAACGATACCGCACCAATTAAGGGAAGCCTTGACGAGGTGATGGCGGTTATTGATGAAAGTGCTGTGAACAGAGCGATTAAAATCGGCGTGTGCAACATATATCACGGATGTGTTCACAATATGCTCCACGAAAAAAGCGAGGATATTTTACGAGGATTATATAAATCTGCTTCTTTTGTAATACAAGCAATTGTATTCAAACAAACAGGAAACTACGTCAAACAACAAAAAGAACTGCAATTTTTGGCAGCATCAAACGAAAAAGCAATTATAGATACTTTTGTATATCTTAAAAACGGTGGTAAAGTCGATTTTAACAAGATGTCCGAAAGGTTATTTGCTTGGTGCAAAGAGCAACTTGCAAACTGTGGATAAGCACACTACTTTTGCTTGCTTTTACTTCGTTTTTGCTCCGTTTGGTCGCTCTTTCGCAAACAAAAAACCGCAATCCTAATACAAAGGGATTGCGGTTTTTGTTTTTTAGCGATATAATGTGGATGTAACTTCAAAGCAGGAGGGCAAGAAAGTGCATATTTTTTTAATTAGACACGGCGAATCCATGGCCAACATCGGCGCAAATTATGAAAAAAGAATACCCGATCATCTTGTTTCACTCACAGAAAACGGAAAGAATCAGGCAAGAGAAAACGGAGAGTGGCTGGCGAATTACTGTCGAAAAAAAGGCATCGACACCTCAACCGCAAGGATTTGGAGAAGTCCGTATCTGAGGACAAGGCAAACCTGTGATGAATTCAATAAATTTCTTGGAATTCAAGATATTCGGGAGGATATCACCCTAACTGAGCAGCAGTTTGGTTTGTTTGATTCCGTTCCGGATGAGGAATGGGAAAAACTATATCCCGATGAGTATTTTGAATATAAACGGCAATGCTCTAATTTCGGTAAGTTTTACGCAAGACTCCCCTTGGGGGAAAGTCCCTTTGACGTTGCAATAAGAATACATCAATTTATGGGAACTATTCATCGTGATCTGGAGAGACACGGAGTAGATACCTTGTTCATTTTTACTCACGGAACAACTTTACGAACCTTCCTGTTGCGTTGGTTCCACTATTCTCCTGAATGGTATCACGAGGAGAAAAACCCCAAGAATTGCTGGATCAGAGAAATTGACGGAAAAACCGATTTAGGATACATCAATCTTCTTTGACGAAATCGGTTTGTATCATTTAGGGCTTTTATCAAAGACGCCGCTTGGTATATAGCTCTATAAAAAGCTTAACATTTTTGCTCATCCCGGGTCTTATAATTAAAAGCACAAAGTTCAAAAGAACTTTGTGCTTTTTTTACAGCTTACTCATATAGTTTTCCCAAAAATCCTCAAGGTGAGCTATATACCCATCGGGGTCAACGGGAAAAGCCAGCCCGTGGCCTGCACCCTTCACCGTAACCAGCCGTTTATCTGATGCGCAGGCCGCATAATTCTCACGACTCATATCGCAAGGCACAAAGCTGTCATCCTCGCCGTGAAAGAAAATAACGGGCACCTTGCACCTTTTTACCCCATCAAGAGGAGTGTAGCCGTCCAAATCAAATTTGCCGAATATGCGCGCCCCCAGCTTGGCAAAAAAGTAGCCCGGCTCAACAGGCAGACCCATATCCCGTATGGTTTTTTTGATTATATCTCTTTGACTGCTGTAACCGCAGTCGGCGATAACTCCCACCACATTCTTTGGCAAGGGATGACCTGCCGCCATCAATACGGTAGAGGCGCCCATGGATATGCCCGTAAGAATAATCTTAACATCGGGGCCTAACAGCTTTATCAAAAAATCCACCCACAAAAGGCAGTCTCGATGCTCGTTCACGCCAAAAGATATGACGTTGCCGCCGCTCTTTTCGCTGGCTCGCTGGTCAACTATAAAAGCACTTCTTTTAAGGGCAAAGCAGCGCTGCACTCCCCCCGACAAATCACGCAGAGCGGTGCCGCGGTAACCGTGAAACATAAGCTCGATTGGGGCTCCCTTTTCATATTCGTAAAATCTTCCGAAAAGGCGCAACCCGTCAAAGGAGGTTATAGAATATTCTTGGAAAGTCATCCCCTTGGTCTGTTGCAGCCATTTCTCCATCTGCTCTTTGAAGGGATCGTAAACCTCACCCTCGGGCAGGTCGCCCACGCCTATTTTTTCGGGCTCTCTGTCAGGAGCATAAAAGGCCAACCTAAAGCAAATATATGTAATCACAAGGGCCGCCGACAGCAAAAGCAAGAGTGCGCCTGCACCTATCCACAACCAAATCATAACCTCACCCCTTTTACAGTATTATAGCATCTTTAAAATCTGTAGACAAGGGGCTGAAAATAAAAAAACTGTGAGCTTTAGGGGGTTGTGATTAGGGACGAAATCGGTTTTGCACCTAAAAAAGATAAATTTTTAGTGGAATAAAAGGCAAAAAGCCACGATAACGCTGACGCGTATCGTGGCTTTTTAACAT